>CAMAZK010000286.1 GCA_945863205.1 Akkermansia muciniphila | reverse complement strand
TACGCCCGCATGGCTGCCAAGTCGCAGGCGTTGAGCGTGGACCCGGAGCTCGAACTGTGGCTCGACAAAGAATTCGCGAAGATCGACACGGCGGATCTGAACAAGGTCACCGAGTTCGTGCAGAATGGCATGCCCCGCTACTACCGGGTGTCCGTCTGCTCCGCCAGCAGCCCGAGCCTGCGGGAGCTGCTACAGCGCTTCCACGAGTACACGCATCGGGCGCAGCCGGAGATGACGCACATGGGCGTGGCCCTGAGGACGCGTGCGGGGGGGCTGATGCATGAGGCCCTGCTGGTGATGGGGCAGCGGCTGCAGGACTTCACCCCCGAGGGCCTGACGGAATCGGCTGCTGAGCCCTTCTTTAACCGCTGCGTGCATTGCAAGCAGCCGCATTTCATGAAGCTCTCGAACGAACAGCGGAGCATGGCTCTGGAATGCCCGAAGTGCCGCCGCAAGTACGCGGTGGTCGCGGCGGACAGCGACGGGAAGTTTCGCTATGTGAACGAGTTTCTCACCGGCTATGCACCACCGGCGGTGTTTTCCAAAAAACAGAACCGCGTGGCGCAGCTCTTCACGATCTGGAACGCCGTGCACAACCACTGCGTCTATGCGAACGATCCCGGCGCCAAGCCTGGCAGCAGCTTTGCGGGCAAGGAGCAGATGGACAGCTGGCAGTTCGCGGACGAGACGCAGCGGCTGCAGCGCGGCGACTGCGAGGATTCGTCGATCTTTCTGGCCGACTGGCTCACGTCATGCGGTTTTCAGGTGCGGGTGGCCTTGGGCCGGTACGGGGATCTCGGCGGCCATGCCTGGTGCGTCGTGAAGCTGGGGGACATCGAGTATCTGATCGAATCCACCGAAAGCCGTCCCGACCCCCTGAATCCGCCGCTGGCCAGCCGCGTAGGCAGCCGCTACGTGCCAGAGGTGCTCTTTGACCGGCATGCCATCTATGTGCCGGTCAGCGTGAATCGCTCCTGGAAGGGGGACTACTGGTCCGCGAATTTCTGGACGCGCATCGAGCCCCGGGCCGAGCTGGGAGGTGATCCGGTGCTTTCCCGCGGCTCGACCGGTTTTGTGCCGAAGCTTGATGGCAAGCCGCTGACCGCTGCGGCGGCGAAGCCGGACATCCGCCGGCTGGCGAACATGAGCTTCGCGATTCCTGCCGCGCCCATGCATTTGAAGCTCGGTGACATTCCCGCTGGTGCGCGGGAGTGGTCGCTGCCGATGGTGCCTCTGCACCGGCCCTGATCAGTCCACCAGGATGAGGGGCGCCTTGCGGCGGACGCCGATGTAAACCGGGGAACGCTGCCGCTCCAGCCACTTGTGCGTGAAGGGCAGTTCGGTGTTGAAGGCGTGGAAATGCCACGGCCCGTCGTCGGTGCGGATCGAGTACTGCAGGGCGCGTCCGCCATCCAGCAGCGTGGCATGCTGCACGTCGATCTTGCGGGCGATTTCGGTGACTTCACTCACATTCATGACGCCGCCGTCACCTGAGAGGACGAAAACGATGGCGCCGTCCCGGCGGGTGCCGCCGAGGGCGCGGTAGGAGATCTTGGAGCCGTCGAAGTGCTCGTCCGGCTTCAGGTCCACGTAGGAAAAGACGGTGTGATTTTTCATCACGGAGGGATAGACCTGCGATCCTTCCTGGATCAGGCCCGGCACGTCGGTGAGGAGGGACTTGGGGCCGAACCAGGGCGTCCGTCCTTGACGAAAAAACAGCCGCTCCAGTCGCCAAAGGGTGAATTGACCCTGCGGCCCTGGTGATACACCCAGCCCATGGGGCGTCCTTTTGGATCTCGGAAATTCGAAGTGATGGAGAACCAGAGATTGTCGTGAGACATGCGCTCACGGGCCGTCGTCAGTGCGAAGCCGGGCTGGAAGGAAGTCATGAAATCGAACAGGTCCGGCGTCAGGACGATGACATGCACTTCAGCGCCGAAGACCGCCTGCGCCGCCTGCGCCAGGACATTGCCCCGGCGCCTCACTTTGAGCGTGCTCCAGCGCATGCCCGGCTCCTTGTGGCGCTCCACCATGGCGGTGCCCATGTCGGCCGCAGTCATGGCAGTGGCGGGCTTCCATTCCCCCCGCTTGGTCAGAATCAGCAGCGGCTGGGAAGACTCGCGCACGCTCAGCGCCACGAGATTGCTGTTCAGATTGAAAAACACCTCTGCGACAAGCCAGAGTAGCAGCGCACCCATGAGGGCGAGCAGCAGCAAGGGTTTGAGACATCCGCGTTTTCCGGCCATGAGGGGTTTTGGCTGGGGCAGGATGGAGCACGCTCCCTGTCGATCAAGCGTGATATGCCCCTTTGCAGATGAAGATTGATTCGCGCCTCGCGCCGCCGATGCATTCCGCCATGCAATCCTGGACACTCCTCTTCTATCTGACCTGCACTGCCGGTCTGCTCCGTGCACAGACGCCGCAGATCGCCATCAAGGCGGTCACGGACCGCACGGATGCGCTCTACAAGGCAGGTGAGAACGTCACCTTCAACATCGAGGTCAGCGAAAACGGCAAGCCGATGTCGGACGGAAAGGTCACCTGCGTCTTCTCAAAAGATGGCGTGCAGCCGCAGCCCGCGCAGACGCTCATGGTGAAAGCCGGCCGTGCGTCGGTCATCGGCAAGCTCAATGAGCCCGGATTTCTCCAGCTGCGTGTGAACAGCGGAAAAGCGGGTGCCATCGCCGCCGCGGGCTACGACCCGCTGGAACTGAAACCGAGCCTGCCGGTGCCGGAGGATTTCGATGCGTTCTGGGATTCTCAAAAAGCGGCGCTGGCCAAGATCCCGCTGAAGTCCGTGCTGACGCCCGTGAGCAGCGCCGCGAAAAGCACGGAGGCCTTTGACGTGCAGATCGAATGCGTGGGACAGCCCGTCTCCGGCTACTTCGGTCGTCCGAAGGGAGCGAAGCCGAAATCGCTGCCGGCCATTCTCTTTGTCCACGGAGCCGGGGTGCGCAGTTCCAGCCTCGGCAGCATCTCATGGGCGGAGCGCGAGGGCGGCATGCTGGCGCTGGACATCAACGCCCACGGCCTGCCGAATGGAAAGCCGAAGGCGTTCTACGACGCTCTGGCTGCCGGAGAGCTGAAGGACTACCGCACGCGTGGCAACACGGACCGCGAGCAGTGCTACTTTAAAGGCATGTTTCTGCGCCTACTCCGCGCCATCGACTTCCTCGCCGCGCAGCCGGAGTGGGACGGGAAGACGCTGATCGTCTATGGCAGCAGCCAGGGCGGATTTCAGGCCTTCGCGGCGGCAGGGCTCGATCCCCGGGTTTCATTCTTCTGTGCCGGAGTGCCAGCCGGTTGCGATCACTCCGGCAGCATGGCGAATCGCATCGCCGGCTGGCCGAAACTCGTGCCGCTGAATAGCGAGGGGGAGCCTGAGCCTGCGGCGCTGCAGGCCGCGCAATACTTTGACAGCGTGAACTTCGCCACGCGTACCACGTGCCGCGGAGCCGCCGTCACCGTGGGCTTCATCGACACCACCTGTCCGCCGACCAGCGTGTATGCCGCCTACAATGCCTTGACGATGCCGAAGGACATCCACATGGACGTGCTCGCCGGTCACACCAACACACCTGCTGCGTCCAAGTTCATGCAGGAAGCCGCCTACCGGCACGTGCGGGAGATGCAGGGCCGCTGAGGCCGGTCATCACTCGTCATGGGGCAGGGTCCAGGCCTTCAGCCACTCCGTTTTCACGGGCTTGAAGCCCTTTTTGATGAGTCTCTCTTCCATGTCTGCGAGGTGGGCCGCTCCGTAGAAAACGGCCAGGCGCTTCTTCCCTGCGGTGATCTGCCGGTCCATGACCTCCAGCGCCACGCGGTTGCGCTCTCCCACCAGCACGGTGCCGCCGCCAGACTCGACGCCAGCCATGATGTCCTCCACGCTGTCGAACTGCTCCGCGATCATGCGCTTCAGGCCGGTGCTGCTGTCCTTTGAGGTCAAAAGCTTCAGCAGCATGACCAGGCCGGCGGCATCCGAGTCCACGCCCTTTTCGTCATTGGCGGACTTTTGCGCCTGTGCGGCCCGCAGGTAGAGCGTCAGGAAGCTTTCCTTCTTCACCTCCTGCGTCTTGGTGAACTGCGTCATGTCCATGTCGGCATGCACGAAGTTCTTTGCCTTGTAGTCGATGCATTCAAGCTGTCCGTGCAGCTTCAGCGTGCTTTTCATCATCGTTTGCAGCTGCCCCACCCAGGCGAGATTCTGCGTATCCTTGGGCGGCTCAGCCTTTTCGCGTTGGTCCATCGGCGGGCCGACGAGTTCGTAGAGCACGACATCGTAGCCTTTGAAGCGCACGTTCAGGGTGTCGAAGTAGGGCTTGTCGGCGATGTGGATCGCCCCGACGAGATCCACCCGCACTTTCTGCGGTGATTCGTAGGTCACCACGGCGGTCTGCAGGCTGTCGCTCTCTTCATCCTCGACGTAGCGGATGAAGTCTGTCGGTTCCTGCGCCTGCGCCGTCAGAGCCGCTGCCAAAAGGAGCGCTGGAAGGAGGTGTTTCATGGCGCGGGAATCGTTCGGTCTTGGTGCCTCAGCCCTCGCTTTGGAAGAGCCGGGTGAAGAAGGTCTTCATTTCGTTCCAGGAGGCCCGGTCGGCGGCCTCGTTGTAGGCTGCGCCTTTGCTGTTGTCATCGCCAGCGGCCTTCTGGGTGAAGGCATGCACGGCGCCGGGATAGCTCACCAGCTTGTAGTCCACCTGGGCGTCTTTCATTTCCTGTTCAAAGGCCGCGAGGTCCTTGGCCGGCACGAACGGATCGTCCGCACCGTGGAGCGCCAGCACCTTGCACTTGATGTTTTTTCCGTCGGCCGGGGTAGGGGAGTCCAGCCCGCCGTGAAAGCTGACGACGCCTTTAATCACCGCGCCGCTGCGCGCGAGTTCGATCACGCCCGTGCCGCCGAAGCAGTAGCCGATGGCCGCGACTTTTGAGAGGTCGGTGTGCTCGTCCTTGTTCAGGACCTCCAGGGCGGAGAGCATCCGCTCACGGTAGAGTTTGCGATCGGATTTGTACTTCCCGGCTTCCTTGCCGGACGCCGGCGGCTGCGGGCGTATGCCTTTGCCATAAACATCTGCGGCGAAGACGTTGTAGCCCAGTTCCGCCAGCATGCGGGCGCGCATCTGCTCATTCTCGCTCAAGCCGGTCCACTGATGGATGATGAGCACGGCGGGCAGTCTGCCCGCCTTTTCCGTGTCCACCACGTGCAGACCTTCGCAGACCACGCCGCCGGATGTGTACTCCACGACGGTCTCTTTGATTTCGGCACGCAGCAAGCTGCTGCTGCAGATCAGGGCGGCGATGAAGGCTGGGGCGAACGCGTTTTTCATGGTGGCAGAGTCATACCCGCCGGGAATCCGCCCGCCAGTCTGTTTTCTGCAATCAAAGCGCCACAGAGCTACTTCAGCTCCTGGATGCGGATGTTCTTCCACATCACTTCCTTGCCCACGGCTTCCGTCTTCTTGCCGATGCCGTGCACCTGGAGGGCGATCACGCCCTCCTTGGTCAGGTCGTCGGTGAAATCCGCCGCCGGCACGCCGTTGATGAAGGTCTTGATGCTGCCGCCGCGGCACTCGATGCGTGCCTGATTCCACTCGCCCTGCTTGAAGGCCTTGCGGGCGGCTTCGTTGTCCTTCAGGTCAAAGAGCCAGCCGCGGCGGCCCTCGTCATACACGCCACCGGTGTAGGCACGGGGGCTCGGGTCGATCTCGAACTGGTAGCCGTGCACGCGGTCGGCGGGGAATTTCTTCTTCTTACCGTTGATCTCGACCTCCGTCTCCTCGGTGTAGTAATTGCTGCGGAACTGAATGCCCGAGTTCATCGAGGGGTCCACCTTGAACTCCACCTCCAGGATGAAGTTCGAGTACTTCTTCGCCGTGCAAAGAAACGAGTTTCCCGTGTTCGGCACCGTCTGGCCCACGATCGCCCCGTCCTGCACGCGATACTCCGCCGTCCCGCTGTGCTGCTCCCAGCCTTCGAGCGTCTTGCCGTCAAAGAGGGGCACAAAAGCGTCCTCGGCATGGACGGCGGTGGCGAGGGAGAAAACGGCGGCGAAACAAAGCAGTCGGAGGGTCATAGGGCGGTGGTAAACGGGCGCCCCGTCGCACTCTTTCCGAGATCACAATCGCCCGATCAGCCCGGTGTCGGAGCCTCCCCGCTCCTCGGGGGGCTACTTCAAACTCTTGATGTAGAGGATGAGGCTGTCGATCTGCGAGTCGTTCAGGATCCCGGCGTAGATGGGCATGCCGGTGTCGAATTTCTCGAAGCCTTTCACCACCTTGGCGCTGGGATTCGTGATGGACTCGCGCAGGTAGGCCTCGTCGGCTTTGAACTTGCCCTTCGCGCCTTTGGCGATGTCGCGCTCGCTGCCGAAGAGGCCTTTCCAGCTCGGGCCGACTTTGCCGACGAGGGTGCCGTCGGTGCTGTGGCAGGCCATGCAGCCGAACATCTGGTAGAGGCGCTCGCCTTCCTCGGCGGTCGGTTTTGCGGCAGCGACGGTAGC
>CAMAZK010000285.1 GCA_945863205.1 Akkermansia muciniphila | reverse complement strand
CACACTCTGGAGCGCCTCGCATCTGCGAGCCGTTGCAAACTCTCCCGGAATGAACATCTGGCAGGCTGAAAGCCGTGCCAAGTGCCTCGCACGTGAGGACCATCGCGGTCACTTCTACATCGGCCCGGAGGGCAGGGCGCTTCTCACTTATCAGGAGTCCATCAAAGGACTCTTTTGGAAGCCCTCAACCCTCGAATTTTTTCGCAAGGAGAATGTGCCGCTTGCCGCTTCGCCCCGCCCATGCCCACCGCAGGGTTTTGATTTCGTTTCCAAGCTCATACGCAGTTGGAAAAAGCGTCGTTTTCGCAACTGGCTCAAGATACAGGCCGAAAAAGTGGCGCGCGCTGGGGGTGGTATGGTAAAGCCCAGGTCTTAAAAAAATGCCAGAAGTGCTCACTATTCTTTATCTCGGTCCCGCGTCCGGCGTCGCTGTTGTCACTGCCTCGCTTGGAAGCGGTTTTCGGGTGCTCGCTCCTTCCACGACCCCCGAAGACGTTCTGCCGCTGCTCCCCCAGGTCCATGCCATTCTCGATGCATCGATGAAAGTGCCCCTGCGTCATGCGGAACTCGATTCAGCGGTGCATCTGAAAGTCATAGCGACTGCCACCACGGGTGCGGATCACATTGACACGGACGCCCTCTGCGCACGTGGCATTCCGCTGCTCACGCTCAAAGGACAGAAGCAGGTGCTCAATGAACTCACCCCCGCCGCCGAGCTCAGTTGGATGCTGCTGATGGCGTGCGCCCGGCACCTGCGTGCCGCGAACCGCCATGTCGAGGCAGGCCTGTGGGACCGCGAGCAGTTCCCCGGCATGCTTTTGAAGGGGCGCACGCTGGGCCTCATTGGCTGTGGTCGTATCGGTCAATGGATGTCGCGCTACGCCACAGCCTTCGGGATGCGCGTCATCGGCTATGATCCCCATCTGCCCGATGCCGAATGGCCTCCGATGATCGGGCGCACCGATCTTGACACGCTCTTGCAAGATGCCCATGCAGTCTCCATTCACGTCCATCTCAGCGATGAAACGCGCGGTCTAATCGGCCTCCGCGAGTTCGCCCTGCTCCGGCCCGGCGCCATCCTCATCAATACCTCGCGCGGGGCCATCTGTGATGAAGGTGCGCTCTTAGAGGCGCTGGAAAGCAATCATCTTGGCGGCTATGGCACGGATGTGCTCGAGGGAGAGCCGGCCATTCAGACCAGCCGTGTCTGGCAGTATGCCCGGACACATGACCACTGCATCATCACCCCGCACATCGGCGGCTTCAGCCCTGATGCCGTGGCGATCGTGCTAAAGTTCGCAGCCGGACGCATTCTCGACTTCTTTGCCCCTCAAGCCTGATCTTTCATGGCCTTCGAATCCTTTGCGCAGCAGTTCACCACGCTCGGCGGTCGCCGCATCTTTGGCGTGCCAGGTGGCGGTCCCAGCCTTGAACTGATCACCCGGCTCGAATGTGCAGGCGCCACCTTCACTGCCACCGGTCACGAGGCGGTCGCCGCATTGATGGCCGGAGCCTATGCGCGGCAGGCTGGGGAGCCCGCCGCATGCGTGACCATCAAGGGGCCGGGCTTCATGAACCTCGCGCCCGGACTGCTCTGCAACAGCTACGAAGGCTATCCCTGCTTCTCCATTTCTGAGGCCTATCCGCCGAACGATTTCACCGGTCGCCGGCACAAATGGCTAAATCACCTCGATGTGGCCTCCACTTTCCTGCGCGGTATGCATGGGTTCAGCGAGGTCCCTGGTGCCGTGCAATCCCTGTGGTCCGAAGCCACGCGTGAATGCCCGGGCCCCGTGCATATGGATCTGGTTCCACACGCTGAAACCGTGCATGAAATTCCGCGCACCATGCAAAGCGCCACGCAGCCAGACTGGCGCAAACGAATCGCTTCCGCCTCCTGCCCTGCTTTGCTCGTGGGAACCTGGGCCTCCCGCAGCTCCTGGTGCTCACGGCTTGCTTCGCTGGGAGTTCCGGTGTTCACCACCGCAGCCGCCAAAGGTGCGCTTTCGGAGCACCTGGCGCACAGCGCCGGAATCTGCACTGGCGATGGCAAACCTGGGACGCCGGAGAAAACGCTGCTGCCCAAAGCCGACCTGCTGATCTGCCTCGGCATTCGCAGCGGGGAGATGCTTTCCCCTTCTGCCCCGCATGCGGATACCCTGTGGTTTGACGCGCCAGGCCTGCACGAGCAGCGCATCTTCCCGGACAACGTCTTTAGCACGGGCGCCACCGCTCTGAGCGATGAGGACGCCGCCGGGCTCTTCGATGCTCTCCAGGGCAAATGTTGGGGGCTGGAGGAGGTCTCTGCCGCGAGCGCCCGGCTGGCAGAGCTCGTCGCCCCATGGGAGGAGTCGCCGCTGGCGGCCATGCGAGTTCTTTCAGAGCGCCTGCCCGCTGCCGCCCACATCGTCGATACCGGCAACTTCACTGTCTGGGCCGAGCATTTTCTCCGGGTGCGGCATCACCTTGACCTCACGGGTACGCCCAACGGTCGCTATCTTGGTGCCGGCATTGGTTATGCCTTGGGCACCGCTTTTGCGCGCGCACCTGCGCCTTCCGTGCTTTGGATTGGCGACGGGGGCGTGCGCGCAAACCTTGCGGAGCTTTCGCTCGCCGTGGATCATCAGTTGCCGCTGCTCGTTCTCGTGATGCGCGATGGTTGCTTCGGGAGCATCCGTGGGCGCGCCCGCAAGCTCGGCTGGTCACAGCAGCCGCTGAGACTCCCCGACCACCGCCTCCTTCGTGTGGCGGAATCCATGGGCATGGGCACCTGGGACGCGCCCAATGCGGCGGCGCTTGACGCAGCCATCAACCAGTGGCAGCACGCTGGCAACCCTCCCTCCCTGGTCGAGTATCACCTCGCGCCGGACATTTATGTTGATATGACCGAACAGCTTCGATGAGCGCTTCCCCCCTTCATATTCTAGTCATTGGCCTCGGCTCCGCCGGGAAACGGCATGCCCGCAATCTGCGTGCGCTCGGTTGCCTCGTGAGCGGTTTCGATCCGCGCACCGATCGTCAGCAGGAAGCCGCAGATGAGGGGCCGCTAGCCGCCACCTTTGGGGATCTTGAAGCAGCGCTGAAAGCCACCGCCTTTGACGGCTTTGTGATCGCGTCGCCACCGGCCTTTCACATTGATCAAATCATAGCTGCGGGCGCATGCGGTTGCTGGATTCTTTGTGAGAAACCGCTCAGCATTGACTCGGAGAGCTGCCGCCGTCTTGAAGCTGCGGGGGCGCGCGTTCTGCTCGGCTACACTTACCGCTGGTGGCCGCCTGTTGCGGAGTTCCGCCGTCGCCTGCAAGATGGCGACATCGGTGCGGTGCGCCACATCCGCTTCGTGATGAGCGCCCATCTGGCTGACTGGCATCCTTGGGAGCGCTATCAGGACTTTTTCATGGCAAACAAGGAACAAGGTGGCGGCGCGTTGCTTGATGAAAGTCACTTCATCGACCTGCTCCTATGGTTTGCCGGCAAACCCCAGTCTGTGATGGCCTCGGTCGATAAGATTTCCGATCTCGACATCAGCGCAGACGACAACGTCGATGTCATCGCCTCTTTCAGCGGCGGCATGAAGGCCAATCTGCACCTCGACCTCATCGGTCGTCCGCACCAGCGACACATCATCGCAGTGGGCGAGACCGGCACCCTGATGTGGTCGTATGAAGAAAATGCCGTGAAGCTCTCACGCACTGGCGAACTGAAATGGGAGGACCAGATCTTCACCTGCGAGCGCAACGACATGTTCATGGGAGCGGCCTCGGAACTGCTCGAGCTCATCCGAGGCACCCGCACCGCCCCATCTTGCTCGCTCGCCGACGGAATCGCCGCGCTCGAAGTTGTGGACGCCTGCCGTCAAAGCTCCGCCAGCGGCCAGACCATTCGCCTTGCATCATGAAACACGGTCATCGCATCCTCGCCGTCGTGCCGGCACGGTCTGGCAGCAAGGGCATTCCTGACAAGAACATGCAGGAGATTGCGGGCAGGTCGCTGATCGCGCTCACCGGTGAAGTGCTGAGTGCACCAGCCTGTTCATGGATTGACCGCCGCATCATTTCTACGGACTCCGAACGCTACGCCGAGGAAGGCCGGCGTCACGGACTGGACGCGCCGTTCCTTCGTCCGCCCGAGCTGAGCTCCGACACTGCGGGCGCAGTGGAGACGCTCTGCCATGCCGTGCAAGAGATGGAGCGCCGCGATGGCGTTACCTACGATGTGATTTTGATCGTCGAGCCTACCTGCCCCTTCCGCCAGCCAGAAGACATTAATGGGGTGGTGGATCTGATGGCGCAAACCGCGGCCGGTTCCGCTGTGAGCGTGAGTCGCGTGGACACCAAATTTCACCCGCACAAGGTCTTGCGCGTGAACGATGCGAGCCTCATAAGCTTTTACGAAGAGGCCGGAGCTGGTGTGAAGCAACGGCAGTCCCTCGAGCCTTTGTTCTACCGGAACGGCGCCTGTTACGCTCTCAGCCGGGCCTGTTTGATGGATGAGCGGCGCATCTTTACCACCAGCACCCGTGCGTACCTGGTGGAGCGCCCGCTGCTGAATATCGACGAACCGGAAGAAATCGAACTGGCCCGTTATTATGCCGAAACCCGCCATTTGCCGGTCGGCCACAACAAAGAACCTTCATGAAAAAGAAAATCGCCGTCGTCCTGGTCAACCGCGCGAACTACGCCCGTATGAAGCCTGTCATGCAGGCGCTTCAGCAGGAGTCGGACATCGCCATGCAGACCATCTGCGCTGGCTCGATGCTTCTGGATCGTTACGGCTGCGCACGCAATGTGGTTGCTGCGGACGGCTTCCCTGTCGAGTCCGAGGTTTATCTCCAGCTCGAAGGCTCCGTGCCGATCACCATGGTGAAATCCATCGGCCTGGCGGTGATCGAGTTCGCCTCGGAGTTCAGTCGGATGAAGCCGGATTTTGTTCTGATGATAGGCGACCGCTACGAAGCCATGGCTGCCGCCATAGCCGCTGCCTATCAGAACATCTGCCTTATTCATCTGCAAGGAGGTGAAATCTCGGGCTCCATCGACGAGTCCACCCGGCATGCCATCACCAAGCTGGCGCACTATCACTTTCCTGCGACGCAACGCGCGGCGGAGTACATCGTCGCTATGGGAGAAGACCCGGAAACGGTTTTTCCGCTAGGGTGCCCCACGAGTGACGTGGTCTTGGCGGCTTCCAACGACTTACCTGAGGATGTTCTGGGCCGGCTCGGCGTCGGAACTGCGATCGATTTCTCCAAGCCCTATTTGCTGGTGCTGTTTCATCCCGTCACCACCGACATCGGCCATCAGGAGGAGCAAATGGAGGCCGTGCTGGAAACGGTGCGTCGCCTCAACATTCAGACGGTGCTCCTTTGGCCAAACATCGATGCGGGTTCGGATCTGGTTTCGCAGGCGATCCGGCGCTTCCGTGAGTTTCATCACGAGTTTCCTCTGCACGCATACAAGAACCTGCCGCCGGACGTTTACATCCCGCTGCTCAATCACGCAGCCTGCTGCATCGGCAACTCTTCCTCCTTTGTGCGTGAGACCTCGTTTTTCGGAACACCTGTCGTGCTGGTGGGCTCCCGTCAGGACGGTCGGGAGTGGTCTCCCTCGGTTGAAAGGGTGGACCCCTTGCAGCCGGAGATCGAAGCCGCTGCGCAGCGCCAGATCGCTCATGGCCGATACGAGGTTTCAAACCTCTATGGCGGCCCGGGAGTATCCTCTCGGATTGCCGCGCAGATTGCCAAACTCAGGCCTTACGCACAAAAACAGCTTCACTACGTCAAACGCCCGCCTACGTCACCCGCATGATCACCCCCTGTCCAATCTGTGGCGCCATAGACTGGCGCAGTTGCTACCGTGGCTCGATCCGCATGGGGGCTTTTGGCAAAAAGTCTCCCGAAGGCCTCGATGTTTGGGAGTGCGGTGGCTGCGGCTCACGCCATCTGCCGCCAGTGATTGCGGACATCGAGGCCTATTACAAGTCGGGCGAGTACCGCGATGACCTCAGCCAGGGCAACGCAGTAGAAGACTATTTCAAGGTCAATGACAACGACCAACCAGGCAGGCTGAACCTCATCGGCATGAATGAACTGCGTGGCAAAAGCGTGGCGGATATTGGTTGCGGAGCCGGCCCGTTTTTGGATCTGGTGAAAGGGGTCGCCGGTAAAACCATTGCAGTCGAGCCGAACCATTGTTACCACGAATCCTTGCGCCAGCGTGGGCATGAAGTCTTCACGTGGGCACAGGATCTGCCGGCGACGATGAGCGGCAGCATCGATACGGCGGTCAGCTACAGCGTTCTCGAGCATGTGGAGGACCCGCTCAAGTTTCTTCAGGACATCCACCGCCTGCTCAAGCCCGGCGGCATTCTGGCACTGAGCACTCCGAATGCCAATGATTGGATGGTGGCAAACAGCCCTGACTACGCGGCCTTCTTCTACCGAAAAGTTCACCTTTGGTACTTCAGCGCCAGCGCACTCAAAAAACTGGCCGCCATCGCAGGATTCTCCACCTGCGATGTGACGTTTGACCATCGCTT
>CAMAZK010000284.1 GCA_945863205.1 Akkermansia muciniphila | reverse complement strand
GAGGCCGGAAGGGATGTCCATGGCAAAGGTCAGCGCATGCTTCTCACGGCGCAGCGCATTCATTTCACGCGCCAGCACCTGCAAATCCCCCTTCATCGGTCCTAGCGCACCGATGCCCAGCAATCCATCGAGACAAACCAGCGGCCCCGCAGGAAAATCATGCGCCACAGCATCCGCAATGACCTCGACCGCCCCGCCCAGCGCCGCGAAATGCCGGCGCGGCAGTTCCTTCATCTCCTCCGCCTTGCAAGAGAGCCGCGCATGCAGCCTCCAACCATCGGCAGCCAGTTCCCGCGCTGCGACCAGCGCATCTCCCGCATTGTTTCCCTTACCGAGAAACATCACCAGCGAGCCCGGCTTCGGCGCGAACTGACGCACCACGTCCGCGATCCCCCGCCCCGCCTCCTCCATCAGCGCCGCCGCCGTGATGCCACGCGCAAAGGCGGCCTCCTCGCACACCTGCATCTGGCGGCAGGTCACGATCATGGCCGTCCCGCCGCGTCGATCAGCAGCGCTTTGAGTTCATGAGCCGACTGCAGCGTCTCCTGCACGCCTGCCGTCGCCGGGCGTGCAACGACACGCGTGCCCTTCGATTCCGTTTCCAGCACCTCTTTGACACGCGCCATCTGATCGCTGTCGGGAGCCCCCAGCACAAAGAGATGCATCACACGCTCGTCATCCCGCCGCAGGCCTTCTTTGAGATTCTGCAAGGCATCTGCCGAATCCGGGATCACCGCGAAACGCAGCGACCGTGCCACGGATTCACCCGTGACCTCGTGCGCGACGCTCAGCAGTTCTGTAGCCGCCAGCGTTGTGGCTTCGACCTTCCCCGCACCGCCGTTGTAGAGCACCAGGGCGATCACCATCTCACGCGGGCGGGTCTTGCCCGTCAGTTCCGCGTCGATGATCGACTGGCCGTCCCCCAGCCGCACGCGGCGCACGTTGTAGCCCATGTTCTCCGCCCCCATCGTGGATTCCAGGAAAGCGGGGATGCTCAGCGCCCAATCGGCCTTCCCCAGCGCCTGCCGCAGGATGCCCGCATGCCGCTCGATGCCCGCCGTGCTGATATTCTGCCGCAGCGCCATCGCATACTTGAAGGAGCGGTCCGCCGCCTGATCCTTCTTCCACTGCCAGATGCCAAAGCTGGCGATGCCCAGCAGGATCGTTCCCGCCGGTAGAATCACGAGGGCGGCGCGGATCCAGCGTCCAGGATCGGCTTGAGGAGGGGCGGCTTCAGTCATGGTCCTCTTTCAATAGCCAGAATCCGCGCCCTGCCACGCGGAATCCGCCATTCTGATCATTGCCCCGCCTGCTTCGCACTGTCACCTTTCTCTCATGAGCCCCCCTGACCCGCTCGACGACTCGCTTCCGTCAGTCTCTCCTGCCGAGTTCCCGGATGATATGCAGACCATCGCCGTGGCGAAGCCGGTGGCGGCTGTGCCTGCCGAAGTGGCGGTGATGGGAGCGAATCCGGACTCGCCGGTGCCCTTTGTCTTTGGCAAACGCATCGCCAAGGGCGGCATGGGGGCGATTTTGGAAGGTGAGGACTGCAAACTCGGCCGCATCATCGCAGTGAAAGTCATGCTTGATGCCAACGCCAGCGATGACCAAGCGCGACGCTTCGTGCAGGAGGCCGCCGTGCTCGGAAAGCTGGCGCATCCCAACATCGTGCCCGTTTACGACCTCGGCCGCGACAGCGAGGGCGCGCTCTACTACACCATGAAGCTGGTGAAGGGCCGCACGCTGCAAGACATCCTCGATGATCTACGCAAGGAGAAGAAAGAGGCGCTGGAGCAATACACGCTGGATCGCCTGCTCACCATTTTCCGCAAAGTGTGTGACGCGCTGGCCTTCGCGCATGCCAGCAACATCATCCATCGCGATTTGAAGCCGGAGAACGTGATGGTCGGCGAGTTTGGCGAGGTCTTGGTGATGGATTGGGGCATTGCCAAGCTGCTTGGCAGCAGCAATGACGAAGGACGAATGGCGAATGACGAAACCAATACGGCCCATTCCTCATTCGACATTCCGCATTCGTCATTCAGCGCGCCCTCCGGCACAGCTTCCCTGACCGCCACGATGGACGGCGCGGTGATGGGCACGCCGAACTACATGAGTCCCGAGCAGGCGATGGGAAAGGTGAACGAGCTCGACGAGCGCTCCGACATCTTCTCCCTCGGCGGCATCCTGTATGCGATTCTCACGCTGCGTCCGCCGGTGGAGGGCAAGGATGTGTGGGAGGTGCTGGAGAAGGTCCAAGCGGCGAACATCAATGCGCCGACCGTGTTTGGCGCTTCCACGACGGGCAAAGGCAAACCCAAGTCGAAGGGCGACGTGCTAGAAGCCAAGAAGATCACGCCGCTGCCGCACATTCCCGGCGCCCGCGTGCCGGGTGCGCTCTCCGCCGTGGCGATGAAGGCGCTCACGCTCGACAAAACCAGACGCTACCAGACCGTCGCGGCCTTAAGCGCGGACATTGAGAAGTTTCAGGGCGGCTTTGCCACCAGTGCAGAGAATGCGGGGCTGACGAAGCAGCTCGCGCTCCTCATCAAGCGCAACAAGGGCATCTTCACCACCGCAGCATCTGCGTGGCTGGTCATCACTGCGCTTGGGGTGTGGTGTGTGTTTCATCTTCAAGCGACGGACAAACGCGCGACCGAGGCGGAGAAGCGGGCCACTGACTCGCTGGTCGAAGTGGCCGCCCAGCGCGACGCGAAGGATCAGGCACGCCAGGACGCCGAGGCCATCTCCACGTTCCTCACTGAGGTCTTCCAAAGCCCGGACCCGACACGCAACGGACGCACCATCACCGTGGCCGAGACGCTCGATACCGCTGCCAATAAGCTGGAGAAGGATCTTGTGGATCAACCCGAACGCCGCGCTGCTCTGCAAGCTACGCTGGCTGGGACTTACGCAGCGCTCGGCCTCTATCGGGAGGCCATCCCGCTGCAGAAGGAAGTGCTTGATCACTACGTCGCCAACCGTGATCAGGAGGACACCAACGCACTCTCAGCGATGAACAACCTCGCGCAGTCCACCTACCACTCCGGACACTTTGATGAAGCTCTCAAAATGCGCGAAGCGGTGCTGGCGCTGCGCCGCAAGGTGCTCGGACCGGAGCATCCCGACACGCTGAACACGATGCATTACCTGGCCTTTTCATACCACAAAGCAGATCTAGGTAAGAAGGCGATCGCCATGCTTGAAGAGGTGCTGCCACTGCGCCGCAAGGTTTTGGGTGCGGAGCACCCCGATACGCTCACGACCATGCATTTCCTCGCCGATGTTTATCAGAGAAATGGTCTTCGGAAGGAGGGCTTCCATTTGTTCGAGGAGGTGCTGGCTCTGCGCCGCAAGGTGCTCGGCCCCGAACACCCCGACACGCTCACGACCATGCATTACCTGGCCCTCACCCCTGCAGGCTTTTGGGATCCGTCGCTCGGCCCTCCGGGGGATACCCGTCGGATGCTTGCAGAGTTGCTACCGTTGCGTCGCAAGGTGCTCGGCCCCGAACACCCCGATACGCTGACGACCATGTTTTACCTCTCGGTCAAAACCAACGGGGCGGAGGGGCTCAAGATGCGCGAAGAGGTGCTGGCGCTGCGTCGCAAGGTGCTCGGCTCGGAACACCCCGACACCCTCTTTGCCATGAACAATATGGGCAAGATCCTCCTAGAATTCGGGCGGAGGGAGGAGGCGATCAAACTGCAAGAGGAGGCAGTGACCCTTAGCTGCAAGCTGTTTGGCCTGAAGAACCGTAACACCGTCGATGCGGCGAGCACGCTGGCGAATTCTTATAAGGCGATGGGTGACACGGCCAAAGCCAATACCATCCTGCCCGAACTCATCAAGACCGTCGCAAAACCATTCTGGGCAGACCACGCCGCAGACCCGCGGGTGGCCCGGCTTTATGACGGTGGCTTGAAGCCCTCCGACCTCCAAAAGGAACAGGACGGCACATGGTCGGTGTCTCTCGGCAGGATCAAGAACCTCAGCGATGTGTCGGTCGTTCAACTGGCGCCCGCCATCAGCAAGCTCGACCTTTCCTTCACAGCCGTGACCGATCTGAAGCCTCTCGCAAAGCTGCCGCTCCAGCAACTGCGTCTTAACTCGACCCCAGTGACCAATCTGGCACCACTGCGTGGGATGCCGCTCACCATGCTGGGTCTGGCCGAATGCACGAAGATCACCGATCTCTCGCCTCTCGTGGATTGCCACAAACTGACCGCGCTGACGCTCCCGCCAAACGCCAAGGACATCGAGTTCCTCCGCCGCCTGCCCCAGCTCAAACGTCTGAGCTACGAACCAGATCCAATCGACGGCTACCGGCCCGACAAGACCGCTGCGGAGTTTTGGAAGGAATACGACGCGAAGAAATAAATAGCCCTCCCACTCTGCCTTGGAAATTGCGCCGGCAGCCTAACGCCAGCGACGATCAGCCAGCATCCCGTTTGGAAGAGCCCGCCCGGCGCCCTCGCCCTCAGTGCCTTCGCCGACGACTGGGTGGTGTCTGAGGTGAAGCTGAAGCGGCTGGTGAAGTCAGCCAGATGAGGCGTGACAGTGCGGGGCAATGTGAATAGCTTCGGCCGCATGGACGAAGGCTTTCTCTACCAACCGGCTCCCAATCCACGCGGCGGATTCACCTGCCGGGCGGTGAAGGGAGAGCAGATCACCGAGGCGGAGCTGGACTCCGCAGTGGCCGCCGAGACGGGGCTGCCGCCGGAGCAATGCGCGCAGGTCCTGAAGGCCTACCTGCGCCAGATGCTAGCCAAAGGGGCCACGAGCCGCTGGTCTCCAGGACTTTATGGCCTGATCGGCCTCTTCCCCACGGCGGGTGGCAGCCAGCCGGGGCACGATGATTTCCGCACGGCGGAGGACGTGAAGGCGGGCATGAGCATCGCCTTCAGCCTGGCTGCCATCCGCTCATGGCGGAAAGGGCTGCGCCTGATGAGCCAGGGGCTGACCGGACGAGTGGCACCGAGTCTGGCGAGCATCATCTGCTGCTCCACGGAACGACCGGATGTGTATGTGCGTGGCGGGCTGATCACTCTGCGCGGAGGGCATCTGAAACTGGACCCGCATGATCCGGCCCAAGGCATCTTCTGCACCCTGGCGGACGGGTCGGTGGTGCGCTGTGCGAGTTATGGCAAGATCACCCGCCTCCAGGCCACGGCCCTGATTCCGGAGGGCGTCACCGGCCCCATCCGGGTGCGCGTGGCCACCTACATCCATGGCAGCGTGCGCACCTCCCACCACCACGCCCTCCTTCAGGAGGTGCCCGCGCCCGGGATGGGGTGAAAGCGGTCGCCACCCCGTCTCCGCGAGAGCCAGACCCCGGCAGAGTGAGCGGCGGGGGGCGGCCCCAAGAGGCCGTTGGGGTGACTCCGACAGGTTCGAGGGGGCCGGGGTGGCCGCGTGAGGGGGCCGGGGTGGCTGCGTGAGGGGGCCGGGTAAGTGTGTCTTGGACGCCATGGTCTGATCCGTTGGAGTCACCCCGACACTTTCGATGGGCCACCCCTCGACACCGCTGGACGCCGTCCTCGGACCCGTTGGAGTCACCCCGACGGCCTCCAGGAGCCACCCCTCGACAGCGCTGTATGCCGTCCACGCACCCGTCGGAGTCACTCCGCCCGCTTCGAGGGCGCCGGGCTCGCGCCAGCGTCGTGGAGTGCGGTGGCAAGCCTGGGCGCGACACCGCTGTCGCCTCCCGAAGGGCATTCTTCGGCCGGAGAGCATCTTTCCAGCGCACGACAGCGGTGTCGCCGATGCGAGGCTACGCCCTCGCATCTCTGCCACCGCACTCCACGACGCTGTCGCGCTCCCACCCGCGCTGAGGCATGGCCACGGCTGAGGTGGAGCTGAGACGGTCGCTGAAGAGCCGCCTACTTGCCCTCCATGAGCGGCTGCAAGACGGGACCGTCCATGTTTTCCACCTTCAAGCCGAGCAGGGCGGCCAGCGTCGGTGCCACGGAGGTGTTGCTGACCGTGCCGCACCTAGCACCCGCCTGGATGCCCGCGCCCCAGGCGACAAACGCCGCGTGCATGTCCGGCTGTGCGGCGTCCGATCCGTGTGAGCCCTTCGTCACCTGATCCAGCGGCGTCACGACCCCATCGCCTGCCGGCGAGTCCACGAAATTGAAACCGCTGGCCGCGGACAGCACGAGGTCCGCCATCTGCGGGTTCTTTACCGGGTCAGGCAGCCCATGGGCGGCGAAGTCGCCCGGGGTGATCACCGCTCCCACGCCTTCCACTTGGCGGAACTTCTCGGCGAGCTTCTCGACCTGCGCCGCACGGCCCTCCTCCCGCAGCACATAAATGAAGCAGGCGCCTCCCTGCGCCACGGCACGGACACTGCCGCCCGTGATCCGCGGCCCGAAGGCGGTGAGCAGCCCCTCCTGCCGCAGCAGCACATTCGGCTGAATCCGCCGACGGTAGGAGATGAACCCATGATCAGACACCACCAGCAACGTCGCACGCCCGCCATGCGTGAGCTGCAGCTCCTGCCAGAGCTCGCCCACGCAGGCGTCCTGATTTTTCAATGCGGCATAGGCCTGCGGTGAGCGGGG
>CAMAZK010000283.1 GCA_945863205.1 Akkermansia muciniphila | reverse complement strand
TTGAAGGTGGTGGGCGCGGCGGTGACCTGCGACACGGTGTCGAGCAGCACCTCGGCCTTCAGTCGGCGCGGGACGTAGTGCGAGCCGTAGCGGAGGTCGGTGATGTTTTCGGGAAGCGTGATGCTGCTGCGCTGGTAGGTCTCGCTTTGGAGAATGGTGCGCATGAGGGCCTTCAGATCGAACTTCTGCTTCACGAGATGCTCGCATGCGGCGGCGAAGAGCGGTTCGTTGCTGGCGGGATTGGTGACGCGGAGGTCATCGACGGCTTCGACGAGGCCACTGCCGAAGAAGTTTGCCCACACGCGGTTCACGATGGCACGTTGGAAAAGTTTGTTGTCGGCGCTGGTGAGCCAGTTCGCGAGCGTGATGCGTCGATCCTCGGTGGAGGTCATCGAGACGGGCTGCAAGGCATCGAGCGGGCGCGGTGGCTGCGGTTTGCCGGTGAGCGGCGCGACGAGATCGCCCTGCGTGTCGCTGAAAAGCACGCGCTCGTCGGCCTGCGTGCCGTTTTTGGTGCGCACACGGGCGAAGAGATTCGCGAAGGCGTAGTACTGGTCGTAGGTCCACTTTTCCATCGGGTGGTTGTGGCACTTCGCACAGGCGATGGAGGTGCCCATGAAGGCCACGCTGACGGTTTCGGCGCATTTGGTGGGTTCGTCGTTCAGCACGAAGAAATTCGCGCCGCCGTGCTCGAGCGTGCTGCCGGTGGCGGTGATCAAATCACGCACCATGGCGTCCCACGGTGTGTTCGCGGCCACGTGGCGGCGTATCCAATTGTAATACGACCACATCGCCTGCGGCATGAGTTTGTCGCCATTCACGAGGAAGAGATCGCTCCAGCGATGCGACCAGTAATCGACGAACTCAGGACGCTTCAGCAGGGCGTCGATGACGCGGTCACGTTTGTCGGCGGCTTTGTCGGCGAGGAAGGCCTGCGCTTCTTCGGCAGTGGGCAAAACGCCGATGGTGTCGAGAAACGCGCGGCGGATGAATTCGGCGTCGGTCGCTCGTGCGGAGGGTGGGATGTTCAACTCGCGGAGTTTGGTCAAAACATGCTCGTCGATGAAGTTGTGCGGCTTCAGCACGGCGAAGGCGGCGGCATCGAGTTTGCCCGGTTGCGGCACGGTGACGGTGGTAACGCTCAACAGGCTCAAATACCACGCACTGACCGTCGCCTCGCCGCTGCCGGTGGTTTTGATGAGGCCGCTGTCATCGACGGTGGCCACGCTGGCGTTGGTGGCGTTGTATTTGCACCAGCGCGTCACGTCCTCACTGTGTCCGTCGCTGAATTTGGCGGTGACTTTGAGCGGCACGCTTTTTCCCGCCTGCGTGACGAGATGCGGCTCCGACACACTGAGCGACACGATGCGCGGATCATCCGCCTTCGGCCCCGGTGCCCCCGCCGCGATCCAATCCGCGATGGCTTTGTATTCCGGCGAGTTCACCTCAAAGCGCTTGTCGCCCTTGTGCGGCACCGCTTTGACCGCCTTGAGCAGAAAAAGACTCCGCGCCGGATCTTCCAGCGTGAGACGGCGCCCATTCGCGCTGCGCGTGATCGAAAGCCAGTCGCCCTCGTCATCGAAGCCACGCAGGGAGAGACGGAAGCCGCCTTGTCCTGCGGCCGCGCCGTGGCAGGCACCCATCGCGCAGCCGTAGCGCGTGAGGATCGGCTGGACGGTGTTGCGGAAGGAGGGGGCTTCGGCGGTGGCCGAGGCGACCGTCAAAACATAGGCCAAGAGAAAGAAGAAGATGCGCGACATGTATGGCAAAGAATACGCGCGACGGCTGCAATTCTAAATGGACGATGCCGCCGTGTTTTGAGCCTATCCCGCCCCGCCGCGATCAAGATTCGGCGAGATAATGCGCGATCTTGGCGAGGAGCGATGTTTTCTGGACTGGTTTGCTGAGGTGATCGCTCATACCGGCCGTGTAACACTCGCTGACAAAGCCTGTTTCGACATTGGCCGTGAGGGCGATGATAGGAACCTTGCCGCGTTTGCCTTTAAGCTTGCGAATTTCGCGGGTGGCATCGTAACCGTCCATGCCTGGCATCTGGCAGTCCATGAGGATGGCATCGTAAAGGGATTTTTTGACCTTGCTCACAGCTTCCTCGCCATCGCAAGCGAGATCCACCTTCAGTCCGGTCGGCTCTAGCATGAGCTTCGCCACCATACGGCTCGTCTGACTATCATCGACGACGAGGATGCGTCCTGACAGCCGTTCTGGAAGGGGGGCTGGCAGGTTGGCCTCCGACGAGGGTGCTGTCGTGCCGAGCTTGGCACGGGGCAGCGCCAGGGTGAAGCGGAATTCAGAGCCGGTGCCTTTCTCACTGTCCACCTTGATGTCTCCCCCCATAAGCCGCACAAGCGACTGCGAGATGGCCAGCCCAAGACCGGTGCCAGCGTGCGCGCGCGCGTTGGGATGGGAGTCGCCCTGATTGAAAGGTTCAAACAGATGCTCCAAAGACTGCCGCGAGATTCCAACACCTGTGTCAGTGATGCTGAAAGTGAACGATTGCCGGTTGATAGCGCCACGCCCCGCCTCGACCGCCACCCGCACGCTGCCGCGGTCGGTGAATTTGATGGCGTTGCCGATGAGGTTGATCAATACCTGGCGAAGTCGGCCTTCATCGCCGAGGACAACGCACTCTCGACGCTCTTGCATGTGGCATTCGAGCAGGATGTCCTTGGCCTCGGCGCGGTAGCGCATGAGCTGGATGACGTTTTTCACGAGCGCCCGGAGGTCAAAGCGCTCGTGTTTAATCTCCACCCTGCCGGCCTCGACCTTGGAGATGTCCAGAATGTCCCCGATGATGTCGAGTAGCGCCGTGGCCGATTGCTCGGCGATCGTGACGAGGGAGGTCTGAGCCTGGGTGAGAGAGGTGTCCCGCAGCAATTGCAGCATGCCGATGACACCATTCATCGGCGTGCGAATTTCGTGACTCATGCTGGCAACAAAGACGCTTTTTGCCAGGCTGGCCGACTCTGCCTGCTGGCGTGCCTGCCGCTGGAGCTCTTCCGCCTCGCGCAGACGGTCTTCGAGGGCCTTTTGGCGAGAAATGTCGAGATGCGTGCCGACAAAGCGCCGTGCCCCCCCCTTTTCGTCCCGGATGGCACGACCACGGGCCATGATCCACACATAATGACCATCCTTGTGCCGGAGGCGGTGCAGATTCTCATAGATCTCCGAGATACCGGCCATATGCTCCCGCACCAACTGCAGACTGCGATCGATTTCGTCGGGATGGACGCGGGACTGCCACGCTTCCGGGCTGTTCACGACCTCGTCATCGCGATAACCCAGCATCTTCTTCCACTCTGGAGAGAGCACGACGACGTTTGAGTCCAAATTCCAGTCCCAGAAACCGATCTCACTTCCTTTGACGGCGAGTGACAGCCTTTCCTCCGACTCATGCAGGTCAATCATCTGCCGCTGAATGATTGCAGCGCTGGCACGGTTCGCGTGCAAGGCGGCGACCTGCGCTGTAAAGACGCGGAATGACTGAGCTTCGTCTTCATGCAGTGCCTCATGAAACTTGGCCGCAGCCGTTGTGATGCCGGTGAGAAGCAGCGCAAGCGGTTTCCCGTCGAGATGTCTGCAACAGCCCGCGAGCATATGGGAGAAATTCAGGCCTGCCTGCTGGAACTCGGCGCTGTCCGCGGCAAAAAAACAGCCCTTTTCCTGCTGGACGACGATGCGCGATTCGAGCCAGAGGCGAATGCGCGCAAAAGAATCATGGCCAGTCCGAAAACCCGATGAGGCGGACGGCTCAGACAGGAGGCGGCCCTGATCGTCAAAGAGCCAGAACAAGCTCACCTCGAGCTCGAACACATCAAGCAACGCGTCAGCCACCATGATGGCAAAGGCCTCGTCTGAGCCCGCCTGGAGCGCACGAGTGCTGAAAGCATGAATGCGGCCGAATCGCCCGAGTTCGCAATCGAGCCGGTTCCGCGTGTCGATAAGCTCCTGCTCAACAGCAGAAAAGCGCGTCACGCGGCGCTGCAGATCGTCATAGCGTTGCTTCAGCACCTCCAGTGCGGCCGTTTCTTCGTTGTCATTCATTTTCTGAACGAGTACCCCTCAGCTGCGATAGATTGCGTAAATGGCCGTGGTGTAGTTGTGATAGGTATTGAGGCCGCCCAGCCGTGCGAACTCGCCAAAACCGTACATGCCGAGCCAGGGCGGCACGACACCATCGGAGCTAAGCGGAAACTGCATCCGCCCAACAAGTTCCTCCTTCATCACGCGGTTGAAGAGGTAGCGCCCGCGTGCGAGGCAGTCCGCGTGAAAGACCGCAACCGGCTTTCGTCCGTCCGCCCGCGCCACCATCGCCGCCATCATCCGGTCCATGTCGGCGAAGATGCGCTCCTCATCGCGCACGGTGAGCCAAAGACGTGTTCCTTCACGGATCGTCGTGGCGTAGTGCATGGTCCCGTCGGCGTCACATTTGGTCACCACCCGCAGGAGGTGAGGGTTGCCATACTCCTCCGCCAGCGCGGCGGGTAGCTCCTCAGCTAGCGCCCCCACGGGAATCGATTCGCCACAGGTGGCCTTTTCAAGGTCGAGGCCCAGGCGGCTAGTGTACTCCTGCCATGCCGGCCGACCGTTCAATTCGAGGATGCGGGTGCCCTCGGCACGCGTGACCACCATCGGCTCACCGACAGCGAGAAAGCCGTGCGTGGCCTGGGTGTCCACCTCCAGTGAGGGATCGGCAAATCCCACCGCCCATGCTCCATGCTCGAACACCTTGTCATCAACGACTTGGTAGCTGACCACGCCGCGCATGTTGTCCGAGGAGGTCGCGCCAAAGATCGTCACCTCAGGCCCAAAGACCGACTCGATGCCCGCAATGGCCTGGTCATTGGCGATGTCGATGCCCGACGACAGAAAATGAATCATCGTGATGCCGGACTGCTGAGCCTTGAGCTGCCGAGCCAGCTCCACCGCTTTTTCGAAGGCATTATGACCGTAGATACCGTCAACATGGGCAACGGCCAGCTCCGCCCCCCGAACCGCCATCAGCGCCACGTCCTTCATCGACTCGCTTACCCCTTCGCTGCCTACGATCCCGCAGCAGGAGGCCCCCACCACCCGCACCCCGGGAATCTGCCTCCGCACCTCATCCGTCAAGGTTTGGTAGTCATGCCCGATCGAGGCATGGAGCATGACGAGGTCACATTTTTTATCAGCGCCGAGGGCGGCCTCAAGGCACTCCTGAATGGCATGCCTGGAATTGACCATGCGAGTGCTAGCGGAAAAGAATTCGAGCATTGGAGGAAAACGGTACGTTGTGAACTGGCGTGGCAGGGAGCTGTGACGCTCCTGACATGGGTTAACCTAACGTGACTCGGCCTCGCAACCTCCTCTTACTTGGGTTACCCCAGTTATTCGCTTTTCCATCCGCCACTCGGCTGCGGGTCACGCAAACAGCTCCTTGATCGCCTGCGTGCCGAAATCGACGACGGGGAAGGGTCTGCCTTGCGGGCCGGGGAGTTCGGTGTGGAGGTCGATGCCCATGGCCTGGTAGATGGTGGCGACGATTTCTTTCGGGGCGACGGGGCGCTCGGTGGGGTAACCGCCGATGTCGTCAGATTTGCCGATGACTTCGCCGCCTTTCACGCCGCCGCCGGCGAAGTTCACAGTCCAGCAGTTCGGCCAGTGGTCGCGGCCGCCGGCGGGATTGATTTTCGGCGTGCGGCCGAATTCGGCGAGGCAGGTGACCATCGTGTCGTCGAGCATGCCGCGTTGGAAAAGGTCCTCGATGAGGGCGCTGTAGCCCTGGTCATACATCGGCGCGACGATGTCGCGCATGCCTTCGATGCTGGTGAAGGGCTTGGAGCCGTGGATGTCCCAGGTGATCTCGCCAAACACCGTGATGAAGGTGTTCACGGTCACAAAGCGCACGCCGCGCTCGACGAGACGACGAGCGAGCAGGCAGCTCTGACCAAAGCGGTTCAAACCGTAGCGCTCGCGCACCTTTTGCGGCTCCTTCGTCAGATCGAAGGCTTCGCGGGCCTGCGTGCTGGTCATGATCCGGTAGGCGGACTCGAAGTTCGAGTCCATGAGCTTCGCCTGCTCGCTGTATTCGAAATTGCGCACGCTGCTGTCCACCAACTCGCGCATTTCGCGGCGGCGCTCCATTCGCACCTCGCTGATTTCCTTCGGCGGCAGCAAATCGGGCACCTTGAAGTCTTTCTCGGACGGATTCGCGTTCAGCACGAAAGGATCATACGCCTTGCCGAGGAAGCCCGCGTCCTGACCGTGCGGCATATTGCCACCGGTGGGACCCATCGACTCCGGCAGGATGATGTGCGCGGGTAGATCGCTGCGGCGACCTTGGAGGAATTCGAGAGCACTGCCGACGTGCGGCGTGTTCACACCGCCGGTGAAAAGGCGGCCCGTCTGCATCATCTGATGCCCGGTGTCATGCACCGCAGCGGCGGTGTGATAGCAGGAGCGCACGAGGCTGAATTTGTCAGCGATCTTCGCATGCAGCGGCAGGATCTCGGAGATCTCGAAGGCATTGCTCTTCGTGCGGATCGGCTTGAAGGGGCCGCGAATCTCGCTCGG
>CAMAZK010000282.1 GCA_945863205.1 Akkermansia muciniphila | reverse complement strand
TCGCGCTATCGCTTGCCACACGCACTCCACGACGCTGGCGCGACTATTCGAGTTCGACCTCGTAGTCGTCGGCGATCTGGTCGGAATGAAACCTGTAGATCGTTTCTACCATCGCGGCGGGCGTTTCGGCTTCAAACCACGCGGCGGAGCACCAGGGGTAATCTTTGGCAACGGCCACAAGACCATGCCGAACCGGATTTTGATGCGTGTAGGACAGGCGGGCGAAGTAGCCACGCGGGAGGTCGAGTTTGGTCTCCCAATAGTTATGCCAGACTTTGCGCCCGGGAGTGTCGTCCAGGCGATTGATCCACTTCGCCGTTCGTTCGTGCAGTTGCCCGAGCATGGCAGGCAGCGACTCCGCGCTGCCTGGAGATTCGGCGACGAAATGATAGTGGTTGGAGAACACGGCCCAGGCCTCGAGACGCCATTCGAAGTCCGCACAGACGCGTAGCAGGCCACGATGAAGCACGTCAAGGCGATCGCGAGTGCGGAAGTGATGCTCTTTGCGCCAGGTCGCGGCGGTGACGAAATAGGTGCCGCGCTCAGTAAGCCGGTGGGTGGGAGCGTGCGGCCACGCGATGTCGGGCAACTCGTTCGGCATGCCCCAGAAACGCCCGAGAGCACGATGGACTTTCGAGCGCGCGAAGCGTCGTGGAGTGCGGTGGCAGAGATGCAAGGGCCACCTTGCATCGACGACACCGCTGTCGAGCGCGGGAAGAACGATCTGAGGCGGGAGAACGCCGTCCGGCAGGCGACAGCGGTGTCGCGCTGTCGCTTGCCACACGCACTCCACGACGCTGGCGCGAGGATCGGCAGCGCCTGATCGTTGGTTCCTAACGATTGGCTGTTTGCTTGCTTTGCTCCCTGCTTGTAACTCGCCGTCTGATCCATCGGCTGAAAGACAAAACCGTCAGCACCACCATCAAGTAGGTCGCCACCCAGACTAGGCCACTTGTGAGTCCGTGCGAGAACGACATGTCATAAATCACCAGGGCCGGAATCAGACCAACAACAATCGTGATCAAAAAACAAAACTGAACCGCTGCAAATAGCCTCGTTGATCTCCCTAACCTCGCGATGACGGGTAGCACTGCCATTCCTGATAACATAACGAAAATCGGGAGCACATAGCAGATGGCAAACATCGGCAAATGAGAGAAAGAATCTCAAATCACCCGGTCATTCCCACCATCCACCGGGATCTGCGCCCCGGTGACTTTGGCGAACAACGGACTCGCCATCGCAGCGACCATGTTGCCGATGTCTTTGGAGCGGATCTCGACCTTCATGAGGTTCTTGGTCTTGTATTCCTCGACGGTCATGTTGTAGCGGGCGGCGCTCTTGGCGAGGGCTTCGGGGGTCCACAGCTTGGTGTCGAAGACGGCGTCGGGGTGCACGATGTTGACGCGGATCTTCCACGGGGCGAGTTCGAGGGCGGCGACGCGGCAGAGCTGCGTGAGGGCGGCCTTGGAACAGGAGTAGGCGCTGGCGCCGGGGCCGGGGGCTTTGAAGTTGCGGCTGCCGACGAAGATGATGCTGCCATCGACGCTGTGCTTCACATACGGGATGACCTTGTTCATCAGCTTTTGATGGCTGGTGAGGTTGATCATGAGGGTGCGGTCCCAATCGGTCTGCGCCATGACGTCGAGGGCGTCGTTCTTCGGGAAGATGCCCGCGTTGCTGACGACGATGTCGATGCCGCCAAACTCGCGCACGGCGAAGTCGATGGCGTCCTGCACGGGCTGGTCCTCAGTGAGGTTCACGACGATGCCGACGGCACCGATTTTCTTCATGATGTCGGGGATTTCCTTGTCGATGTCGAGACCGACGACCTGCGCACCCTGCTCGGCGAGGGATTCGGCGATGGCGAAGCCGATGCCGGCGGCGCAGCCGGTGACGAGGGCGACTTTGCCCTGATGAACTTTGCGGGCGGGGCCTTTGCGGAGCTTGGCCTGCTCGAGGTCCCAGTATTCGATGTCGAAGATGTCCCCGTCGCTGAGCGGAGACCAGCCGCCGGTGCGCTCGGCGAGGGCGACGGTGGCGGCGGTGCTTTCAGCGATGTCGGCGACAATTTTGGCATCCTTCAAGGTATCGCCAAAACTGACGATGCCGTATCCAGGCCAAACGGCGAAGCGCGGGGCGGCATCGAGCATGGTCTGGCCGCTGGCGTGCTTCGTGAAATAAGCGGCGTAGTCGTCGGCGAACTGCTGCACGCTGGCGGCGTGATCGTCACCGAGCACGGCGGGGATGCGCTTCGTGCGGATGCTGTGATCGGGTGTCAAAGGACCGCGAGTGCCGCAATCGGCGATGTTTGGCAGCGCGGCGTAGGCTAAAGCGGACTCGCTGGTGCTGAGACGGGCGATTTGGGGGAAGCCTCGGGTTTTTGAGACGATTTGGCGGAGTTTCGCGAGGGCGAGGAGATCCTCCTGAGCGGGCAGGATGCCCGCATCACTCGTGGCAGGCGCGACGCCTGCTCTACCCAGATACTCTTCCGCCCTCGTGACGAGCTCGATGTGCTTTTCGTAGCTGGCCTTGGCGTCGTCGGCGAAGGTGAAGAGACCGTGTTTGAGAAGGACGATGCCTTCGATGCCTTCTTGGCGGAGGTCGGTCTTCTGGAGCACTTCGAAGACCTGTTTGGCCAAAACGAAGCCGGGCATGACATAGGGCAGCACAAGCACTTTGGAGCCGAACAGCTCCTGCGTGCGGGCTTCGCCGTCTTCGGCGCAGGTGAGCGCGGAGATGGCGTTGGCGTGGCTGTGATCGACGAAGGTGAAGGGCAGGATGGCGTGCAGGATGGCCTCGATGCTGGCTGCGGGCGCGTTGGGATTCGTCATCGCGGCCCGCTGCTGCAGGACCATGTCCTCGTCGCTCATTGTGGGGAGCTGGGACATCTTGAGGAGAGCCTCCATGCGCACGGGGGAGAAGCCCTCGCGCTCGATGGTGGCGAGGTCCCAGCCGCTGCCCTTGACGTAGCAGAGATCGACCGAATCGCCGAAGTAGTCCTTCTCCGTCACCTTCACCGAGGTATTGCCGCCGCCATGGAGGACGAGGGCGGGATTCCGACCGAGCAGCCGGGAGGTATAGACTCGCTGTCCGAGCAGATCGGTTCCAAAAGTGGCGGCTTCAGTGTCGTTCCAAAGAGATTGCATGGCTGGGAAAAGGGAGGCGCAGACTTGGGGGAAGGAGGCGGAGAAGTCAAGGCGTCAAGAGGTCCGGGAAGTCTGCCGCACGACGCTTGACCACCTCGACGACTTTTTGTCTCATTTGACCGCCAGCCCGCGCCCGCCCAGCTCCGCCAGCGTCCACTCGTACTCCTTCACCAACTGATCGACGACGTCGCCGCTGCGCATTTCCTGCGGCAGAACCTCCCAGGTGTAGGTTTCCATCTCGATGTGCCGGCATTTCTCCGAGTTCGCGGCGAGCCAGTCCATCGCACCGAAAAGATGATCCCGCGTGCTGTCGAATCCGCCGCCGGGCTGGGCGTGGATCGGGATGTGGAAGTGCACGCGCCATTCCTCGCCGAGCTGCCCGGGATTCGCCTGCGCAAAGTCGAGCGCGTCCGGCAGATCCTTGAAGCGGCGCAGCGGCTCCTCGCTGCCGTAGCTGGCGATGACCTGATGAAAGTAAACCGGCTCGTCGAAGGCTTGCAGCTTGGCGACATTATCCTGCGTCGGCTTCAGCTTGAGGGCGGAGCTGAAGTGCAGCTTGCTGAGCCGGATGCCCGCCGCGGTGATGCGGTCCAGGGCGGTCTTCGCGTCTTCGAACTCGATCGCCAGGTGGCAGGTGTCGTAGTTCAAGCCGACGAACTTGAAGAAATCAGCATCCTGCGGATTCCGGTCGAGGTAGAGGCCGAAGAATTTCAGCGTCTCTCCGCTGGTCTCGAAGAGGCCGAGGGGCTCCGGTTCGAGGCCGAGATGGAGGTCGTGGCCGCTCCTTGCGGCGACTTTTTCGATGTGTTCGCGACAGAGGCGGAGATTCGTGAAAATGGCCTGCAATTCGTCCGCCCCGACGCCGAAGGTCTTGTGCGATCCCGGCAGGGTGCTGACGCTGCCGCTGACTCCGGGCGGCAGCAATTGCGCGAGGATGTCGAAGAGCAGGTTGGTGTAGTCGAGGCGCTCCCGGGTGCTCCAGTCCGGCTTGAAGACCTGCTCCTTGACGCGGGTGCCGTGAAACGAGCCGTAGGGGAAGCCGTTGATGGTAAAAACGTAGCAGCCGTTCGCATCCAGCCAGGCCTTGAATTCGTCGATTTTTCCCGGGGCGCTCAGTTCACGCGCCGCCTGCTCACTGAGGCGCAGGCCGATGCCGTAGGGCCGACCGCCGCAGACGCGGTCCTTCACGCGCAGCGTGTTTTCCCGGAGGCCGCGCCAGGTTTCCTCCCACGTCTCTCCGCGATGGATGTTGGTGCAGTAGCCGAGGTGGATGTCGTGGTCGAGGCGCATGCGGCTAGGTGCCAACGCTGCGCGGGCGAGTCAACTGAATCGGCAGGGGGCCGGCCGGGCAGCCCTCCCGGCCGGTTTACATTTCCCGATCGTGTGGTTTAGAGTCCGGGACGCCACTGCGGACACCGGCCCGGCGCTTTGATCCACCAAGAATATCCACGAACACGCATGTCTGTCAGCGAAGCCGATTTGACCCTTTCAAAAGCGCCCAAAGTGCGCTTTTCACCGCTGCGCGTGTGGACGCTGGCGATGGCGACGGTGACCCAGCTCGTGCGGATGAAAATCCTGGCCTTTCTCGTGGTTTTCTGCCTGCTGGCGGTGGGCGCGGGCTTCGCGTTTTCGGTAATCAATCCGGAACAGCAGCTCAACCTGCTCAAAAGCGTGACGCTGGGAGCGCTGCAGATTTTCAGCATCGTGATCGGGGTGGTTTCCACGGCGCTGCTGCTGCCGAAGGACATGGAGGACCGCACGCTCTACACGATCCTTTCCAAGCCGGTGCCGCGCTTCGACTACCTGCTGGGAAAACTCGTCGGCGTGCTGCTGCTGATCGGCGGCGGCCTGATCGTGATGGACGCGGTGCTCAGCGTGATCCTGTGGCTGCGCCAGTCGCTGGTGCTGGAGGACACGCTGGCGGAGATCAAACAACGCGGCATGGACTCCCCGGAGGTGCAGCAGCAGGTGCGGGAGATCGTGGCGCGCCAGGGACTCACCTGGAACATGCACTGGGCGGTGTGGGCGATCTTTCTGAAGGCGGCCGTGGTGACCACGGTGGCGCTGCTGCTCTCGTGCATCGCCAGCTCCACGCTGTTCACCATCGTGATCACGCTTTGCATCACGATCATCGGCCACGGCGAGGCGCTGATCCGCGACTTTTTCTTCACGCCGAATCTCTCCAGCACGGCGGGCCGGGCCGCGACGCTGCTGCTGGCGGCGTTCTGTCCGGACCTGGCGCAGTTTGACGTCGTGGACAGCGTCGTGAACGGCGAGATCGTGCCGTGGGCCGCAGTCTTCGACATGACGGGAATCGCGGCCCTGTACGTGACGGTTTACCTGTTCGTGACGCATCTCCTGTTCTGCGAGAAAGAGCTATGAAAAGAACCCTCCAGGCGATCACCGTGCTGCTGGTCTTCGGCGTGGCAAAGCTGCCGCTGGAGCAGCGTGTAACGGTCGAAATGCGACGGCTGAAAATGCTGGACGAGCCGATCCGGCTCGGTGTAGGCGAAAGCATCGGCCAGGCCGGTCTGGCGGCGTCATTAGGCGGCCTGCGGGGGCTGGCGGCTTGCATCCTGCAACTGCGGGCGCACCTCGAATTCACGAACGTGAACTGGGCCAAGGTGGACAGCCTCTACAAGCTGGTGACGCGCCTGCAGCCCCGGACGCCCCGTTACTGGGAGGAGGCGTCCTGGCACATGGCTTACAACGCGGCGTCCTACTACCGCTACAATCAGGCCTTGAAGCCTGCTCTGCGGGAGCGGTTCTTCCAGGACCATGTGCTGCGGGGCGTCGCGATCTTGCAGGAGGGACTGCAAGTCCTGCCGCAGAATTCGCGGCTCTGGCAGAAGCTGGCGGAGACGCACTGGCACAAGACTTTGGACTTCAAAGCGGCGGGAGACGCCTACCTGCAATCCGACCGGAACGGCGGGCTGAACTTCACGGAGCGCTTCGCGGGATTCGCCTACGCCCGCTCGAGCGATCCCGGGGCGTGGAAGACCGGCTACGCGATCCTCAAGCGCTACTACGACGCGGACAAGGCGACACCGGGACTGGTGCAGCATTTGAAGATGCTGGAGGAAAAGCTGGGCATTCCGGCGGTCGAGCGAATCCCGGATGCGCCCCCCGAATACCCGGTTCAGCGGCGCTGAAACAGCGTTTGGCGTCGAAATCGTCGAAAGCCACCGGTTTGACTTCCCCCGCTTCCGGGTGAATTTTCACATAATCCCGATCAATGACAGCGAAAATCGACATTCCAAGAAAGTCCATCTACCGCCTTTCCATCTACCAGCGCTGCCTGCAGAGGCTGCGTGAAAACCAGGTGGATACGGTCTCTTCCGCCGCCCTCGCCAAGGCAGCGGGAGTGAAATCAACGCAACTGCGCAAGGATCTGGCCTACTTCGGCCAGCTAGGCACCCGCGGCCTGGGCTACAATGTGGACGCCCTGAGCAGCACGATCG
>CAMAZK010000281.1 GCA_945863205.1 Akkermansia muciniphila | reverse complement strand
GCAGCGAGGTCGTGCAGTTCGGTGCGGTCGGTTGCGAGATCGTAGAGTTCCCACTTGCCGTCTTTGGCGGCGACGAGTTTCCACTGGCCCATGCGCAGGGCTTTAGACCCGGACGTGGCCCAGCCGAGGGCGGCATGCCCCTCGCGCGTGCCGCCCTCGAGCACGGGCAACAGGGACTTGCCGGCGATGGGCGTCACGGTGCGACCTGCGAAGCTCTCCGGGTAGGCCTGCCCTGCCACGTCCAAGGCGGTCGCGGTGATGTCGGTGACGTGGCTCAGCTCGGCGGTGATCTTTCCGGCTTCGATCACGCCGGGCCACCAAGCGATCAGCGGAGAGGCGATGCCTCCTTCGTGGTTCGTCTGCTTGTGCTCACGGAAGGGCGCATTGGCGAGGTTCGACCAAGCCGGACCGGCGGTGACAAAGGTATCGCCCGGACCGGGGCGAATGTCCGGCTTGTTGCCGACGCGTGTTTTGATTCCGTCAGCACGCCAGGTTTGATTGGGCTTGTCGAGCGGACCCACGGCCTTGTCGGAGGCGCCGTTGTCACTCAGGAAGAAGATCAGCGTGTTCTTGTCTGCACCGGTGCTGCGCAGCGTCTCCATGAGGCGTCCCACGCTTTGATCCAGGCTGTCGATCTGCGCGGCAAAGACGGCCATGCGCTCCGCCTCCCAGTCGAGGTGCTCCGCCTCGCTCCAGGCCGCGGCGCGTGAGTCGCGCGGTGTCAGTTTGGTGCCGGCAGGGAGGATCCCTTTCTCAATCAATCGCTGCAGTCGCTGCTCGCGCCCTGCGTCCCAGCCCAATTTCCGATACAACTCGCGATACTTCGCGATGTCAGCCTCCTTCGCGTGCAGCGGCCAGTGCGGGGCGTAGTGGGACATGTAAAGTAGGAAGGGCTTCGCCTTGTCGCGCTGCTGCAGGAACTCGACGGTGAAGTCGGTGATCAGGTCCGTCTTGTAGCCGCCTTCGGGGATCGTGTAATCCTTTCCATCGCGGTAGAAGGCGGTGTTGCGCGTGTTTGCGAAGTAGTTCCCTGGCCCTTGGTGGCCCGTGGTGCCGAAATAGAGGTCCACGTATTTGCCGATGTTTTTCGGTTCGTGCCAGTTTTCCGCCGTCACCATGTCCAGCCTGCCGACGGCGCAGGTGGCGTAGCCGGCCGGCTTCAGCAGTTCGAACATCGTCACGCAGCGGTCATTGAGCAGCCCCGTCCAGCCGCTGATGCCCACCTGATGCGGATGCAGGCCCGTCATCAAAGCGGACCGGGTGGGGCCGCAGAGGGCGCAGTTGTAGAACTGCGAAAAGCGCAGGCCCTCGGCCGCCAGTTTGTCGAGGTTCGGCGTCTGGATCTCGCCGCCGTAGCAGCCGATATCGGAAAAGCCCATGTCATCCGCCATGATGATGACGACATTGGGGCGCTCCGTTCCCGCCGAGAGTGCGGACGAAACAAACAGCGCGAAAAGGAGGGCGAAGCGGGGCATTCGACTACAACGGCCCTGCACCGGGCTTTCTCCCGAAGAGCCTTCGATCAGACCGTCTCCAGCCCGCTCATGGTGCCCGTGCTCGTGGCGAATTTCTCCTCTTCCAGTCCGAGGCGCTGCAAGGCGCCGAGGTAGAGGTTCGGCAGCGGGTAATTGTTCTTCTGGTCGAAGGCGAGGTGCTGGCCGTGCTTGAAGCCGCCACCGGCGAAGAGCACGGGCATGTTCTTGTTGTCGTGAGCGGAGGCGTTGCCGAGGTTCGAGGTCAGAAGGACCATCGTGTCATCGAGCAGCTTGTCGGTCTTCAGCTTGCGCAGAAAGCCGCCCCATTGGTTGATCACGCCCTGCTCGACGATGGCGAGCTGCGCGAGTTTTTCCTCGTCCATGCCATGATGGCTGAGACCGTGGTAGCTCTCGTTCACGCCTTCGATGCCCTGCACGGAATTGCCCGTGATGTGCAGCGTGACGAAGCGCGTGCTGTCGGTGGCCAGCGCCATGTGAATGATGTCGAGAAAGATGCCGTCCACGGCGACTTCGTTGTCGCGCGGGATCTTGGTTGGAGGTTGCAAGCTGACTTTCGGCTTCGGCTTGTGCGTCCAGGCTTCATTCAAGGCGAGACGCTGCTCGAGATCGCGCACGCTGGTGAACCAAGCGTCGAGTTTGTCGCGATCTCCCGCGCCGAGTTCGCGCTGGAGGGATTTCGCCTCCGCCCCGACAATGTCCATCACGCTGCGTCCGCTGCGGATGAGTTCCGCCTGACGTTCCTGCTCGGCGGGGTTGTCGTTGACGAAGAGGCGCGTGAACAGGCGCATGGCGTTGTTCTCGGCGGGAATCATGGAGCCGTTCTCGGTGTAGCTCGGGCTCGTCTGCGAGTTCGTGTTCAGCACCAGTGACGGAAAGCGCGTTTCATGTCCAAGCTGCTTCGCCATCAACTGATCGAGCGAGATCGTGTTGCGCGAGGTCGCGCCGCGGGCGTTCGGACAGGCCGAGTAGATGCTGCCTTCCGCGGTGTGACCGCCCGTGACGCCGGGATGCGAGGAGCCGGACACGATGGTGAATTCGTTTCTCAGATCCTGGATGCTTTTCAGGTAGCGCGACGGCTTGTAGTCACGTCCGGCGCCTTCGGGAACGAGATTCGGATTGTGCAGGCCGAGCGACATGCTCACGCCGACGAAGCGCTTCGCTTGTTTGGATTCTTTGAGCGCCGCAAGCGCAGGCGTCATCGCCTCCAACAGCGGCAGGCCCAGCGTGATGCCGGCTCCGCGCAGCATCGCGCGACGGGAGAGGTGTTTCTGAAAGGTGAAGGTGCTCATGGGGGTGATAACGGTTACTTGGTCTGAAAAATCTCACTCAACAGAGCCGCGCGAATGATGGAGCGCATTCCGTGCCCCTTTTGTGCGGTTGTTGAGAGCAGCTTCTCCAATGCGACTTCATCGCTGAAGCGAGGCGGAGCGCCGGTGGCGTAGGTGAGGAAGTGGGTGGCGAAGCCGCGGGCGAGCTGGTCGGCACGGCGGGTGTAAAACTGCTTCCAGGTGGCGAGATCGGCGAAGGTGCCGCCTTCGGGCGTGGTGCCGGAGGGATCGACTTGGGCGCCGCGTCCGCCTTTGCCGTAACCGGTGCGCCAGACGCCGACGGGGTCGTAGTTTTCGAGCGCGAAGCCGGGCGGGTCGATGGTATGGTGGCAACTGGCGCAGGATTCGTTGTTGCGATGTTTTTCGAGCTGGTCGCGGATGCTGGTGGCTCCGCGGATGTCGGGCTCGATGGCGGGCACGCCGGGTGGGGGTGGCGGGATATGATTGCCGAGGATGCGCTCGTTGATGAACACACCGCGCACGACGGGCGAGGTGCTGGTGCCGTCGGCGGTGACTTTGAGGATGGCTCCCTGCGTGACGAGGCCGCCGCGTTTCGAAGAGGGATCGAGTTTGACCTTTTGCAGGCCGTTGCCGATTTCGAGGTCTGATGCGGCGATCTTTTGGTACGAGGGGGCAGGCGACGGCTGAACTTTCAGCTTTTTGTTTTTGGGGGTGTTCGCCGTGACGTCAGGCTGACTGACTGACGCATAGTGCCGTGCGAGGCGGCCGTTCAGGAAGGCGAAGTCGGAATCGACGAGGTTGGTGATGACGAGGTCTTTCTGCAACAGCTCGGCGAAGTAGGCGCGGGTTTCCTGAAGCATGGACTCTTGCAGCACTTGGTCAAAAGCGGGATAGAGGCGCGTGTCGGGCGTGGTGAAGTCGATCTGGTTCAGCTTGAGCCATTGGTCGGTGAAGCTGTTTACGAAGCGTTGCGCCTTCGGATGATCGAGCATGCGATCCACCTGTTTGGCGAGCACCTGCGGGTCGTGCAGTTTGTTTTCATTGGCGAGCTGGACGAGCGCGTAGTCGGGCATGGAGACCCAGAGCGCGTAGCTGAGACGCGAGGCGATGGCGTGATCGTCGAGCTGTCCGGGGGCCTCGATGAAGGTGAGGAAGCGCGGCGAGCACAGGATGGCGCGGTAGGCCGCGCGAAGGGCCTCAGGCACCGGATCGCCGCTTGTGAGCGCCTGGCGGGCGATCTCGCGATACGGTGCGGTTTGTTCGTCCGTCACCGGTCTGCGGAAGGCGCGACGGGCGAAGCGGTTCACGAGCTTGTCGAGCGTCGCGGCGTCGGCGGTTTTCAGATCGGTCTCGCCGAAGAGGTTCTTCCGCAGCTGGGCACGATCGGCGTTGGGGGAGATGCGTTCGACGTCGATGCCGCCGTGGGCGATGCCTTCGAAGCCTTCCTTGGCGAGGTCACGACCTTTGAAGGAGACGTTGCCGCCCTTCGCGCCCGTGGGCGCTTTTCGGAGCGTGGCGTCGTTGGGTTTGAGTTCAAGCCGGTGGTTTTTTTGAATCCAGGCCTCGTAAACCATGTCACGCGGCGTGCCGGTGGCCTCGACGAGGCCGATCATGTAAAGCATCGGTGCATTGGACTCGCACTCGCCGGAGCGCAGCGTGCCCCAGACCGTGCCGTCGGTGCCGGGATTGATGGCGTGGACGTTCCTCAACGTGATGCGATACCAGCCGTCGTCTGGCACCCAGGTGGGCGTGCGGCCGAAGAACTGCAGCGTGATCGGCCAGGAGATGCTCTCGCTGTCGCGCAGATCGGGGCCGCGATAGTTGCCGCCGCGATTCTTGGTGAGCATTTCCGGCGTGTGCTGCTTTTGGTAAGTTTCGTCTCCTTCCAGCGCACGCTTGAAGGCATCTGAGAGGGCGATGTCGGCCACATCAAGGTAACGTGCGAGGAGATGCTGCGAAAGCTGCTGACCGTCCGCCACTGTTTCGAAGCCATAAGACGCGCGATCCTCCGGCAGCAGGACTCTGAGCGGCATGTCGATGCCGAGCAGGTCGTGCATGGTGTTTTCATATTCCGTGCGCGTGAGGCGGCGGCTGCGCACGCGGCCGTTTGCGGCGATGTCGGCTGCGTCCGCCTTCAGCAGTGGCTCCTTCAGGCTGGTGAGAAACGCATCTGCGTCCGCCTTGGCGGGCTGCGCTTTCTTTTTCGGCGGCATCTCGCCATCGCGGACGCGCTCGTAGGCTTTCTGCCAGTTCTGGAAGGAGTCGGCGTTCGAGAGGTCAAATTTCAGGGCTTCGAGATCGAGTCCGCCCTTCTTCACATCGGAGTCATGGCACTCGATGCAGTGCTGGTCGAGGAATACGGACAGCGGGGCTGGCGTCGTGTTCGCCGGGCACGTGTGACTGGAGAAGGCGAAGAGCAGGGCTCCCGGCAGCAAAGGGAAACGAATCATTGGGGGGTAGCGGGGTAACGATGACGCTGCTCGTGTCTTGCACGATGCCTGTTCCGAAGTGCCTCATGCGTCGTCGCCGGCGATTTGCCCTCTTATTGTTGTTCTCGTCGGGCTCAAATCTGGGCCGTGCGGTGCGAAAGCGTCGCGAGATTTGGACTCGCCAAACATTGTCGAGGACTCTACAATCGCCGCCGTTCGCCACTGAACCACGTACACCAACACTCAACGCCAACACGACTATGGGACTCATGGATTACCTCAAGGGACAGTTTCTGGAAATCATCCAGTGGACGGACGATTCACGTGACACGCTGTCCTGGCGCTTTCCGGACGAGGACAAGGAAATCAAGCGCGGCGCCCAGCTCATCGTGCGCGAGTCGCAGGTGGCGCAGTTCGTTTACCTCGGCCAATTTGGGGACACCTTCGGCCCCGGCAAGCACGACCTCGTCACCGACAACATCCCGATCCTCTCCACGCTGAAAGGCTGGAAGTACGGCTTCGAGAGTCCCTTCAAGGCGGACGTTTATTACGTCACCACGCGCCTCTTCACCGGTAACAAGTGGGGCACCAGCAACCCGATCATGATGCGGGATCAGGACTTCGGCATCGTGCGTGTGCGGGCCTTTGGCACCTTTGATTTCAAAATCACCGATCCGAAACTCTTCCTGAAGGAAGTGGCTGGTTCGGATCATCACTTCCGTCTGGATGAATTCGCTGACACGATGCGCAGCCGCATCATCAGCATCTTTTCCGACGCCCTGGCCACGGCCAAGGTGCCGGTGCTGGATCTGGCCACGCGCTACTCCGAGCTGGGCGACGCGCTGCTGCCGATCATCAATCCGATCACGCAGGGCAAGTACGGCATCGAGATCGCCAGCTTCATCCTCGAAAACGCCAGCGTGCCGCCGGAAGTCGAGGCGGCCATCGACAAGCGCAGCAGCATGAGCGCAATCGGGAATCTGAACGACTACGTGAAGTTCCAGATGGCTGAAGGCATGGCCCAGGGTGGAGGCGGCCCTGCCGGCGCCGCTGCGGAGATCGCCATGGGCTTTGGCATGGCGCAGCAGATGATGGCGCAGGGGGCCTTCAATATGAATCCTGCTGCCGGTGCCGCCGTGCCGCCGCCGGGACCTGCCGCCGCTGCTGCTCCGGTGCTCGACATCCTCACCCCCGCCCAAGTCGCTCAGACGCTTGGTGTGACCGAGGCGGACGTCATCGCCACGATTGATGCCGGTGATCTGAAGGGGAAGAAAATCGGCACGCAGTATCGCATCACCAAGGCCGCACTGGACGAGTTTCTGGCTCAGTAGCACCCCGGCCTGCAGCGGGGGCGTTTCTGGGAGCTGGGCTGCCAAGCGGTGCGATGCCTTGCGCAAGATCGGCGGGGCCGGGC
>CAMAZK010000280.1 GCA_945863205.1 Akkermansia muciniphila | reverse complement strand
GAGAGCTTTTTCAAAGTTTGGAGGACTGCCTATTTCGTTGTCAGGCTGAAACGCACTGCCAGGAGAGCCAAAGATGCGTTCGTCGGTCAGTATCCCCTCTTGGAAGAGAAGGCGGAATACTTCGTTTGCCGACTTGAACTCCGTGTTTGTCGCGTCGGGATAGGACGAGGAATAGCTCGCGGAATACTGCTTCAGCGCGACGAGAACCTGCGTTCCGTTGCTCAAGGTTGCCCCTCGACTTCCGTGGAGCGGACTCAACCGCGAAGAGTTTAAACTGAGCGATAAGGAAATGAGCAACAGTGCCGCCGATACGATCACCCAAGATAACCAGGCCAAATAACGCGGTTTCACTCTCATACAGACATTTCACCAAAACCGGCGGAGCGACGCAATCTCATTCTGCGATTCACAACGCCATCCGCGCTTTCCCGCTTGAAGCAGACCCGGCGGAGCGTTTAGACACTCTCAACCATGATTTTTCTCGCCGAACTGCCCGAACCCAGCCGTCTGGGGGATGTTTTGATGTCCTTCCTGAGCATCGTCTTCGAAGGTGCCCCCTACATTCTGATCGGCACGGTGCTTTCCGGCTTCATCGCCGCTTTCCTGCCCTCGAAGCTTCTGGAGCGCGTGCTGCCGAAGAACCGACTGGCCTCCACGCTGCTGGCGGGATTCATGGGACTGATCTTCCCGGTGTGCGAGTGCGCGGTGGTGCCGGTGGTGCGGCGGCTGGTGCAGAAGGGCCTGCCGCTCTCCTGCGCGATCACCTACCTGATCAGCGCCCCCATCATCAATCCGATCGTCATTTTCAGCACCATGAGCGCCTTTCAGAACGTGGAGGCGGAGGCAGGCGTGCTCGGCAGCGCCGGCATGGCCTTTGCGCGTGTCTCGCTAGGGTATGCGATCGCTGTCCTCATCGGCCTGGTGATGCTGCGGAAGAAGCCGGAAGACGTGCTCAGCGTCAGCGTGGCCGCCGGTGTGGCCCGGGCGGCGGCGGAAACCGGAGAACCAGTGACACCACCCTTCAATACCCGTCTGGTGCATGCCATGCGCACCTCGATGCGCGACTTCCTGGATACGGCGATGTACTTCGCCATCGGCGTGATCATCACCAGCGTCTTCAACACCCAAATCGATCAGGCCAAGGTGGAGCTGGTGGCCGGCAGCGACTGGACGGCCATCCCGTCCCTCATGGGCCTGTCCTTCGTGCTCGCGCTGTGCAGCACCTCGGATGCCTTCATCGCCGCGCCCATGGCGGCCTTCTCCAGCGCGTCAAAACTGGCCTTCCTCGTCTTCGGGCCGATGCTGGACGTGAAGCTCGTGTTCATGTACGCGGCGGTCTTCCGTCGGAAATTCCTCATCTGGCTCTGCCTCGCCATGTTTGTACTGGTCGGCGGTCTGGCGAAGCCCTGGACCCTGCTCATTGATCAATTTCAGTCCAAAGCGGCCGCTGCCGAGAAAGTCTCCACCCCCTGAATCCTGCCATGAAAGCGCAACGTCTCCTCATCCACCTGCTCAGCGTGCTGCTCCTCGTTCTATGGGGCGGCGTCATGATCTACTTCCACGTCAGCGGTCGCGTGGTGAACTACCTGCCGTCCGACGGCCTCTTCCGTCCGCTCATGCTGATCGGCGGCATCGGCATGGTGGTGCTGGGCCTTTTCAACCTGCTCACCTACTCCCAGGATGAAGGTGCCTGCTGCAGCCACGATCACGCTCACGACCATGCCCACAAGCACGATGACACCTGCGGCCACGACCATGGCCACGAGCACGGTGAAGCCTGCGGCCATGATCATTCCCATGACCACAAGCACGAGGGCTGCTGCGGCCACGATCACAGCCATGATCATGCCCACTCTCATAGCCACGATCATGATCATGACCACGATCACGCCGACCACGCGCATGGCATTCTCGAAGAAGGCAGTTGGATGGGACGGCTCGCAGCGGTGGCGATCCTCGCCATTCCTCTGACCCTGGCCGCCATGCGCACGCCGGACCAGTTCAGTGCCAACGCGATCCTGAACAAGAATTTCTACACGCCCAACTACGGCAGCGGCGCACGCAAGGAGCAGTTCTCCCTCCAGAGCAAGCTGGAAGCCGCCGCCAAGGCCACGCCGAAAGCGGCCCTCCCCGCCGCCGCCGCACCGGCCGCCGTCACGAGCGATCCGCCCTCCACGCCACCCGCCGGTGTCGCGACTGCCTCTGCCATGATGGCGGAGAACGGCAAGACGCCGAACGAAAAGGACCTGCCCAAGCCTGCGCAGGAATCGAAGAGCTACGGCACCTTCACCCTCGACGATCTCAAGAGCCAGGTGCCGCAGAGCAAGGAGGGCAACTTCATCCTCGAAGTGCCGGAACTCTACTACACCGCCGGCGATGTCGAGGTGCAGAACGTCCTCAGCGGCCAGATGGTGGAAACCGTCGCCCAGGTGCTGCCCGAGAAGGTCAACAACGACGAAGGCCACCGCGTCCGCATCTTCCGCATGCTCGTCCAGTGCTGCGCCGCCGATGCCCGCCCCTACTCCGTGCCCGTGGACTTTGGCAAAAAGGCTCCCGAGTTCAAAGACTCCACCTGGATCAAGGTCGTCGGCAAGATGACCTACAAGAAGGAAGGCGACCAGACCGTCCCCATCATCGAAGCCACCAAGGTCGAAGAGACCACCGCACCGGACAACGCGATGATCTACTGAGCCGTAGCCGCGCAGGGAGAATCAAGAGAAGTTCTCGCAGCCCCTTCCCGGTCGCCGCCTGATCCCGCGCTTCGAAAATGAGTTGTATTCGATGCGGAAATTTTGCACGCTTCCCGGATGAAACGATTCCTGCCTCTGCTGCTGGCACTCTTCTGCGGAACTTCCCTGCCGGCCGCGCCCCCGGAAGTCGCGGAACTCGGCTTTGACAGTCGCTGGGCGGATCTCTCCAAGGCGGAAGGCATCGCCCTCCCCAGCTGGATCACCGGGATTCGCCAGGACGGCGGCACCTTCACCGATGATCCCCGCTGCTGGCGTGTCGAGCCCGGCGCGGCCAAAGGCCAAGGCTGGCTGGAGATCACCCTCGACCGCTCCCGCATCGTCAGCGGAAATCTCGTCGCCACGCTGCTGTTCGACGCCGATCCCGATGCGGACGTCGCCGTGCAGCTCTTCGATTCTCAGGGCCGCGTCGTCGTCGTGGATCTGTTTGGCAACCTCGTGGACATCGGCATGCAGGCGACCACGGACACCTTCGTCATTCCCTTGAGCAAGTATCCCAGCGCCGACCGCGTCGTCATCCGCCGGGTTCAGGGAGGGCTGCGGCTGCACGGTCTGGTGCTCTTCCCCGTCGTCACGGAAGGCCCCATCGATCAAAAGGCCTTGATGGAGCTCGCCCGAGTCCTGGGGGATCCGCTCAGCCCGGAGAATCCGCTCGTCCCGAGCATCCAGAACCTCGCGCAAAAAAGCCGGGTGCAGGTCGCAGCGGTGAAGCCGGCCCTCAGCATGGACACCTCCGCCTCCACGACCTACCCGGCAGCCACCGCTCCCGGCAGTGCAGCCGCAGGCCCCGCCCCGACCGACGGCCTCCTGGCCCACCTGAGCTTTGACGCCCAGGATGCCACCGACAGCAGCCCCATGGGCAGCCACGGTCAGGCCCAGGCCGGTGCGACCTTTGTGAAAACCGAGCGCGGCATGGCCCTGCAACTTCACAAAAACCCCACCAGGGACCGCAGCATCCCCTGGGACGCCGTGATCATCCCGCAGGAGCGCATGCCGAAGCTCCATGACCGGCTCACGCTCTCAGCCTGGGTGCGTTACCGCTCGATCGCCGGCACCTGGGGCTCTCAAATCATCTGGCATGGCGACTCCCGCTTTGGGCGCGACCCGTGGGTTCTGAACCTCCTCCCCAGCGGCCGGGTGCAGTTCCGCTCCGACCGCTCCGTCACCGGCCGCCCCAAGTTCACCGTCTTTGAGGACGAGATCCAGATCACCCCCGCTGGAAAAGCCAAGCTCACCCAGCATGTCGCCGTTCAGTCCCCCCTCGCCCTCGAACGCGATCAATGGTACTTCGTCGTCGGAACCATGGACATGCTCAGCGCACGCACCCGCACCATGCGCCTCTACGTCAACGGCACCCAGGTCAGCGAGATCCAGACCACCGAAAAAGTCGATTACGATACCGACGCCATGTGGACCACCATTGGAGCCGTGGACAAAGGAGGCTGGCAGAATTTCGACGGCGACATCGACGACGTGCGCATCTACGACCGCGCCCTCACCCCGGAAGAGATCAACACGCTTTACCAGCAGCCCTGGCGCTGACAACGCGTAGCCTCGCCCACAAGGCAGAAGACTTTGGGACTTTGAGATGCGGAGACTTCTTCGTTCGTAGTTCGGGCTTTAGCCCGTTCCCCGTCCCCAAGGAGCGACGGCATCCTGTAGTCCGCTCCCTCCTGACGCCAAGATGGCGTCACTCCTTGTTTCCCCCTCCTGCTACGTCCTCGATCGTTTCGCTCCGCCATCTCCCAGAAGCTCCGCGCCACACTCCGCACACCTCCAGAACGGCCTGAAGGCCGAACGACGAAATGGGAACCTCTGTGTTCTTCGTGCCTTCCGAATGACTTCCTGCAGAAACGGGGAAAGGACTGGCCGTAGAATGGGGGCAGCAGAATGAGGCGACTCAGGTCATTCGACTGCCATCAAAAAATCAAAAGATGGAGGACAAAAGATTCACAATCCAGAACTCCACCCCCTGTTTTTGCCCCCTTTTTTTGTCGCTTGTGGATCGTGCTGCTGGCGGAGTGACGGGCCATGCCTTTGCAGGTGCGGCTACTGGGGACGGAGCGCTTGTGTTGCTTGACGCGCTCAGCTAGCCACGCTGTGGACCGTGCCTTTTGCGAGGCGGGTGATGAGCTCGTCCCCGGCTTTCACGTCGGCGGGATCGGTGAGCACTTTTCCGGCGGGGTCGGTGGTGTAGGAGAAGCCGCGGGAGAGGACGGCGGAGGGGCCGATGTGCTTGAGAAGCTCGGCACGGGACTGCAGACGATCGGTGATGCGCTCGAGACGATGCGCCACGCCCTGCCGGAGGCGCTGCGTGTGGCTTTCCACGCGGTGGACGGCTTCGGCGAGGAGGACGCGGGGGTGGTGCGCGCTGAGGACGTGCTGCTTTTGGGTGAGGTCGTCGGTCAGGCTCTGCAAGCGCTCGCGCAGGGCCTCGCGGAGGCGGGATTCGGCCTCGTCGGCACCTTGGTCGGCCTGTTGCAAGCGTCGCTCGGGGGCATGGCGGAGGGGGCCTTTGGCGGTGAGTTCGAGGATGTGCTGATGATGATCGAGCCGGGTGGAGACGCGGGAATCCAGGGCACGGGCGATGCTTTCAAAATGGCGCTGCAGCTCGGCGGCGTCCGGGGCGAGGAGCTCGGCGGCGGCGCTGGGGGTGGGGGCGCGCAAGTCGGCGACGAAGTCGGCGATGGTGAAATCGATTTCATGGCCGACGGCGGAGATGATGGGGACCGGGCAGGCGGCGATGGCGCGGGCCAGCACTTCCTCGTTAAAGCACCAGAGGTCTTCGAGGCTGCCGCCGCCGCGTCCGATGACGATGGTGTCGGGCACGGGGAGATCGAAGGAGGCGGCGTCTCCGAGCACTTCGAGGGCGCGGACCATTTCACGCTCGGCGCCCTGCCCCTGGACGCGCACGGGAAAGACGAGGACGCGCAACCAGGGAGCGCGGCGGGTGAGGATGTTCAGCATGTCCTGGATGGCCGCGCCGGTGGGCGAGGTCACGAGGGCGACGACGCGGGGAAAGCGCGGGATGGGCTGCTTGATGTCGTCGTCGAAGAGGCCTTCGCCATGGAGCTTGCGCTTCAGCGCCTCGAACTGCTCCTGCAGGGAGCCTTTCCCCTTCGCCTGCACCTGGCGGACGATCATCTGATACTGGCCGCGGGGCTCATAGACGCTGATCTCCCCGTGGACCTGCATGAGGGCGCCGTCCTGGATGCGCGCGTAGCTGCGGGCGGCGGCGCCGCGGAAGAAGACGCAGGAGAGCTGGGATCCGGCGTCTTTGAGGGTGAAGTACTGGTGGCCGGAGGTCTGCAGGCGGTGATTGCTGATCTCCCCCTCCACCCAGACGCTGCCGATGCGGCCCTCCAGCACCTCGCGAATTTCACGGGTGAGCTGGGTGACGGAGAGGATGTCTGCGGGATCGGGCATCGGGCCTCGATTTGACACAGATGAGGGGAAAGTCCAGCCGCGTCACCACAGCAGGCGCCCCACCCAGCCGAAGATGGCGGAGAAGACGGACCACCAGCAGCGCATGACCTCGCCAAAGCCGAGCCCGGGAGCGGGTGAGGCGGCGAGAAAGAGGGCGATGAGCAGAAAGGCGTTGATGAGGAAAATGAGCATCATCGAAAAGAACTCGCCGTTGCGCTTCAGGTCCCCCTGCTCGGCATAGACGGTCTTGACGGTGTAGGTCGCATGGAAGCACCAGCTGAAGCCGATAAGGATGTAGAGGACGCGCACCAGCTTCAGGTTCAGCGACCATTTCCAGAGCGGGACCCGGTGCACGGCGTCCATGTCCAGAGCCAGGCTGGCGATACCGAAAACGGCCATGATGACCAGTGTGTAAAATGGGATGAGGTAGGGGGCCAGGGTGATCCAGGTGTTCGACTTGTT
>CAMAZK010000279.1 GCA_945863205.1 Akkermansia muciniphila | reverse complement strand
TGCTCTGGTAGATGGCGAGGCCGCAGTGCGCGTGACCGCCGCCGAGCGCGTTGGTGTCGTTGTTCATCACACCTGCGCCGGTCGTTTTGTCGAAGGTGACATCGGGTCGCGGATTGCCGGCGTAGTGCGCGTGGTCGGCGATGGTCTTGATGTCTTCGTAGGTGTGCGCGTTGAAGTGCTGCCCGGCCTGCCGTTGATACCGTCCGCCGGGGACGATGTGATACAGATGCGGAATGACGCAAGCGGTGACGAACCACTCGCCATGCTGGTCGTAATCGAGCCCCCACGGGTTGCTGGTGCCATGCGCGAAGACCTCGAACTCATGCCGCACGGGATGGTAACGCCACACGCCGGCATTGATGGGCTCGCGCTGGTCATCCGGCGTGCCCGGCTTGCCGACGCGGCTGTGGGTGAAGACGCCATGGCAACCATACAGCCAGCCGTCCGGGCCCCAGATGAAGCTGTTGAGCGTTTCGTGGGTGTCCTGGGTGCCCCAGCCGTCGAGGAGAGCGTAGGCGGTGAAGTTGAGGCCGGGGACTTTCGAATAGGTCTTATAGGTCTCATTCGACGTATCGGACTTATTTAGGGGCACGGTGCTGTCGCCATCACGTGGAATAAACATGAGGTAAGGTGCCGCCCCGACCCACACGCCGCCAAACCCCAGCTCGATGCCGCTGACGAGATTCAGGCCGTCGCAGAAGATTTTCTTCGTCTCGAAGGTGCCGTCGCCGTCTTGGTCTTCGAGGATCTTGATGCGGTCCTGGCCTTTCCCGACTTCGCGCGGCTGCGGGTAGCTATTGCCTTCCACGACCCAGATGCGGCCGCGTTCGTCGAAGGTGAAGGCCATCGGCTGCACGAGGTCCGGCTCCGCGGCGATGAGCTCGGCTTTGAAGCCGCCGGGGAGCTGCATGAGGTCCAGCGCGTGAGGGAGCGCACGCGTCCCGCGTGCTGCTTCCGGCGTCCCGCCGGATGCGGGTCTATCCTTTTCGCTTGCAGCAGAGCCTTCGCGAACCGGGGGACGGTCTTCCGCGAGACGCGAAAGACTGCCTGCGGGACGCAGGCGCTCCCCGCTGACGCGCGTCCCTTTGGCGTATTCGGACTGTGGGAGCAGCCCCTCAGGGAGTGGCGACGACTCGTCGCCCTTCCCTGCTTGGCCGACGAGTCGTCGGCCCTCCATAGGTGCTGCCGCGCCATAGAGCTTCTTAGGCCTCAACAACTCTGCTGCCTCATCACCAATCTCCTTCCGCTCCTGCGTGAGGATGAAGACGCCCGCTTTGTTCCCGATGACGATGTCGGGCAGCTTGTCGCCATTCACATCGCCGACCTGCACATCGACGCCGACGCCGGTGTTGGAGTCGATGAGATGCGGCACGAAATCGACACCACCTTTGCCATCGCGCTTCGTTTGATACCAATAGATGACGCGGTGGCCGCGCTCGTCGGGGTCGTGGCCGTTGTGCGCCCAGTAGCGTTTACCGGTGACGATGTCTTTGATGCCATCGCCGTCGATGTCCGCGAGGTGCGCGGCGTGTGGCTGGGAGAAGACGATGCCGTAGTCGTTGTCCTGCGGCTGCTCGCTGGCGAGCATGACGCGGGTCCAAGTGGGGCGGGCACTCTTGCCCGCCTCGTCATTGCGGGCAGGAGTGCCCGCATCACTGGCCTGCAAATACACCGCCACGCCATAGCGGTGCGCCGCCAGCGAGGTGAAGACATCGTTGGTGCCGTTGCCATCGAAGTCATACGCGAACATCTGCGCGCCACCGCCGACGCCGGCGGCGAAGTTGTGCTGCGTGAAGGTAGCTTGGCTCTCCAGAGCCGAGTTCTGGGAGCTTGGCGAGGCGCTAGGGACGTTCGACTCGGCTTTGGAAAGCCGAGCTACGTCGGGCGCTTCCCACCAGCGACGCGCTTCGAGCAAATCCAGCTTTCCATCCCCATTCACATCACCGACGCCGAGGCCGTGGGTGAACTTCGCGACCTTCATGTCGTCGGTGGCGGCGACGAAGGGCCATTTCTCGGTCGGCTTGTCCCAGTTTGGCTCGAACCAGCCGAACTTGCCGCCGGTGCTGCACACGATCTCCGGTTTGCCGTCGCCGGTGATGTCGGTGAAGACGGGCGATTCGTTGTCCACCACATCGGCGACGAGGTGCATGGGCCACGTTTTGTCGTCGTGGGTGCCTGGATTCAGGTAAAGCCGCGCCTCTTTGCCGGGGAAGCCGAGGATGAGGATGTCGTTCTTCTGGTCTGCGTTGAAGTCATGGACGTAGGCGAAGAAGTTGTCCGAGTAGCCATTGATGCTGAAAATCTTCGGCTCGTAGTAGGCGTGCTTCTTTTCGAAAGCCGGTCCTTCCCACCAAAACGGCCCCGCGACGACATCGGGCTTGCCGTCGCCATTGATGTCGCCGATGGCGGCGCCTTCGGAGTAAAAGTCGCCGTGGAGCTGGTGGCGCTTCCAGGTGATCTGCGTGGCGGCGTGAAGGCTGGAGGCCGCGAGGAGGACGAAAAGGAGGCTTTTCATGGTTGGGGAACTCAAACGCTATCAGAAAGCAGCGCTGGCAGACAAGTTTTATGCGCCGTCGGCCATTCGGGTTTGAATTCGTGGTTCATTCGTGGCCATTCGCGTTATAGACTCAACCAACCCATGCCCCCTGTCTTCATCCTCAACGAAGAACCCATCCAGCCCGCCCAGACAGTGTTCAAGGCGGGCGAGGGCGCGGAGACGCAGTTTCTCGGCACCGTGCGTGGTGAGGAGGATGGCAAACCGATCTCCGGCATCGACTACAGCGCCTACCTGCCGATGGCGGAGAAGATGCTGCGCGAACTCGTCGAACGTGGCGAACGCGAGCACGGCCCGCATCGCGTCTTCATCCAGCATCGCCTCGGCTTCGTGGCCGCCGAAGAGCCGAGCATCGTCATCAAGGTGCGCACCAAGCACAGCGCGGAGGCTTTTGACCTCTGCCGCTGGTATTTGAAGGAGATTAAGACCTGCGTGCCGATCTGGAAGCGGGCCGTGTTTGTGGATCAGGAGTGACTCGACTTCACCGCAGAGAGGCAGAGAGGCAGAGAGGCAGAGAGGCAGAGGTTCTGATTGTCTGGAAAACTCTGCGACCTCTGCCTCTTTGCCCCTCTGCGGCAAAAACGATTGTCCCGACGCTTTCCGAATCGTTGCGAGGCGGGGAAAGCGGCTCCATATCTGAGGAACCATGCCCACGCCCGCCTTCCACTACCAAGAACTCCTCGAACTCGGCACCGACGAAACCGAATACCGCCTGCTGACGAAGGAACACGTCCGCGTCGAAAAAATCGGCGACAAGGAACTGCTCGTCATGAATCCCGAGGCGCTCACGCTGCTGGCGAACCAAGCCTTCCACGACATCAATTTCTTCCTGCGGCCGAAGCACCTGAAGCAGGTCGCCGCCATCCTCGATGACCCCGAGGCGAGCGAGAACGACCGCATGGTCGCGCTCACGATGCTCAAGAACGCCGACGTGGCCTCCGCAGGCCTGCTGCCGTTCTGCCAGGACACCGGCACCGCCATCATCATGGGCAAAAAAGGCCAGCAGGTCTGGACCGGCGGCGGTGACGAGGCCGCGCTCTCGAAGGGCGTCTATCTCGCCTACACGGAGAACAACCTGCGCTACTCGCAAAACGCCGCGCTGAACATGTTCGACGAAAAGAACACCGGCACCAACCTGCCCGCGCAGCTCGATTTGTATGCCACCGATGGCGACGCGTATAAGTTCCTCTTCATCGCCAAAGGCGGTGGCTCGGCGAACAAGGCCTTCCTGTATCAAGAAACCCGCGCGGTGCTCAATCCGAAAAGCATCGTGAAGTTTTTGACCGACAAAATGGTCACGCTCGGCACCGCCGCGTGCCCGCCTTATCACCTCACCTTCGTCATCGGCGGCACCTCGGCCGAATCGACGATGAAACACGTCAAACTCGCCTCCACGAAGTACTACGACAACCTCCCGACCACCGGCAACGAACACGGCCGCGCCTTCCGCGATGTCGAACTCGAGGCGCAGATGCTCCAGGCCGCTCGCGAGTGCGGCATCGGGGCGCAGTTTGGCGGGAAATACTTCGCGCTCGACGTGCGCATCATCCGCCTGCCGCGTCACGGCGCGTCATTGCCCATCGGCATCGGCGTTTCGTGCTCTGCGGATCGTCAGGCGAAGGGCAAGATCACGCGTGACGGCGTCTTCATCGAGAAGCTCGAAACGAACCCGCTGCAATACATCCCCGAGGAGCTGCGCCACCGCAAAGACACCAACGCCGTGCGCATCGACACAAACCGCCCCATGGCCGAGATCCGCGCCGAGCTGAGCAAGTATCCCACCACCACGCGCCTCCTCATCAACGGCCCCATCATCGTCGCCCGCGACATCGCGCATGCGAAGTTGAAGGAGATGCTCGATGCCGGCAAGCCGTTGCCGGATTACTTCAAAAACCACCCCGTCTATTACGCCGGTCCCGCCAAAACACCCGCCGGCATGCCCAGCGGCAGCTTCGGCCCCACCACCGCCGGTCGCATGGACAGCTACGTCGATCTCTTCCAAAGCCACGGCGGCAGCATGATCATGATCGCCAAAGGCAATCGCGGCCAGCAGGTCACCGACGCCTGCAAGAAGCACGGCGGCTTCTACCTCGGCAGCATCGGCGGCCCCGCCGCCATCCTCGCCAAGGAAAACATCAAGAAAGTCGAAGTCGTCGAGTTCCCCGAACTCGGCATGGAAGCCATCTGGAAGATCGAGGTCGAAGACTTCCCGGCGTTCATCCTCATCGATGACAAAGGAAACGACTTCTTCCAAAGCGTCGGACCGGGGTGCTCGGTGAAGCATTGAGGCCGGCCTGCAAGCCATGACGGGGTGCATCTTCCGTCATGGCGTGATTGGGCTGCTGACTTGGAGAGCTTTGTTGGAAGCACCGTTCCTCAAAGCGGCTTTTGCTCCCCGAATGAAGATCTGCCACACTTCGACGCTCAGAGCCAAGTAGCCGTCTTCGGCTCTGGATTGTTGTTTCCACCCGACCACAAGCCCGTCGGAGTTCCACACATAATCCATGAACTTCTCTTGTTTCGCCAACCAGACATGAGCATCTGCGATGGACTCGAAATGCTGCTGACCTTCTTCAAGAACTGCATGCATGCTGCCGTCACCGTAAGGCCGATACATTCCCAAACTTCCCAGCCATCTTTTTGCGCGAGGTTGGTGAGTGAACTCTTTGACATGCCCATCCCAAATGTATCTGCGTGTGAACTTGTCCACATGCTGGATTTTAATCCGGCCTTCCTTTGTCCTCACGTCGATCTCCATGCCCGGTGTCATGACCAACTCCGAAGGAACGGAAGGATGCGTTGAAACGCATCCCGCAAGCATGACCGAAAGAAGGATCGCAAGGTGCATTTTCATGGTGTGGCATCGTGCCCGAAATGTTCGTGGATGCAATGGCTCTCAAGAACGACGAGCCGGAGGCTCGAAAGAGATTAGCCGGTGGTGAAGGTCGCGGAGCGACCGGGAATCACCGGAGCCGGGCCGCCCCTCCATCCCCGATACGGGATGCGCCCCGGCAGGGGCGCGAGAAGCGTTCGTATGTCCCTGAGCGATGTTGCCCGCCAGCCCCCGCGTTCTCTTCTCGCGCCCTTCCAGGGCGCAGTTCTTTTGAGTGGTGAGATCCAAGTATCAATTTGCTATTAGTTTATGACAAATTGATAGCAAATTGACCGATTGGTATTAATCTGTGATGAATTAATAGCAATTTGGCACCATGAGAATGCCCCGCACACCGCCCTCACTACACGAACTGATCCAGAAGCTGGATCAGCAGCGTTTTTTCGAGCTGACGACGCGGTCTGAACTGCCGGATGACCGCTATTTTCACTGGGAGGAAGTGCGTCGTCACCCCACACCTGCGGGCCTGACCACGGAGGAGTGGTGGTTCGCGTTGCGCTACCAACGCATGGCCCAATCGAAGCAGCTTCCGCTCCGCGACGCCAAGGGAAAGCCTTTCACTTGGTTCCTCACGGACACCATGCAGCTGCTGCTACACCAGATCGACATGAGGGCTGGCGGAGCCGTCTCCATGCCGCCGCAAGTCGCCAGTAAGGAGACGCAAGATCAATACTACATCAGCAGCTTGATGGAGGAGGCGATCACCTCCAGCCAGATCGAGGGAGCCGCGACAACACGGGACGTCGCCAAAGAGATGCTGCGCACGCAACGCAGGCCCAAGGACACCAGCGAGCGGATGATCCTGAACAACTACCAGACGATGCAGGAGATGAGGCGTTGGAAATCGGAAAAACTGACCCCCGCGCTCATTTTCGAGATTCATCGCCGGATCACGGAAGACACACTGGATGATCCCACCGCCACAGGCAGGCTGCGGCGGACGGAGGAGTTGGTCGAAGTCGTGGATGAGCAAACGGAGGAGGTGTTGCATGTGCCCCCATCCGCCGAAACACTGGAGAAACGTATTCAGGCGATGTGCGATTTCGCGAATCAGCCGGATGACTCACGCCCATTTGTTCACCCCATCGTCCGTGCAGTTATTTTACACTTCTGGCTCGCTTACGATCACCCTTTCAAAGACGGCAATGGTCGCACAGCACGAGCTTTGTTTTACTGGCTGGCGCTGAATCGTGGTTTCTGGCTTTTCGAGTTCATCTCCATCTCGCAGATCATCCTCCGCTC
>CAMAZK010000278.1 GCA_945863205.1 Akkermansia muciniphila | reverse complement strand
GTGTCCTCGCTGCAAGCCGTCGGCTGCATCCTCAGCGTCGGTCTGCTCGTGGCTCCGGCGGCGACGATCTACCTGCTCACGAACAACGCCCGCACGCTCTTTTGGGGCGGAGGCATCCTCGGTGCGCTGGGCTCGGTCATCGCCTTCTTCCTCTCGTATCCGCTCGGCTGGAGCGTCAGCGCCACCATCATCGTCGTGCTCGGCGTGTTCTTCTTCCTGGCCTACGTTTTCAGCCCCAAATACGGGCTGTTCAGCAGGCGAAGAGGCGTGGCTTGATCCGCCTCATCGCCCAAACGACCCCCAGCCCGATCAAAACGCCCAGCGCCATCGAGGGCGGGATGTCTGAGGGCCAATGGGCGCCGCAGTAGATGCGGGAGTAGGCGATGCCGGCGGCCAGAAAGTACATCCCGAATCCGATCCAGCGATAAAACAGCGCGATGACCGTGGCTGCGGCAAAAAGATTGATCGTGTGACTCGAAGGGAAGGACTTCCCGCGCGGACCGCCGTTGGGTTCGCAGGGCTTGACCACCGGCTTCTCGAAGAGGCGCATGAAGGCCGGCGTGGCGTTTCCAAGATCACGCACGATCACGCCCTCCATCGCATCGCGAGGCCGCACGCGGCCGATCGTCTTCTTCATCGTGTTCGAAATCACGCCGTCGCCCAGGCCGATCGCGATGCCGAGGCACAGCAGCATGACGCGCGCCTTTTTCCCACCGCGCCAGGCGGTGAGCAGTGCCGCGGCGATGATGAACGGCAGCCAGGCCTCGATGGCCGAAAGCGCGGGCATGAGCCAGTCCAGCACCGGATGCGACAACTCGGAGTTGATTCGATGCAGCAGGCTCAGGTCCCAGGAATTCATGATGGTAAAATGGCAGACATGGAGGGGGAATGACGCATGAAGCCCGAATGCCTCAATTGCAGCGCTCGGACTTCGGAGTTCGTCATTGATTCGTCATTCCTCATTCTGTTTTCATCATTTTCAGCCGGCATCAGCGCTGAACGGCCTTCCACGATTTCAAATTCCGCCCCAAATACACACTGAACTCCCGCTTCTCCTGCCCCAGCGGGATGCTGATGTCGCCGCGATGCTCCAGTTTCTCAAAGCACTCCATGAACGGGGCGTTCTGCAGCAGACCCTTGCCGGGACTCGGGTCCAGGATCAGCGCATCGTAGCCGATGCGCTCCTCTGGCCCGGACCAGATTTCATACTGGGACTGCACCGTTTCACTGGCTTCATAGCGGTAAAGCCGGGGATGCGAAGGCATGTAGAAGGCCATCTGCGCCGCATGGTAGCGGTGGCCGAGAGCCATCACGAAGGTCTTTTCCGGCTGCGGCACCTGATCGAGAAACTTCTGCGCCTCGACCCCCGCCTCCCGCCAGCCCCGGATGCTGGAGAGCTTGTTGATGCTTTTCAGGTTCGTGGTGAAAACGACGACGAGCAGGACATGCACGAGCGCCACCAGCGCCCCGCCCACCCGCAGCGACCAGCGCTGCCAACCGGGATGCGCCATCGTGGGCAGCCTTCCGCACATCCACGCCGCCGCCAGGATGAAAGCGGGCACGAAGAATGCCGCTGGCCAGTTCGGATTGATCCGCTGCCGCAGGGCCAGCACGGCAAAAATCGCCAGCACGGGAGCCGAGGTCAGCAGCAGAAAAAGCGCCGCGCGCGTCAGCTTTGCGCGTTGCCTTATCCCTGCCCACATCGCCGCCACCAGCGCCACGAAGGTCACGGGCGTGTAGATCAGCGCCTGCAGGCCCACGTTTTCCAGGGTGCGCCCGATCCACTTGCCGAATCCGAGGTTCTTCGTGTCAAAGTGATGCTTCGTGTGCTCCAGCGTGATCCACGCGTGTTCCTGGTTCCATTTCAGCACCGGAATGATGAAGGCCATGCCCGCCAGCATCGCCATCCACATGCGCGGATTCCGCAGCAGACCGCGATCCTCCCGCGAAACCGCAGCGAAGAGCAGCATCATCCCCGGAAACGCCAGCATCATCTGCTTGCTCAGCGTGCCGAGTCCGATGACCAGCGCCAGCGCCAGCCAGCGCACGTTGCACGCAGGCTTCTCTGCAGCGAACCAGAACAGCAGCAGCCCCAGCGTCCAAAACAGCAGCAGCGGCGCATCGATCGTGAAAAGCAGGTTCAGACCGGCATTCGCGATCGTCAGCAGCACCAGAAGTGCGGCCACAAAGGCCGTCCGCGCGTCGAACATCACCAGCGCCATGCGGTGCACGATCACCAGCGTGGCCGTGCCGAGCAGCAGCGCTGCAAAGCGGATGCCCCATTCCGCATTTCCTGTCAGCCAGCCGATCACGCCCATCAGCCACCCGATCATCGGCGGCTTGCTGTAGTAGCACCAGTCCGGTCTCCGGCCCCAGTCCCAGTAATAGGCCTCGTCACCGGCCAGGTCCGCCCCGCTCACAAACATCAGCATCACACCGATTCGTGCGATGAAAACGGCGGCCAGCAGCCACCAGAAGCGTTTCAGCCAGGTCGGGGAGTCGGAGTCGGAAGTCAGGGGCATGTCGGGCGATCATAGCGGTGCTCATCCATCGGGAAAGCCAAGAGTTGCGTCCTCCCGGCGGCACCGCCAACATGCCCCACGGGAATGAACAACGACACGGCGCAACGCGAAATCGACTGGCTCTACGGCACCCAGCTTTACGGAATCAAACTGGGCCTGGAAAACGTCCAGCGCCTGCTCGCAGAGCTGAATCTGCCCGCCGCAGGCCAGAAGTTCATCCACGTCGCGGGCACGAATGGCAAAGGCTCCACCTGCGCCTTCATTCATTCGATTCTCAAAGCCGCAGGCCTCAACGCTGGCATCTTCACATCGCCCCATCTCATCCGCTTCGGCGAGCGCATCCGCGACTCCGAGCGCATGATCACGCCCGCCGAGATCGCCGCAGGCATCACCCGGCTTCGCGAGCACGTCACCGGATGGGACCCGCATCCCACCTTTTTCGAACTCGCCCTCGCCCTCGCGCTCGAATGGTTCGCACAGAGAGAAAATCCGTGGGTCGTGCTCGAAACCGGTCTCGGCGGGCGACTGGATGCCACCAATGCCATCACACCCGCTGTCAGCGTCATCACGCCCATCGGCTGGGATCACATGGACATGCTGGGTGACACGCTCGCCAAGATCGCCGCCGAAAAAGCCGGCATCATCAAACCCGGCGTCCCCGTTATCACGGTGCGACAGGACGCAGAGGCTCTTGAGGTCATCCAGCGTGTTGCTGACGAGCAGAAGTCTTCTCTTTCCATCATCGAAGTACCTTGGGGCGACGACATCGGTCTCGCTGGCCCACATCAACGCTGGAACGCCGCCATGGCGGTTGTTTCGTTATGCGCTGCTGGCTTCGTGTTTGATTACGATGTAATCGCCCGCGGCCTGCGTGACGTAGATTGGCCCGCCCGCTTTCAGAAGATTGACAACATCATAATCGACGGTGCCCACAATCTCGATGCCGCACGCGTCCTGGTCGAAACCTGGCGCGAGCAGTTTCCAGGCGAAAAAGCCACGATGATCTTTGGTGCGGTTGCCGGCAAAGACACCGCCAAAGTCATGCGCGAACTCGCCCCCATCGTCGCGAGTTGGCATTTCACCGGCTTTGAATCCCCTCGTGCCTTGCCTGCGGAAACGTTGCGTGAAATCTGGGAGGAGCTAAGGCTTGAGTCTCGTCCCATCACCACGCATGCCCGCATCGCTGATGCCATGCAGGCGGTGAATGCCGGCGAGCGCACTCTGATCACCGGATCCCTCTATCTCGCCGGTGAAGCCCTGGCCTCCCTCGAAAACAACGCCGCAGCCTTCGAGCGCAGCGCCCAGTAGATTCGACTGGCAGTCGAATCCGGGCGTCCTGAAACACTTCGATGGCCAACCGAAGCTGCGCAAAGCCGGCCTCACTCCTCCGAAGCCGACACCTTGATGCGATACCCGTTCTCGTTCTTCTCCAGCTTCATCAGATTCCGCTCCGCAGCCGCCTCCAGCAACGCGCTGAAGGTGCTGAAGCCGTAAAAGCGCTCGTCAAACTGCGGCTGACGGCGGCGGATGGCCTGTTTGACCGGTCCGGCCCACACCGTGTCACTGCCACTGCGGCCCAGCATCGCCTCCACTGTCTCCACCACGAGCTGGATCGCCTTCTCGGGGTCACCTCCGGGTTTTCTTTCCTGCGAGGTCGGTTTGGCTGTCGAGGGCGCCGGTTTGGCGCGGGCGAGGCGGTTTTTGGTCTTCTCCTCCTCGCGCACAAGGTCGTCGTAGAAGATAAATTCGTCGCAGTTGTCGATGAACAGCCCGCTGGTGGACTGCTTCACGCCCACGCCGATCACGGTCTTGTTGTTCTCGCGCAGCTTGCTCACCAAGGGCGAAAAATCCGAGTCCCCGCTCACGATCGCGAAGGTATCGACATGCGGCTTTGTGTAGCACAAATCCAGCGCATCCACAACCATGCGAATGTCCGCCGAGTTCTTGCCCGACTGCCGCACGTGCGGGATCTCGATCAGCTCGAACGACGCCTCATGCACCGCCGCCTTGAAGCTTTTGTAGCGATCCCAGTCGCAGTAGGCCTTCTTCACCACGATGCTGCCCTTCAGCAGCAGCCGGTCCATCACCTTGTTCATGTCGAACTTGTCATACTTCGCGTCCTTCACCCCGATCGCCAGGTTTTCAAAGTCGCAGAAAACAGCAATCGTGTGGGTGCGGTCGGTAGGGGAGGCCATGGTGGCGGATCGTCCGCCCGCGCAGCCTCCGGGTCAACTGGCGTTCTTGAGGCTTCCATTCGGTTCGTAGAACGGCCACTTTTCCAAAACCGGCCTGCCCAGGGATTCCTGTTCGAAAGCGCCTTTGGTTCCAGCCTCAAGCATTGCCTTGAGTTCATCACGGCAATCCGCCATCCGTGGATCGGCGAGGAGACGCATGAGAATCTGGTGGTCACGCTGAGTGATCGGCTGCGAGTTAGGCTTGGGACGCCAGTGCATGTGGATGGGAAGCACGTCGCGGCCTGAGATTTCGCGCAGGTTGCGCAGGACGTCCCAGCCGCTCGGGTCGGTGTCGCCGAAATGATGATGGGGAATACTTGGCGGCAGCTTTTGTAGAAGTAGCTTCACCGCCTGCGTCGGAAATGAAGTCGCGACGATGAGCGTGCTGCGGCTCGCATCCGCCCGTGCGAGCTGGAGGAAGGTGGTTTTGCGATTCTCGACGGTCAGCAGATGCTGCGCCGTCGTGGTGATGTGCGTGGCACGCTCCAGCTCGGCGACGGACAGCGTGGACTCGAAGCGGAGGTCGAGCGGCTTGCTGTGATCGGCGAAGTGCAGCGCGAGCGGGCCGCTGTAATGCAGCACGCTGTGGCTTGTCTGAATGCCGAGCGCCTCCAGCGGCGTCTCGCGGCCGAGCAGCAGTTCCAGCGCCCGCTCGATGAAGCTCTGCTGCGCTTCGAGGTATTTGGAGTCGCGGCCGATTTGCGTGCTCGCATCGCGAATCAGCGTGCCTTCGGGTCATTCGCGGGCGGTGAGGTCGAAAAGCAGCTTCAAGAGCTCTTCGACGCGATTCGCCTCGCGCCATCGAAACGGCTCCACGGCATGCGGAAGGGTAAATTCGGCCTTCAAACGGCTCAAAAGAGCGCTCCAGGCCTCGGGAAGCAGCGGATGCGTTTGTGCCGCAAAACGCTCCACAACGGCCAAAGCGGCTTGTTGAGCTTCCGCGCCAGTTTGCGAGCCAAACTGAGCATGCAGCCAGGCTTCGGATTCGAGGGGGACTTCGATCTTCAGGACGATGTGCGGCCGCCCCTTCAAACGATGGAGTTTGAGCTGGGTCAGTCTTTCGGCCTCGCGCTGCGCGGCTTGGCGATCCTCCGCCGTCTTCAAGCCAGCCGCATCCAGCAGGTCCTCCCAATCCATGGGCCGTGAGCGCATGGCAGGTGTCACCCGGCGTTTTCGCGAGTTCAGCCATTTGTCATGCAGCGTTTGAAGCCAGCGCATGAGGCATCGTGGCGAGAAGTGATTCGTGAACAAGAGCGCGAAGCGTCGTGGAGTGCGGTGGCAGAGATGCCGGGGCCGCCCGGCATCGACGACACCGCTGTCGAGCGCTGGAGGGATGTCATCAGGACGAAAAACGCCGTCCGGCACACGAAAGCGGTGTCGCGCCAAGGCTTGCCACCGCACTCCACGACGCTGTCGCGACGTTCGATCACTCCATCAGCTCAGCGAGCCTGGAGCCCTCCACTCGCACGACCCAGTTTTCGATGTTTTGGATCTGCTCGGTGGCTTCGTCGTAGCTGCGTTCGACGCGGCATTGGACCACGGTGTCGGCGTGCTGGAACATGGTGGGGAGGCGGTCTTCGGGGAAGGCCATGATGAGCTGGAGGCCGAAGTTGCGGGCGAGGGCGAGGCAGTCGTCGATGCGGTCGCCGCTGAGTTTGCTGAAGGCTTCGTCCATGACGACGAGGCCGAGATTTTGCGGATCATCGCGACGACCGAGATCATACACGCGGCGGAAGGCGGCGAGCGTGGCGACGAAGAAGGGAGCCTGGTTTTCACCACCGCTTTGTTTCTTGGCGCTTTTGTTGAGGCTGATGGCAGCGGCATCGCCACGACCGGCGGGCTTGGCCTCAATGTCCCAGTGGTGGTAATAGCGGTAGTCGAGCATGCGCTGGTGGCGCTTGTCCTCGGGATTGTCGGCGGCGTCGATGGCGGCCATGAGCTCGGCCTTAGC
>CAMAZK010000277.1 GCA_945863205.1 Akkermansia muciniphila | reverse complement strand
GTCACACCGAGCACGGTGGCCCAGTAGATGAGGATTTCGTTGTGCTTCGCGAGCTCCTTGATGTGATGCAGATTCACCAGATTGATGCCAACGTGGACGAGCAAGCCCGCTAGCACTGCGAGCGGAATCGATTCGATCACTTTGTTGGCAAATAGCACGAACAGCAAGATCCACACCCCATGGAAAACCGCCGACCAGCGGCTGACGCCGCCTGCAATGATGTTCGCTGACGAGCGCACGATCACGCCGGTGACGGGAAGGCCGCCCAGCAGGCCTGAGGCAAGATTGCCAGCCCCCTGCGCACGCAGCTCTTTGTCCAAGTTCGAGCGCACGCCACTGTGCAGCTTGTCCGTGGCCACCGCGCAGAGCAGGGACTCGATGCTGGCGATGATCGCCACCGTGAGCACGGCGGTGATGAACGGCCCCCACTCCGCAGGCGGCGCGAGCTTGGTCAGAGCGAAGGTGTCCGGCAGATCGACGCGCCCCACTTCCATCTCCAGCAGCAATGACACCAACGTTCCGACGACCACTGCAGCAAGAGGCGCGGGAATAAGTTTGAGCGCGGGAATCTTGAGCTTATTCCACACCACCAGAATCCCGATGGTGAGGAAGCCGAGGACCGCCGCCTGTGTGTTAAGGATGCCGAGTTGTTTCGGAATGCCCAGCAGATTAACCACGGGCGAACTTTGCGGCGAACCACCAAGCACGACGTGCACCTGCGCGAGAGCGATCGAGATGCCAATGCCGGCCAGCATGCCGTGAACGACCGCAGGCGCGATGATCAGCGCCCCGCGTGCCACCTTGAACCAGCCCAGGACAAGCTGCAACGCACCTGCGCAAGCTGTGATAAGGCACATCGTCTCCCAGCCAAATTTTGTGACCAAGCCTGCCACCACAACGGTCAAGCCAGCTGCCGGCCCTGACACTTGGAGCGGCGAACCCGCCAGCAATCCCGTGACAATCCCGCCCGCCACCGCGCCGATCAGTCCCGCAATGATCGGTGCCCCCGAAGCCAGCGCGATTCCCAGTGAGAGCGGAACGGCGACAAGAAAGACAACAAGGGAGGCAGGAAGATCGCGACGAAGGTTCATGAAGAGCGGGATGGGCAGTCGTGGGAGAGTGTATGTCCTTTAGCAGACACAAGATGCGAACGAATTCTCCTGCCATCCCCTCCGCAGGCTATTTTGTTTACCTGTGTCCTATTGTTTTTGTACTCATCCTTTCTTCCGAAGGGATCCGCTGGCGGGAGGATACGGTGCGCCAGATCGAAGCCGCTCTGGATGCCGATCTCTTTTACCGAGCATCCAGAGCGGAGGATCGCAGCATCAAAGACTGAAAGTTTTTTGGCTTTTCTTGCCTGAAAATTGAATCATTTCGGTGGCTCGCGGTTCTAACAACACAGCAACCACCGCAGGCCATGAACGCCCTCCTCCAACCACCGACAAGGGGATGGGACCGTGCCAAAGAAAGCACTCAGCACGGCTCCGGCGGAGAAAAATTGCCCCGGATCGGGCTCGTCCTCTCCAGCGGTGGCGCTCGTGGTCTGGCGCACGCCGGTGTCATCCAAGTTCTCGAAGAACACGGCATCCCCATCGCCGCCGTCGCAGGCTGCAGCATGGGCGCCTATGTCGGCTCGCTCTGGGCTGCGGGGCTGAACGGAGCGCAGCTCGAAGATCGCGCCCGTGAGATCAAGGACCGCACCACCCTGAAGTCTCTGATGGACTTCATCCTGCCTCCTTCTGAAGGACTCATTCGCGGCGACAAGATCCGCAAGCATTTGGAGCGTGACCTCGGTGACAAGACCTTCGCCGATCTCGACAAGCCTCTCATCGTCGTCGCCACGGACCTCGACAGCCTCACGCCGCACGTCTTTGAAACAGGAGTCGTGTCGCACGCCGTTCACGCCAGCGCCGCCATTCCCGCCGTCTGTGCGCCGGTAAAGCTCAACGGCCGCCGCTACACCGACGGTGGCGCATCCGAGCCGCTGCCCGTCCGCCTGCTGAAGGAACGCATGCACCTCGACCATGTCATCGCGGTGAACGTCATGCCCATGCCGGACGAGTTCGACTCCTGCAAGGACGTCGGTTTGGCGGTCACCGACAAGCCCAGCTACCGCCTCTTCACCCGGTTGTTTAACACCTTTTGGAACAAGGTGAACCTCCTCGCTCCTGGCAACGTGCTGGACACCTTTCGCCGTGCTCTTCTGGCGGCGCAGCTGCGCCTCATCACGAAGGAGGAAGCCGCCGCCGATGTCGTCATTCATCCGAGGTTCGTCGCATCGACGTGGCACGACTTTGAAAATTTCGGGCAGTATCTCCAAGCCGGCCGCGAGGCTGCGGAGGAGGCACTGCCCGCCATCTGGGAGCTGCTTCAGCGCCCGCCTAACCTCAACCAGGAGACATTTAGCCATGAAACTTCTCCGTCATATTCCCGCATGGGATTCTTCGCCGCCTGAGGCGTGGAAACACTGGCAGCTCGCGCAACTTCGCGACTACCTCAGCCGCCGTGTGATTCCGTTCAGCGCACACTACCGTCGCCTTTTCGACCGGCACGGCATCGACCCACTCGACATCAAAACACTCGACCACTGGAACCGCGTGCCCTTCACGTCGAAGAAGGACCTCGCCAACCCGCGCGACTTTGTGCTCGTGCCGGATGAGGCCGTTCTCCGCCGCGAACCGGCCATGTGGCTTGATGCATTGATGCACGGTCGCAACGCCGCCAAAGAACACGCGGAGGCCGAATTCCGCCCCATTCTGCTCACCAGCACGACGGGCCGCTCCTCGGATCCCGTGCCCTTCCTCTACACCAAGCACGATCTGAGTAATCTCGACCTCGCAGGTTCACGCCTGATGCTGGCAGGACGCTCGCAGCGTGACTTCCGTCACATCAATCTCTTCCCCTACGCGCCGCACCTCGCCTTCTGGCTGGCGCATCATGCGGGCCTCGGCTTCGGCACCTTCATGCTGAGCACCGGCGGTGGCAAAACGCTCGGCACCGATGGGAACATCAAACTCATCGACAAGATCCAGCCGGACATCCTCATCGGCATGCCGACCTTCATTTATCACGTCATGCGCGAGGCCGTCGAGACCGGCAGGCGCTGGCCGAATCTCAAACGCATCGTGCTTGGAGGCGAAAAGGCCGCTGAAGGACTTCGCGCACGTCTGCGTGATCTCGCCGCCGAACTCGGCAGCCCGGATGTGCACGTGATGGCCACCTACGGTTTCACCGAAGCCAAAATCGCCTGGCCTGAATGCGTCGGTGAATCCCACGACGCCAGCGGTTACCATCTCAGCCCCGACCTCGGCATCATCGAACTCATCGATCCGAAAACCGGCGAGGTGGTTCCTGATGGCAAGCCGGGCGAGATCGTCTTCACGCCGCTCAACGCTCGCGGCACCGTGGTGCTGCGCTACCGCACCGGCGACATCGCCGAAGGCGGCCTGACTTGGGAGAAGTGTCCGAACTGCGGGCGCACCTGCCCACGAATCCTCGGTCCCATCTCGCGCGTCAGCGAGGTTCGCGAGCTGAACTTCGGCAAGCTCAAAGGAACCCTCGTGAACTTCAACGTGCTCGAGCATCTGCTCGACGACCAGCGCGGCATCGCCGCCTGGCAGATCGAGTTGCGCAAGCGCAACGACGACGCGCTCGACACGGATGAAGTCCACTTGCACATCGCAGCCGAACCCGGCGTGAGCGAGCGCGACCTCGAAGTCGCGGTCTCTGGTCGCTTTCATGAGGTGACCGAGATCCGGCCCAACGGCCTGCACTTTCATCCGCTCTCCGAACTTCGCGAACAGCTCGGCGTGGGCCGCCTCCTGAAGGAGGAAAAGCTCGTCGATCACCGCCCCAAAGATCAAACCGCCACATCGCCTGTGGCACTCAGCTCCTAACGCCATGAAAACTCCTTCTCTCGTCATTGTCTCAGCCGTCCGCACGCCCTTCTCACGTGCGGGAACGGACCTCGCCCACCTCGATGCGGTCGAACTCGGCCGCCACGCGGTCAGCTCGCTGCTCACCCGCACCGGCATCGATCCCATGCTCGTCGATGAAACGATCATCGGCTGCGTCGGCCAGCCGCCGGAAGCGATGAATATCGCCCGCGTCATCGCGCTGCGTGCCGGACTGCCGGAATCAAAACCGGCGATGACCGTGCATCGCAACTGCGCCTCCAGTCTTGAAGCGCTCACCCTCGCGCATGCCAAGATGTGCGCGGGCCAGGGCGAGGTCTTCATCGTCGGCGGCACGGAAAGCATGAGCAACATGCCCTTCTACTTCTCGCGGCCTGCGGTTGAAAAATTCACCGCCATGAGCCGTGCGCGCGACTTCAAAGGTCGTGCCAAGGCAGCGCTGCATTTCCGCCCGGCCGATTTCGCGCCCGTCATCGGACTGAAGCTCGGTCTCACTGATCCCGTCTCCAGTCTGAACATGGGCCAGACCGCCGAAGTACTCGCACGTGAGTATGGCATCAGCCGAGAAGCGCAGGATGCCTTTGCCATGCGCAGCCATCTGCGTGCTACGCAGGCGAATCATCTGCTGAATCAGGAGATCGCGCCAGTGCTTGGCAAGAACGTCGTTGCGACCGACAACGGCATCCGCCCGGACTCCAGCCTCGAAAAACTCGCAAAGCTCAAGCCGCTATTCGACACGCTCACCGGCAGCGTGACCGCCGGCAATTCATCGCAGATCACCGACGGTGCCGTCGCGCTGCTCGTCGCCACCGAGGAAGCCGCTGTCGCACACGGATGGAAACCGCTGGGCCGCCTCGTCAGCTACGCCGCCACCGGTTGCGATCCCTCGCGCATGGGTCTCGGCCCCGTTCGTGCACTCGACCTCGCGCTGCATCGTTCCGGCTGGACGCTGGGCGGGACCGATGTCTTCGAGATCAACGAGGCCTTCGCCGCGCAGGTGCTCGCCGTGATGAAATGTCTCGCCGATCCCGCAAGCGCACGCCGCGCCGGTTTGGAAGCACCGCTGGGCGAAATCGATCCGGCAAAAATCAACGCCTGCGGCGGTGCCATCGGCCTCGGCCATCCGGTCGGTGCCACCGGCGCACGCCTGGTGCAGACCGCGCTCAACCAGCTTCAAGCCACCGACACGAAGCGCGCCATCGTCAGCCTCTGCGTGGGCGGGGGCCAAGGCATGGCCGCGTGCCTCGAAGCGCTCTGAATTGAAAGAACCACCCCCAACCTCTACAACGCCATGAAAACTCTTCTCATCGACAAGTCCTCGATCATCCACGAGGCACCTCACGTCCTGGAGTCGATCATCCATGGCGATACCATTCCCGCGAAGCACTTCCGCAAGGAGGTCGATCACGACGGCATCGCCTGGCTCACGTTTGATTCCCCGAAGTCCTCCGCCAACGTCTGGAACGAAGAGACGCTGCGCGAGTTCAACCACAACCTCGAAGCCATCGAGCACGACACGCGCGTAAAGGCGCTGGTCCTGCGCAGCGCGAAGGACCGCATCTTCGTCGCTGGCGCGGATCTCAAATCCATCCGCAGCATGCCGCATGCACGAGTGAACGATCTCATCTGGCTCGGCCAGGCGGTGTTTGATCGGCTGGCACGGCTGAAGATGCCGAAGATCGCCGCGATTCACGGTGCGTGCATGGGCGGCGGATTCGAAGTCACGCTCGCCTGTGACTGGCGCATCGCCAGCGATCACGCCTCGACAAAGATCGGACTTCCGGAAACGCTGCTCGGCATCCTTCCGGCCTGGGGCGGCTCCACACGACTGCCGCGCCTCATCGGTGTGCGGAAGGCGCTGGATCTGATCACTGGCGGCAAACTGCTCAATGCCAGTGCGGCGAAACGCGCCGGCTTGGTGACGCATGTCGTGCCCGTCGAACGACTCGAAACGCTCGCACGCCGTCTGGTGCGTGAACGACGCCCGAAGACACGATTCCACCTCGAAAACTACCTCGCGCCGGTCATTGGCCGGATCGCGACGAAGAAGGCGCTCGCCAAAACGCGCGGCCTTTATCCCTCGATCACCAAGGCCATCGACGTCGTCACCCACGCGGTGCGCGGCACCATTGACGATGGACTGAAACTCGAGCGCGAAGCCGTGGCGGAACTCATTCAGCACCGCGACTCAGCCCGCCTCATCGACTTTTTCTTCAAGCGCGAAGAAGCCAGCAAACGTCCCGCCGAAAACGGGACGGTCATCCCCGTCCCGGACGCCGTAGTCATCGGCGCGGGCGTGATGGGAGCCGGCATCGCGCATACGCTCGCTTCGCGTGGTGTCCGTGTGCTCATGACGGATGTTGCCACCGACAGCCTCGCGCGTGGCCTGGAACGGATTCATGGCCTCGTTTCAGACGCCACGCGTCGCAGGTTGGTGACGAAGGTGCAGGCGCGAGACACGCTCGACCGCATCAGCACCACGCATGTGCCCGTGCCGCTGAACCGCCATCACCTCATCATCGAGGCCGCGACGGAGAACATGGAGTTGAAGAAGAAAATCTTCGCCGATCTCGCCGCGCGTGTTTCGAGCGACACGATTCTCGCCACGAACACCAGCGCCCTGTCCATCGCCGAACTGGCGAAAACGGTGCCGCATCCGGAGCGCGTCATCGGCCTGCACTTCTTCAATCCGGTGCACCGCATGCCGCTGGTGGAGATCATCGCGCTGCCCGAGACCTCGCCGGACGTGCTCGCCACGGCGGTCAGCTTTGTGCAGAAGCTCGGCAAGACGCCTGTG
>CAMAZK010000276.1 GCA_945863205.1 Akkermansia muciniphila | reverse complement strand
CACCGTCGGTCTCGAGCCAGTCGTGGTAGTAGTCAATCCCGTAAACGAGGCGCCCGATGGGGGAGTCGCTTTCGAATTGGAGGTCGAGGCCGAGGGTGGACACATCGACGTCATTGAAGGTGCGGGCACCGCCGCCGCTGATGCGAAATTGCTCTTCTGCGGCGGTTTGGAAAGAGAGTGTGAGGCTGGCGGCGTCGATGGGGCCGTCCAGCTCCCGGGCGGCGAGCCGGATGTAGGAAAGGCTGCGCCCATGATCAAACAGGCGGAGCTGATTGTTACCGATCGTGGTGCCGTTAAAGGAGCGACCGTAGATGGTGTTGTGGGTGCGCCAGACGTCGTTCTGCCCGACCTGCTGATGCACGGCGGTGAACTGCCAGTGATCGTCGAGAGCGAGGTCAAAGCGGACGTCGTAGGCCCACTGATCGTAGCCGGTGCGGGGCTGGAGGCCCTGGGGATCGCGCACGTCGGCGAACTGGCTGAGGGTGGCCCCGACATGGAGGCCCCAGCGCTGTCCCTGGCCGATGCTGCCCTCGACATGCTGCACGTGGCTGCGCTCGGCGGTGGAGTGGCGGTAGTCCGCACGGCCATGGGCGAAGAAGCCGCCCTCGGCCTCGCTGAGGAAGCCGGAGTCCTTGGTGAAGGCATTGACGGTCCCGCCGATGGCATCACTGCCGTAGAGGGTGCCGCCCTGTGAGGGGAGGATCTCGACGCTGCCGAGGGCGTAGGGATCGATCGTGTTCCAGTATTGGTTGGGACCTTCCCGGAAGGTTGAGTTGTTGAAGCGGACGCCGTCGATCAGCATGAGATTGCGAAAGCCGGTGAAGCCACGGATAAAGGGGGCGCCCTGGCCGTTGGCGGTCTTCTGGATCATGACGCCGGGCGTCTCCCGCAGAGCTTCGGGAAAGGTGCGGACTTGACGCTCGTCCATCTGCCTGCGGGAGAGCGTCTTGACGAGGGCCGGGATGTCCGCGGCGGTGTTTTCACTGCGGGTGGCGGTGATGATCACCTCGGGAATGGTGACAGGGGCGGCGGGGTCTGCGGCTTCGACCGTTGTGACGAGAGAGAGCGGGATGAAAAGAAGCGGCGTGCAGCGCATGGTGGGGAAGAACGTCATGGCAGGCAGCTAAGCAGCGCCAAGTTTTCCTGTCACGCTGCCGGGCGGGGCAAGTCGAGTGATGAACAAGAAATGCGCCCATGGGGGCCGCCCGTGGACAGAATCTGACCGCGAGAGGCGGCCACACGTCGCACGATCTCCACCGGATGAAGACCGCCGCGATGCTCAGGCTTCGGTGTACTGGCCGAGGGCGCGGAACTTCTGGTAGCGCTGCTCCAGCAGCTCGGCGGCGGGCAACTTGGAAAGTTCGCCAATGGCTTCGAGAACAGCTTCCTTGAGGGACTCGGCGGCGGCGGCGGGATCATTGTGCGCACCTCCGAGAGGCTCGGGTATAATGCCGTCGATGATGCCGAGCTTCGAGAGGTCCTGGGCGCTGAGTTTGAGCGCTGATGCGGCCTCAGGGGCATGCTCCCGGTGCTTCCAAAGGATGGCGGCACAACCTTCAGGGCTGATGACGCTGTAGTAGGCGTTTTCCATCATCAGGACGCGGTCGGCGATGCCGATGCCGAGCGCTCCACCGCTGCCTCCCTCACCGATGACGACGGCAACGACGGGGGTGCGCAGCGTCATCATCTCCCGGAGGTTGAAAGCGATGGCCTCCGCGATGTTGCGCTCCTCGGCTCCGATGCCCGGGAAGGCTCCGGGGGTGTCAATGAAGGTGACAACGGGAAGGCTGAATTTTTCAGCCATGCGCATGAGGCGGAGGGCTTTGCGGTAGCCTTCGGGATGGGCGCTGCCGAAGTTCCGCAGCAGGTTTTCCTTCGTATCCCGCCCCTTTTGATGGCCGATGATGACGACCCGCTGTCCGCCGATGGTGGCAAAGCCGGCGGGCATGGCATTGTCGTCGCCGATGTGCCGATCCCCATGAATCTCGACGAACTCATCGCAGATAAGCTTCACGTGATCGAGCATGTAGGGACGCCCGAGATGGCGGGAGATCTGGACCCGCTGCCAAGGGGAAAGGTTGGCGTGAATGTCGCGCTGCAGGGCGTCTGCCTTGCGCTCGAGTTCGGCGATCTGCTTTTCGAGCTTTTCGTTCGGCTTGGACTCGAGTTTCACTTTTGCATCGGCGATCTCCTCACGGAGTTTCACGACGGGCTTTTCAAATTCCAAAACTTGTTTCATAGCGGGGCGGAAGGTGGTGTGGGGATTAGCGAACGAGGCTCAGCTTTGCCCCTTTGCGGACGAGCGCAAAGAGTTCCTCGATGTCCTCGCGGGAGAGGAAAATGCCGGTTTCAGAAGAGTCCTGGAGATCCGGGACCGGTTCCATGGAGCCGTCTTTGGAGGGAGGCGGCACGGGCAGCGCCTTGGGAGCGGGCGGGGTGCGGATCAGGACACCCCGCGTGCCGCTGAGCCACTTGTCGGTGGCGGGGTAATCCTCATCCGTCGCCAGCAGGTTTTTGCCATTCAATTGGGCATTCTTGCCGGTGATTTCGACCTCTGCGGGAACGCGGACGGTGGCGGGGAGGCGGATGTCTTTAGCCTCGTAAATTTTGAAGAGGAACTCCTTCTCCCCCACCTTGCGCAGAAGCATAACCTGCTTTTTGGAAGCGCTGACACCGAGATTGAAGTCCAGCGGCATGACGGTGAGGTGATCGCCGGGATGGAGGAGCGTGCTCATCAGCCCGTTCATGCGAATGATGGAGTCGATGGTGGTGTCATTCTTGACGGCGATGCCCAGGAGGGTGTTCCCAGGCTGGACGATGTAGTCCCTCTTGCCGACCATCTTCTTCGGAGAGTAAAGCATGTCGAGATTGATCTCGCCAATGATGCGAATCGCCTCGGGACAAGCGGCGGAATCCGGGAACTGCTGACGCAGCTTGTAGAGGGCGTCACGCCCCTCGTCGATCTTTCCGGCGCGGATCAAGTCCACCGCAGTATCAAAGCGGCGGAGGCCCGGATCGAGCCGCGGACGGTCTTTTCCCTTCATGGCGGCGATGTCCTGCTCCAGAAGGTGCTCCTTCAGCAGCACGTTGGTGTAAAACCACCAAGCCACCGACAGCGTGCCTGCGACGAGGCCCACGGTGATGAGGAAGGCGAGAATCTTGAGCTGGGCCTTGGCCATGGAAGGAGAAGCGGGGCGGCGTCAGCCCAGCAGGCCGCGCCGTTTGAAGTCGAAGAGGGTGATGTTGCAGGACTTCTCGATCATCTCAACGGTGAATTTCAAGAGGCAGATCTCCCAGGTGTCGTCCACGCCCTGAATGACGGCCCGCATGGGATTCCCGCTGAGCCGGATGTCGTCCAGCAGCTTGCCCCGAACTTCGGCCAGGGGTTCATGCACGATCTGCTCCCGGACATCGCCTTTGCGAAATTTGAAGCCGTATTTCAGGATGGCCAGCTTTTGCAGGTTCTCCCGCAGAAAATCTCCAAATGCGGCAGCCTCCGGTCCGAAGCCTTCAAAATCGAAGTGGGCGCCGACCTCCGGACGGAGAATCAGGGGCTTTTCAGCCTCGATACGCCCCTCGCGCACCCGAACGGAGCCGATGGAGTCCATGAGTTCGGTAATGATCTGAAACTCGAAATGCGTGCTGCCAAAGGTGTCGATGCGGCGGTCGGGCTCGTGCAAAACGTGGGTGTTTTCCAGGGCGTATTGAATGTCGAACTCAGTGGGCATTGGGCGGGGGTGGGTGAGGTTAGGCCGCTTGTGCAGCGGGGCCAGCATTTTCTATCCCCAGATGACGCTGCGGGCGCAGGAACCGAGCCGCGCCCTCCAGCCGCCGCTCAGCGCCGGGATCACTGCGCAGCGAGGGCGGCGGCAGCCCTTTCCTTGGCGATCTCCGCTTTTCGCAGAATTTCCTCGGTGCTGGGCAGGCTGGCGAGGACCTCCGCAGGGATGAAGCCATCTCCGACGAGTTTTGTGAGGCACTTTTTGCGTTCGGAGAGCGCCTTATCAGAGCTGCGCTCCTTGCTGAAGCGGGACTTCGCGGCCACGCTGCGATCCTTGAGCGTGGAGTAAATATCGCCGCCGAGGAGAGAAGAGATGTCCACCTTGATCTTCTCGCGCTTGGCCTCGTTCTCGTTCACCTCGTCGCCATTGATGGGGCCCGCCTGATACTTCGGGAACATGATGGCGACTTCCGGGCAGACGCGGGAGCAGGCGGGGCAGTTGGTCTTGCAGTTGTCGTTGTTCTGCACCTGGATCTTGTTGTCTTCGCTGACGCCATAGACATCAAAAAGGCAGAAGCTGAGGCACTGCATGCAGTTCGTGCATCGGGAGTAGTCGATGACGGGAAACCAGGGCTTCCACTTGCCGGGCTCGTTCATGGGCTTGTCCCCGCGTGTCTTTTCCACAAGGGAGACGATGGCCTCGGGTTCGAGACCGGTGATGTCGCGCGTGTCGATGTCAATCCTCCCGGAGGCGTCTTCGAGGGCGGGAGCCCTGCCCTCGAATGCACCGAGCACGAGGAGGCTGCGGTCGTCATGCGGCATGGAACTGGCCCCCTGCCCGCTGCGGGTAACGGCGTAGCCTTTGTCCAGGAGGGACATCATGACTTTCGCGCGAGCTTCAGCCGGCAGCGCGATGCTGCCACTGCCTTCGTAAAGAACAACACGGAGAGGACGGTGCGTGTGAGTGATCATGGCTGGGGACTGGAATCAGAGGGGGATATCAACGCGGCGGCGATTTCATCGGCGGTCTGGGTGCGCATGTTCAGCACCTCGACGTCTTCGGACAAAGGAGAACCGGCCTGCTGGAACAGACCTTTCACCGCACGCGGGTAACAGGCGGCGATGCGCAGTTTTCCGCAGGCAGCGATGGCTTGGAGCCGCGGATCGCGGTGCGCGGCCATTTCGCAGAGGTCGGAAACGGTCTCAAAGCTCATGCTGGAATCGCAGAGCTTCTGGAGGACTTCGTTCTTCACGCCGCTGGGAACAACCTGCGCGTAGGCGCAGCGGCAATAGAGGATGGTCGGAGTGTCAGGCAAGGCGCGTTCGGGGGTTGGGGAGGGTTCACAGCAGTGTGGCCGCGAGTGCCCTGCCGCGCAACTTTCGTGGACGTGACGAGTGCCGAATCAGGCTTACGCCGTGGTCTTGCGCTCGGCATTCAGCCCCATTTTCCGATACAGCGTGGCGATCGACACACCGAGCATGCTGGCCGTCTTTTCACGGGAGCCGCTGTTGTACTTGAGGGTCTCCTGAATGAAGACGTGCTCCTGGGCCTTGATGAAACTGTCCAGCGTGGAGCCGATCGGAAGCTTGGTAAAGCCCTCGGCCGCCGGGGTGGGCACCTCGATCTGCTGCGTGACCTTCGCCGGGAGGTCGGAGGGCTTGATGCGGTCGCCATCCGAAAACGCGCAGGCACGCTCGACGGCGTTTCGCAGTTCGGAGAGGTTGCCGGGCCAGTTGTACTTTTCGAGAAACTCGACCGCCGCAGGGTCGATGACCTTGACCTTCGTTTCGGTCCGCTCGGCCAGTTCTTTGAGGAAGTGATCAACGGTAGGCTTGATGTCGCCACGGCGCTCCCGAAGCGGCGGGATCTTCAAGGGTACGATGGAGAGCTTGTAGTACAGATCCTCGCGGAACTTTCCGTCCCGAACCGCATCCTCCAGCGAGATCGTGGTGGAGACGACGAGGCGGAAATCCGCCCCCGCATTGCCGCCCCAGGTCCTCTTTGACTGAGTTTCATCGAGGAAGGTGTTCAGTTGGGACTGAATGCGTGGAGGCAATTGGTTGACCTCAGAAAGCACCACGGTGCCGCCAGCCACCCGCTTGAAGATGGAATTGGGGCCGAACAACTCCGTGTCCAGCGCCTCTTCGGGCATGGCGCTGCATTGCAGCTCCTTGAACGATGCGGAGCTGCGCCGGCTGGCCTCGTGCAGGGAACGGGCGACGATGTGCTTCCCCACACCGAACTCACCTTCGAGCAGGACCGGGCTGTCGTTATCGGAGACGCGGCGCACGATTTCAAAAATGCGCTGCAGTTGCTCGCTGTGGCCGATGAGTTTGGACGATCCGCCGGAGCGCAGCATCGAACTGACCGCAGGCATCACCGGAGCATCGGAGGTGTCGTGACCATTGCGCTGCAACGCCTGATTCACGGTCTTGATGAGATCCCCGAGGTCGAAAGGCTTTGTCAGGTAGTCGAAGGCTCCGAGTCGCATCGCCTCGACCGCCGTCTCAACGCTGCCATGGCCGGTGACCATGATGACCGCCGTATTCGGGAACTGGTCGCGGCACATGCTGACAAGGTCGAGACCGTTCACATCGCCGATGCGCAGATCCACGATGACCAGATCGGGAGCGTTGGAGCGGATGGCGGCGATGCCGTCGAGACCCGCAGTGCAGCCGATCACCTGATGGCCCGCCGCCTTGCAGAGCTTGGTCATGAGCTCGAGGATCGCGGCTTCGTCGTCTATGATTACTAGTTTAGCCATATTGGTTGGGTGAAATGAGAGTCAGGATTGATTGTTAAAGACACTAAACGTTTCGCAAGAATGCGTCAATTGCAGATTCTCAAAAAAGAGAATCCCCCGCCCGCCCCATTACGGCAGCATTCCCGCATTCATCGCATCGCGCAGATACTCCCAAGCCCGCCGGTAGTCCTCCTTCATCACATACAGGGCCGCGATCTCTTGCCGGACATAGGCCGGGCAGCCCGGAACTTTTAGGATC
>CAMAZK010000275.1 GCA_945863205.1 Akkermansia muciniphila | reverse complement strand
GACGCGATCCGCAAGGAGCAGCGCAGCTATCAGGAAGCGATGACCGATGTCCGCAACACGATGCGCTACACATCTGTGAACACCCGCGACCGCCAGCCCAGCCTTCCGCATGACTACCAGTATGCAGATGCCAAACCGAAGTCCTCCGTCGCCCCTGCTGCAATGATGGGCCACGAGTGCAACGTCCTCCCTGGCGAGACGCAACTGCAGGCCTACGCCCGCTGGATGACCTCCCCTGAGAATCCCCGCTTCACCACGGTGATTGCCAATCGCCTATGGAAGCGGGCCTTCGGACTCGCACTGATCGAACCGCTCGACGAACTCATGGACACCAGCGTCCCGATGATCCCAGACGCGGAGAAAAAGATGGAAAAGCTCGTGGTGGATCTGGGCTACGACATGAAGGCCGTCATGAGAGTCCTTTACAATACCCGGACCTACCAGGCTCAGGCATCCCGTGAGGAGCACTCCCCGGGGAACGTCTATCACTTCACAGGACCGCTGCTCCGCCGCATGAGCGCCGAGCAGATGTGGGACTCCTTCGTGACACTGATCAATCCCAGCCCGGACATGATCAACGAAGCCAACCGTGAAGCCATGGAGCAGCGCATTCTCCAGGCAAAGAAAATCGCGGACAGCATCGAGTCCCTCACCCCTGAAGAGGCGCTCGCAGGCCTGAAGAAGGCGGCTGACATTTACGGTCAGAACCGCAGCCGCACCGAAGTGCAGCAGAAGCTCTATCTGGCGGCCCGCACCGCCTACAAAGAGGCTTCCGACAAGGCCGACGTCCTGCCGGAAGGTCCCGCAAGAGAGGCCGCGCTGGCAGAAGCGAAAGCCCTCGAAAAGAAATACCGCGACATCCGCAGCGAAGTCAGCCGCATCCAAAATGAAGGACGACGTGTCACCTTCAGCGAGGTCATCGGCGTCGGGCAGAAGAAGCTCTATGAGAAAGTCACCGGCAAGCCCTTCCAGACCGTCGCCCTGAGCACCAAGTCATCGTCCAAGACCGATGACAGCGCCTCCGTCATGATGAGCGGCGGTGACATGATGATGATGTCCAGCAGCGGCAAGGCCGAGAAGGTCGTCATCCCCGGCTACGACCGCAAAGAACTCAGCAAAGAGGAAAAAGACGCCGTAGCCGCCAAAATCCGTGCCGCTTACGAGGAAGAAGCTGAATTCTTCGGCATCCCCGAGAAGGAACGCAAGGCCTACATCAGCGCCCGCGGACAGATGGCCAAGCTCAACCTCCGCGCGGCCGAACTCGAAAGCCCGGCCCCACGCGGCCACTACCTGCGTGAATTCGGCCAAAGCGACCGCGAGACGATCGAAAACGCCAACGACGAGGCCAGCGTCCCGCAGGCTCTCGCCATGATGAACGGCAGCCTCCTGCCGCAGATCATGAACAAGTACAGCCAGCTGATGCTCACGATCAACAAGGCACAGTACCCCGACGAGAAAGTCGAAGCCGCTTACATGACGGCTCTTTCACGCAAGCCAACCACTCGCGAGAAGGAAGTGTGGCTCAAAGCCCAGGACCACGGCCTGACCACCACGGAGGATCTCATCTTCTCGCTCCTCAACACTCAGCAGTTCATTTTCATCCAGTAAAAGACAACAAAACCAACAACACCACGCGCACCATGAAACAGGAACTCGCATCCGCACTCCTCCGCTCCGGCGAAATCACCCGCCGCGACTTTGCCGCCAAGACCGCCAGTTCCCTTCTCGGGGTTGGTCTGCTTGGCAGTTCGTTCACCAGCAAATCCTTCGCCGCCTTCGAGGGCTCCTCGAAGTTGAAGCAGGCCGCCACGGCAAAAAACGTCATCTACCTCTACATGAGCGGTGGTCAGTCCCACATGGACACTTGGGATCCAAAGGAAGGCGTGGAGACCGCCGGTCCGACCAAGCCGATCAAGACCAGCGCCGACGGCGTACGCATCTCCGAGTACCTGCCCCTCACGGCGCAGCAGATGCACCATGCCACCGTCATCAACTCCCTGACCTCCACCCAGGGCGCCCATGAGCAGGGAAATTACATGATGCACACCAGCTACGAGATGCGCGGCACCATCCGCCATCCCGCCATGGGAGCCTGGCTGAACGTCTTCCAGGGCGGTGGCAACAGCACCCTGCCAAACTTCGTTTTCGTCGGCAATGACAGCCGCCATCCCGGCGCCGGCTTCTTCCCCGCCGCGCAGGCCCCCCTCTTCGTCAGCAATCCTGAAAACGGCCTGAAGAACATCAAGAACAGCGCCCCCGAAGACAAGTTCCAGGCACGCATGAAGCTTGCCGACGAACTCGACAAGGACTTCCGCACCACCTTCCCTCATCGCAACGTGAAGGCCTACGCCGACATGTACGATGACGCGATGGCCATGATGAAGTCGGAGGACCTGAAGGCCTTCGACCTCAACGAAGAGCCCGGTGAACTCCGGGCCGCCTACGGCAAGGAAGCCTTCGGCCAGGGCTGCCTTCTCGCCCGTCGCCTCGTCGAGCGCGGCGTGCGCTTCGTCGAAGTCTCCCTCGGCGGCTGGGACACCCACAACGCGAACTTCGTCGCCGTGCCTGAGCGCTGCGAAACCCTCGACAAAGCCCTCTCCAGCCTCGTTTCCGACCTCCACAACCGCGGCCTGCTCGACGACACGCTCATCGTGCTCAACTCCGAGTTCGGACGCACGCCGACGATCAATCAGAACGCCGGACGCGACCATTACCCGAAAGCCTTCTCCGGCGTCATGTTCGGCGGCGGCGTCAAAGGCGGCTACACCTACGGCAAGACCGACAAGGAAGGCCGTGAGGTCGTGGAGAACAAGGTCCGCATCCAGGACTTCAATGCCTCGATCGCCTATGCCCTCGGTCTGCCACTCGACCAGGTGATCTACAGCCCCAGCAAGCGTCCGTTTACCATCGCCGACAAGGGCCAGCCGATCACCGATCTTTTCGCGTAACGAGCGGCCCGCACGCCCAATCCTCGAAACACGCGACGCCTCCACGGTGTCGCGTGTTTTTTTGTGCCTCTGCCTAACGCAGGCAAGCCATCACCTTCCACGGCGTTATCCTGCAGTATGAAACGCCGCTCGCTCATCCGTGCCGCTGCCGCCCTCGGCTCAGCGCCACTCCTGCCCGTCATGAACACGCAGGCCGGGCGGTTCACCGGTAAAATTCGCAAGTCCCTCAAGTGGAGCATGGCGCAGAAGGCGGCGGAAGGAATGCCTTTGGCGGATGCTTTCAAAAAGCTGCGATCCTGCGGATTCGCAGGCGTCGAGCCCAGCCTTCTCGGGCATGTGACCCGGGAGAACGCCGCAGAGTGGATCGACGCCAGCGCGACGAGCGGCCTCATCATCGACGGCACCGTCGGCGGTCGGACCGAGGGAATCGAAGCGGGCATCGACCTGACCAAAAGACTCGGCGCCGAATCCATGCTCCTTGTCTTGAGCTACCCGCAAGACCAGCCACTCCAAAAGACCTGGACCGAAGCCGTGGCAAGAATGAAGGACGCCGCCACCCATGCGGAAAAGCAGGGCATCAAGGTGCTCGTCGAGAACGTGTGGAACACCTTCCTCATCAGCGCCTTCGACATGGCGCGATTTATCGACGAGGTCGGCAGCCCATGGGTGCAGGTCCACTTCGACGTCGGCAATATGATGCGCTGGGGCGTCGCCGACCACTGGGCGGAGGTCCTCGGCAAGCGGAGCCAAAAGCTCGATGTGAAGGAATACGATCTGACCAAGGCTTCCAACGAAGGCATGCACACAGCCTTCGACACGCCCCTCGGTGAAGGCAGCATCAACTGGCCCGCCGTCCGCACGGAACTCGCCAAAATTAACTACTCAGGCTGGGCGGCCGCGGAAGTCAAAGCCGGCGACTGGGACTACCTGGCGGATGTTTCACAGCGCATGGACAAGGTGCTCGATCTTTGATCAGGCCACCACCTCCACCGCCACGCCGGACTGCCGCGCCGACTGCAGGCAGGCGTCCAGCACCCGCTGCGTGAGCAGGCTGATCTGCGGCCAGTGCGGATCGAGACGCCGTGACAGCACGAGGCTTGAGAAGGATTCAAACATCCTGGCCTCCTGCGATCCGGGCGCGTTGCTCGAAGGCTCGTCCACCCGTTCCGTGCACCCGCCCTCGTGCATGTCGAACCGGCAGCCGTCGAGGGCGAACTCCGAGCGCGTCACGCTGAAGCGCGTCTTCTCGCCAGAGAAAGGAAGCACAAAGTCGGGCACCCTCAGCAGGCCCTCACTTCCGCTCACCATCGCCCACTGCGCATGCGCGGCGGTGAATGAGCAGTAAAAGGAGGCGCTCGCCCCGTTCGCAAAGGTCAGCGTCCCTGAGAACTCCAGCGGCACAGGCGGAGCAGCCGCCCCCTGCCGCGTCTCCGCATGAATCCGACCTGTGACCCGCGTGGGCACGGCGTAGTTCATCGCCCACAGCGTGAACCGCAGGCAGTACCAGCCCAGATCTCCGAGACACCCCAGCGGTTCCAGTTCCCCGTGAGCGCGGATGTTTGTGCGCTGAAACTCTTCATCGCTCATGAAGCTGAATTGAGTCGCGATGTGCCGGATCTGCCCGAGATCGCGGTCCACCACCTCGCGCAGGCGTTTCAGCCGCCTGCCGTGCATGAACATCACGCCGTCCATGAACTGCACGCCGTGCTTCTCGCACGTCGCGATGATTTCCGCGACATCTGAGGCCTCACATCCAACAGGCTTCTCCACCAGCACATGCTTCCCTGCGGCGGCCGCCCGCAGCACCCACTCTTTGCGCAAGCCCGTCGGCAGCGGGATGTAAACAGCGTCGATGTCCTTCCGCGCCAGCAGGGCATCGTAGCTTTCCATGGCTTCAGGAAGCACCGGCTGCGGCGCATTCGCCTGGCACTCCGCGATGAACGTCCGGGCCCGTGAAAGCTCACGACTAGCGACGGCTACGAGCACCCCATTCCCCGCATCCCGGATCGCCTGCCAGTTTTTCCGCGCGATGAAGGCCGCCCCGAGGATGCCCCAGCGGCATGTGTTTTTCTGTTCCATCCCCCAGACTAAAGCGAAGGAAAACCAGCGCAAGAGCGAGGCCGCCGCATCACTCCTTCACACGCTCCAGTTCAGCCCCCAACCCGGCCAGTTTGTCGTCCAGGTGCTCATACCCACGGTCGATGTGGTAGAGGCGGTTGATGTCCGTCCTGCCTTCGGCGACGAGTCCGGCGAGCACCAGCGCGGCGGAGGCGCGCAGGTCTGACGCCATCACCGGCGCGCCCTTCATCACCCTGCCGCCGCGGATGCGCGCAGTGGCCCCCTGCAGGTCGATGTTGGCCCCCATCCGCTTCATTTCAGCGCAGTGCATGAAGCGCTGCGGGAAAATGGTCTCGGTGATCGTGCTCGTGTCGTCGATCACGCAGGCCAGCGCGCAAAACTGCGCCTGCATGTCCGTCGGAAACCCGGGATAACAGAGCGTGGTCAGGTCAAAACCCTTCGCCTCCGGGTTTGGACGGATGGTGATGCTGTCCTTCGTCATCTCCATCGGAAAGCCGCACTGCTTCAGACAATCAGTCACGGCCTTCATGTGCGCCGGCACCACTCGTTTCAGCGTGATGCCATCCCCCAGCATCGCACCGGCTACCAGAAAGGTTCCGGCCTCGATCCGGTCGGGAATCACGACGTGTTCGGCTCCGTGGAGCTCTTTCACGCCTTCGATCGTGATCTTGTTCGTGCCCGCTCCTTCAATCTTCGCCCCCATCTTGATGAGGAAGTTCGCCAGATCCTCCACCTCGGGCTCCGCTGCGGCCCCCTCGATGATGGTCGTTCCTTTAGCCAGCACGGCGGCCATCATCACGTTATCCGTGCCGAGAACGGTGGAGCCATGCTTGCCCATCAGATTCATCGCACCGCCCTTGAAGCCCTTTTTCGCGTTCACGCTGATGTCACCGCCATCAACGGTGACCTGCGCCCCCAGAGCTTCGAGCCCTTTCAGATGCAGATCCACCGGGCGGTCGCCGATGACGCACCCCCCAGGCAGCGACACCGTGCATTTCTTCAAACGGCCCGTCAGCGGCCCCAGCACGCAGATCGAGGCACGCATCTTGCGCACGAGATCATAGGGCGCGACCGACTTGATCTTCTCCGCCTTCACCACCACGACACCGCTCGCTCGCTCCACCTCCGCGCCCAGTTCGCCCAAAATTCGCACCATGTAGTTCGTATCGCTCAAGTCCGGCACACGGCGGATCACGCACGTATCCTTCGTCAGCAGCGTGGCCGCCAAAATGGGGAGCGATGAGTTTTTAGAGCCGCTGATATTGACGCGGCCTTTGAGGGGCCGCCCCCCGTGAACGATGAGTTTTTCCATGTGAAGCTGTTTTGTGCTGCGGAATGAGACCGTGGCAAGCGCTTCTTCCACTTAGAGCATCCAGATTGAATCCATGAAAAAGGCGCTTGCCATTCGGATTACATGCGTAATCCTCGGATCACATTTGTAATCCTCGCCATGCCCCGCCCGCCGCAGCCCTCTCCCGCCCCACGAATCTCAGACGCCGAATGGACCGTCATGAACGTCTTCTGGCAGCGCGGAACCTGCACGCTCGCAGAAGTGGTGAAGGAGTTCGATGGCCGCCAGCACTGGAAACCGCGCACGGTGCAGTCCCTCATCCGCCGTCTTGCCGACAAGGGTGCGCTCGCTGTCGAGGCCGTGGGCCGCGAATTCCGTTACACGCCAGCCGTGGCCCAGGATCAGTGCCAGCATGAAGAAAGCGTGAGTTTCCTCGACCGCG
>CAMAZK010000274.1 GCA_945863205.1 Akkermansia muciniphila | reverse complement strand
ACCAGGTGGTAGAATGCCCCGGCATGCGATTCCTCGATGTGAATGGGAAGCGTTTGCGCCTGAGCGAGCGGGATGAGGCCAGCTGCGAGAATCGAGAGAACCCTGAATTTGCACCGCAGAGATTGGAATGCCGCAGAGATTTTGTGTCTGAACCCTGCGGTGTTCCTCCGTCTGCGGTGCTGAATCATAAGGGCGACTATCGTCCTGGCTGAATCTTCGGCTCTTTGTCCAATGGCACAACCAGAACAACATCTGCGATGGCAGTGTCCTTGAAAGTGGTGCCTGGGTAAACTGCGGCGATCTCCAGACGGACTGTTTTGACGAGGTCTTTGCTGGCAGGAAGGTCGAACCAGAAATGCTCTTGCACCAGATGCTCATCGGGAATCTCGACCATGAATGATTTGCCACCGTTGATGCTGACCTTGAGGCGTGAGATTCGGTTGTTGGCCAGGTAGAGGTCTCGCGATTCCGCATAACCGTTCACGATGCCGATACGGCGAATTTTGGCGGGCCTGGGCAGAGTCAGGGTCACATGCTCCCCTACACCGTCGCCTTCCTTGCCCTCAACCCAGGCGGTTTTACGAGTCCAGTCCTTGAGGTGTTCTGGTGGATGCTCGGTTCCATCAGATTCCGTCAGCGAGGAAGATGCCTCAACACTGAAATCCTGCCGTCGGGCCTCCCAACCAGTCGCGGTCTTGCCATCGGGCGCACGCCACTCGACATAGTGAATCGTGTAATCTCGCTTTTCACCCGTGTAGTCGTAGTTTCCATCATAACGACCCCGTGTGTGGATGATCAAATCATCCTCCAGCGTTGGCTCGAAATCCGTGAAGCTCCAGGTCCACACGTTCCCATTGCGCGCAAATCGTTTGGGATGGCTGATGTTGACCTGTGACACAGGCACAGACACCGAGCGGATGATGACACTGCCGTTTTTGATCGGTCCCGCCCAAGCAGCGGCGGCGGAGAAAAGGTAGGTGAGCGTCAGTGGGCCGCCATAATTGTGGCCGCCCGAGAAGGAGTAATGATCGCGCTGGTAGGGTGCGCGATAGCTGACGGTCAGCTTGCTCGTCTGGCCGCTGGCAAAAGTGGCGCTGAACTTGTGCCAACTGTTCACGACCATGCTGCCCTGGCTTTTGACACCGAGGGGCAGATCATCGGCCACCTGGACATGCTTAACGTTCGCGCCATCGAGTTTGAGGTCCAGTTGCTCCAGCTTTGGCGGATAAGGCTGCTTGGCGGCAGGCGGCATCATGAAGCCGGAACCATGATAAATCGCGCTCGGAAAGCCGGCTTCGATCTTCACCTTCTTGCCGGGATTATGCAGGACGTACTCGATGCGGATGTCGGCGTATTCGATGTGCAGGTCGATTTCGAGCCGCTCGGAGATCATTTCAACCTGGTCAATGCCGATAGGCTGGAAGGCTCCCGTCGATCTCACACCAGTGATGTAACCACCGCCGTTGGCGTGGAGGTTGACGGCGGCGAGAAGGCAGAGGAGCGGGATGAGGTGGCGCTTCATGACTGGGAAAAAACGGGCGACTCGAACCATGGGAGTCACTGAACCCGATGATTGCCGATTTTTTGAGACGGTGTCGAGGCTCAATTTGACGCCGACAAAGCTGCTCGCCGCAGGACCACCACCACCGGCAGCCAGAACAGCAGTCCTTCGAAGCGCGGGGCGGTGGCGAGGGAGGTGAGCGATTCACCATCGAACAGCAGACCACCGCAGCCGAAGGCCAGCAGTGCGACCCAGGCGGCATCGCCTTGTTGGGCGAGGTTTCTGGCACTGCGCAGGGCTTGCAACAGCAGCGCGAGCAGAAGAGCGGTCCCGATGATGCCGCCGTGAACGAAGGTGGCGAAGAAGGCGCTGTGCAGGTGGGTCATCATCCCAAACGGGTCAGGCTGAAGTTCGCACTGCCACACGTCACGCACGCCCCACTGACCGGTACCGAGCCAGAGGTTGTCGAGGGCGTTCCATCCGGCGCGGTAGATGTCAAAGCGACCGTTGTCGCCGCGCTCCACTGCTTTCTGGAGGTGAAGGGTGAGGGTGGGTTCTGCTTCGATCACCATGGCTGACTCGGCGCGCCAACTGGCGATCCGGGCCAGCAACGGGGCGCTGGTGAAGTAAAGCATGCCGGTGATGACGAACACGCCCAAGGCAGCCACGCCACGCCGCCAGCCACGCGCCAGAAGAAGGGCCGCATGACCGCAGGCGAGCGCCAGCATGACGCCACGACTGCCGGAAAAGAAGGCCGCGAGGTGCAGCAGCGCGATGAACGCCCAGGCCAGACGACGCGGAACGGGCAGCGCCTTTCCCTCCACCAGCGCGGCGAGCCAGACGGCGGAAAAGCCGAAGATCAGCCCGGTGCAGATGGGATTCAGCCCGCCATGCACGAGCACATTCATCAGCCGCTCACCCGCCACATGACCCGGCAGCACAAGGTAGGTCAGCACGAGGCTGATCAACGCGGCGCAACCTGCCGAGATGCCGGTGATCCATCCGGTGGTGCGCAATGCCTCGCGATCTTGCGCCAGCTGCCAGGTCAATGCGCAAAACAAGGCCAGCAGCAGGCTGCCCAGCACACCGCGTATGACTTCTCCGCTGTTAGAGCCTTGCAGAAAGGCCTCGCTGCAACAGGAGCGTAGCGTCATCCAAAGCAGAAAGGCCGGGATGAGGCATGCGCCGGGATGAACCGGCAGGCGGGGCCGCTGAGCCTGATGGTCTTTCCAAACGACGGCCACCATGCCGACGAGCAGCAGCCAGCCGAGGTGAAACCACTGGTTCGGCAGCACGGAAAAGCCAGCGAGGTAGCCGGTGACGGCGATTTGCACTGTGATGGGACGCTGCGTGCCTGCGGACGTGCCTGACCACGCGGGTGAGATCGTGGTCGCAAACGCGTTCATGCTAGGAGCAACTGCACCGCGAGCGAGACAAGCACGAGGGCGCAAAACGCCGCACCAATCGCCGATCCCTGCCAGGGCATCGGTTTGACGACGGCCTCCGCCGGATTCGCCGGGTGGTAGTAAACCGGCACTTCGGCGTCCTTCTTCACGTTCGTGATGAACTGGGTGGCGAGGTTGGCGGCGTTGCTGACGGCGCGGTGGGTGAAGGAGCTGCTTTCGAAAACGCGATCACCCACGGCGTAGCTGTAGCGGAGGACGGGGTCGTAGAGCAGGGAGCCGTCGGAGGATTTCTTCTTTCCACGCCGCATCTCCGCCAGCACCACGCGCCCGCGCGTGCTGGGCCAGCGGTGCATCGTCCAGGCGAGGCCGAAGCGACGCAAAAAGTAAAACAGCCCGATGAGGGCGGCGACGGTGCAGAGGAGCATGATTTGCAGCCACGGGCTGGAGCTGACCGTGGCAAACCAGGTGGTTGTGGAGTGGATGGTGGCGCTTGTCATTGTGGTGTTGGTTGCGGACACCCCAAGATGTTGGTTATTGACAATCCTTCACGAAACAGATTCGCCACACTCAGGGCAGCTTTCGTCCAAGGAACATGCCGTAGCTCCACACGCCCCCGTAGGCGCGAAAACGCTCATCGAGCAGCGCTGTGAAGTGGTCCGCCAGCAGCGGCCACAGATGCGCGTCCATGCGGACGTGATTGACGCCCATCCAGCGGCTGAACCAGCCAAAGGCCGAGTGGGAGAAGTCCACCACGGCGACGCAGCCGCCAGCGGCCAGATCGCCATGCGCGGCGGCGATGGCCTGCTCCCAGCCCGGATTGAACATGGACAGCGAGTAGGAGAAGAGAATCAGGTCGTAGGGCTCGCCGTTTTCATGAACGGGGGCGTTGTAGGAGCGGCGAAGCAGCGTCGTCTTCGAATCGCGCATCTTTGCCGCCGCGATGCCGAGCATCTGCTCGGAGAGATCGACGCCGGTGATGCTGGCTTCGGGGAAATGTTTCCGCAGGGAGACGAGATTCCGGCCCGTGCCGCAGCCGACCTCGAGGATCCGCTTTGGCTGACACACTCTGGCCGCACGGCGCAGCACTTCCTCACGCCCGAAGAGGAAGCTCCAGCGCGTGGCGTCGTAGATGCGCGAGTGGAACTGGTAGTAGCGCTCGAGCGCCTTTGAGGAGGCATTCTCCGTGATGCTGGCGGCGTTCATCCCAGCACCTCCGCGAAATGCAGGCTGCCATAGGTGCCGACGCGGTCGAGCTGGTGCAGCGGCTCGGTCCGCTCCGGACAGAAGCGGAGCCGGGAACGAATCGTTTCGGGAATGAAGCCCACGTCGATGCCGGCGGAGCGCATCAGGATCTTCGCGCCCGGAGCGCTGTTCGCGAGAATCAGCTCCCACTCTTCGAGCAGGGCTGCGGTGTCATGCGCGGCGAGCCAGTCCTGGTGGTCCAGGAGCACGAAGTGCGTGTAAGCGCCGGGATGCTCACGCAGGAAGTTCGAGACCGTCGTGGTGTAGTTCCGCAGCCGGTTCACCCGGGATTGCAGGGCGGGAAGGTTCTCCTGCTTTAGGTAATTCGGGCAGCAGCCGAGCGTGTAGGAGCCGGTCATGTACACGCGCCAGAAGTAATTGTCGGCGATTGGCAGCTCCGACAGCACATGCCGCAGCTTGTCCTTCACATACATCGTGAGTCCGCCGGGATACGAGTCCTGGATGAGCTTGATCTGCGGCCGCGGCACGCCGAGCAGGGTCATGAGCGTGGGTTGGCGCAGCAGCCAGTTGCTGAAGGGCCCCCAGACCTCCCGCTCGAAGAGCTGGTAGGCCTCCCGCTGCTCCTCCTGCGAACGTGCGTCCAGCAGGCAGGTGGCGAAGTTTTTCACGTTCGGCCGCAGCTTGAACAAGGCATTGCCCATCACATACGCGGCGATGCCGGAGGTGCCGTGAAAGTAGAAGGATTTCTTCAGGCTGGCGGGATTGAAGAAGGCGATGCGCTTGTCCCAGAATTTCCGGGCGGGCTCGGACAGGGTGTCGCGCACGCTGCGATAGATGCGGACGTGTTCCGGGTGCGATCCGAAACCAAACATCTCGAACAGCTCTTCAAAGTCACCTTTGCGAATGAGCGCCTGCTTGAATTCCAGCAGCGCGTTCTGCCGGTAGTTCATGTCCACGGCGTGAATTTCCGCGGGATCGTCGAGGAGATAATCGAGCGCGTTGCAGCCGGCGCTGGTGATCATCACCACGCGGCTGTCGCGGTCGAGCTGCATCAACTGCCGGTCGAGCCGAGGGTCCTCCCAGGCGGTGTTGTAGATGAGGTTGGAGTTGTGAACATGGCGGAAGACCATGTCATGAGCCGATTTGAGGAGGCGCGTCGGCTGCGGACGCGAGGGGACTTGCAGCGTGGGCATGAGCCGCATGTGTTCCACCACTCTCTGCCGTGGCGAGCGAAGGATTGTGCATGTTTCGTCACACAGACGACTGCGTCACGATTCCGTCACAGACCGCGATCAATAAAGCAGGAAGCCGATCTCGCTGTCGGTGAACTGGGTGGTGTCCTCGACGGCCAGCAGCGCCTCGGTTTGATAGGCGGTCTCCCAGGGCGTCTCGGCGGCGGGAAGCAGCGGCACTTCAGGAAGCGCCACCCGCTGCTCGGCGAACTGAGGAGCCGCATCCTGCGGCATCTGCAGCACGGCAAAGGTCAGTGCGATGGCGGCAGCCGCTCCTGCGGCGAGCGCCCACTTGCCTGCGGCGGGCGCGTAATTCACATCCTCCCACCAGGCTTTCATGGAAGCCAGCCAGCCGCGATCCTGCGGGGTCTGACGGGCGGCACGCACGACGTTCTGCGTGAAATTGGAACGCGCCTCGATTCTGCGGGCTTGGGCCAGCAGTTTGGTCATCGGATCTTGGGGGGAAAACGGTTCCATGATGCCAGCAAAACAACGGCAGCGGCCTGAAGTTGCAAAATTTTTAGCCCGGGGGCCACTCCAGCGTCCGGCCTGCCAGCAGATGCACATGCAGGTGCGGCACCGATTCGCCTGCGTCCCTGCCGTGATTGATCACCAGCCGGAAGCCTTTGGCGGCGTCTTTGATGCCGAGCTTGTCGGCGATCTTTCCGGCTGCGAGCAGCAGTGCACCCAGCGTGGCCTGGTCTTCAGCCGCAGCCTCGCCGACACGCGGGATCAGCTTTTTCGGAACAATCAAAATGTGAATCGGCGCCTGCGGCTGGATGTCATTGAAGGCGGCCACCAGATCGTCCTCGTACACCAGCGGCGCTGGAATCTCGCGGTCGATGATTTTTTGAAAAATGGTCTTTTCGGACATGGGGAAAATTTAACGGAAAAGCTCCTGCTGACTGCTATCGCGCGGGCGGCGCTGGCCGAGGCTCTGAATTTCATCGATGAACTCGCCCACGTCCTCAAACTGCCGGTAAACCGAGGCGTAGCGCACGTAGGCGACGTGATCGATGGCCTCCAGGCGACGCATCACCTTCGCGCCGATCACGGTGCTGGGGATTTCGCGGTAGCCTTCCTCCTCCAGCTCGTTGGCGATGTCGTCCACGAGCTGTTCGAGCTGCTCCATCTTCACCGGCCGCTTTTCGCAGGCCTTTGTGACGCCGCCCATGAGCTTGTCACGGTTGAAATTCTCCCGGGCGCCGTTGCGCTTCACCACGCGCAACTCCTCGCGCTCGACGATCTCGTAGGTCGTGAAGCGGAAGTCGCACTTCATGCACTCCCGGCGGCGGCGGATGGCATGACCTTCCCGCGCCTCGCGAGAGTCGATCACTTTATCCTGGGAACTTCCGCATTTCGGGCAGCGCATTCAGTCGGGGATTGGGAAGCGGAATGTGCTTTCTCGTAAGCACTAAGGCAAGTCCCTTCGTAGTTCGGCTCTTCTTGGCACCTCGGTGGCAGCCTCCAAGCTGCTCAACCTCCTCCTC
>CAMAZK010000273.1 GCA_945863205.1 Akkermansia muciniphila | reverse complement strand
GTCAGCGGCGGTTTTCTCGACGCAGGCCTCTGCAGCAGCGAGGGCGACCTCGACCCATTCAGGCTTTTCCAGGAGGCGACCGATCTTGGCAAGTCGTGCGCAGAGAAAAAGGTGGGTGCGTTCACCGCCATCCGCCCGGCCACTGGCCTGCTGCTGAAAGCGACTGAGCATTTCGGGCGTGACGTGCACGCCTACCTGCTCCCAGCGTTTACGCATCTCCTGGGCCTGTGCCTCGCCATCTCCGACGCTGCTGCGCGGACCGGCTTTCACTAGCTCGACCAGCACTCGGATGCCGTCCTCGCGCTTGTCGGCGGCCAGCAGAGCCAGGTAAAGCTGCGATTGCATTTCAGCCCGGGCCTTCGGCGTGAGTTCCGGTTTGGCGAGACCGTCCTGAAGCATTTTCAATGCGGCAGGAGAGGCGTCTTGCCGGGCAGACAGCTCGATGAATTCAAGCCAGTATGGAAGGGCGGGATCCTCGGCCAGCAGGCGCTGCAGAAACGCCAGAACTTGCGCCCCGAGTCCCTGGCGACCCATCTCATCGAGATCGCCCACCTCGACTCGGATGTAATCTCCGTCCTCGTCCACGGCTGACTCTGATTTGACGAGCTTCAGCGCGTCTTCGGTACGGTCCGCAGCGATGAGCGCGAGCAGATAGACCTGCGCCGCCTGACGTCGCTGCCAGTCGCCATCCTTCGGGAACTTCTTTTCCAAGGCCTCGTAGAGAGGCGCGTGGTCCAGCCTGTGCACGAGGTCCCACAGAGGCTTTTTGAGCGTATCGACATGTTTGAGGGCCAGGGACGAGGCCAGCAGGCGTGTCGCCGCGCCATCGATGGAGATGGATTCCAGGCCGAGATTCAAAACCCGCGTGATCAGCGCCTCGGCTTCCTTTTCACCAGCAAAGCGCACCAGGTCAGGGACGTCGAGGCTTTCACCATAGCGTTCGCGGGTCCGTTCGTCCCCCTTTTCGAGCAAGGCCACTCGCTTTTCAAAAGCGGCCACCTTTTCCGCGTCCGAGCCAGACAATTCTTCGAGGCTTTCCGCGATTCGGTCGATGTTGTCCTGGTAGTGTTCACGATGGTACTCCTCCAGCTTGGTATCCGCAGCGAGCGTCTTTCGAAGTTGGTCGAGAGACGCTTCCCGTCCTGCGTCATCACCACGTAACACAGTGGCAAGCAGTCGCAGCGCCTCGTCCTGCATCGGCTTCGAACTCTTCCTCTCTTTCAGCAGGCGTCCGATCTCATCCCACGCTGCTGGAGGCGGCAGTGAGGTGATGATGATGCCGAGGGTCAGCCTGTCCTCGTGGGCACGCTGCGAGTAGAGCTGCTCCGAGGGGATGGTGAGGTAGGCGTCGAGCAGGGCCAGCCAGCGTTTCGCCGCCTCCGCCGGGGCGAGTGTGACCGCCTCCGAGCGCAGGGCTTTAACCTTGAGCCGCAGTTCCTCCACTGGATCGGACTTTTTCTCAGCGGGCTTCTCCTGAGCCTTTTCAGAGATTTGCTTGATCACTGCGGCGGCTCCTCGGTAATCTCCCGACTGAGCGAGGGCGCTGACACAGCATAATGTTGCAAGATAAACGAGTGCTTTCATGCGCTCAATTGCAGCGATTTAACGACGCGAAGGCAAGTCAAAAACAGTCCCGGCTTAGCTTTCGACAACCATCAAACTGTAAAAGCCAAAGCGCCAAGCTTGCGTAGAATGGCGCGATGGGTGTTCATGGTGGGCAGTGAACGTGACGTGGGTCGTGCAAGTGAGCGGTGTTTCGTGATGCGTGATTCGTGATGCGTGAACCACGTTCGGTGCTCTTTTCGGCTTCACGCATCACTCCTCACGCATCACACTCCCATGTCCTCTCTCTACGGCCAAAACATCGTCATCATGGGCGGCACCACCGGCCTCGGCCTCTCTGCTGCGAAAAAACTCGTCGCCGCCGGGGCGCACGTCGTCGTCACAAGCCGCACGCAGGCGAATGTGGATGCTGCTTTAGCTGCATTGGGTCCAACCGCCCGTGGCTTCGCCGCCGATGCCGCCACGCCGGAGGCCGCCGAGCGTGCCGTGGCGATGTTTGACCGGCTCGACGCCCTCTACCACGTCGCCGGCGGCAGCGGACGCTCGAAAGGCGACGGCCCGCTCCATGAACTCAGTGACGAAGGTCTCGATTACACGCTCGACCTCAATCTGAACTCCGTCATTTACTCGAACCGCGCCGCCGTGCGCCAGTTTCTCAAGCAGGGCAGCGGTGGCGTCATCCTGAACATGGCCAGCGTGCTCGGCTACTCGCCCTCGCCGATGTTTTTCGCCTCCCATGCCTACGCCGCCGCGAAGGCGGGCATCATCGGCTTCAGCAAGTCCATCGCCGCCTACTACGCACCGCAAAACATCCGCGTGAACGTCATCGCCCCCGCCCTCGTCGAGACGCCGATGTCGAAACGTGCCGCGACCAATGACGACATCATGGCCTTTGTGAAAACGAAGCAGCCCCTCGACGGCGGGCGCATCGGCCATCCCGAAGACTGCGACGCCGCCGCCCTGATGCTGCTCTCTCCTGATTCGAAATTCATCACCGGCCAGGTCCTTGCCGTGGATGGAGGCTGGACGGTGAGCGAGGGACAAGGGTAGGCCGTGCGGGGCAATTAGGCCTTGTGCATGCCTGCCACGCCCCTAGTATCGCCCTCCCCTTCCCCAAAAAACTACCGCATGCGTTTCCGCAACCTGACGCGCCGTCGTGAAATCGGCGCCAATTCCTACCTCCTCGAAGCCGGGGACCATCGTGTCGTGCTGGATGTCGGCATGCACCCCAAGCAGGTCGGATACGCCGCACTGCCCGATTTCGGCCCGCTGGCCCATGATTCCGCCGACGCGATCTTCATCACCCACGCGCACCATGATCACATCGGCGCCCTGCCCGTGCTGCAGCGCAAGCAGCCGAACACGCCCGTGATCATGACCGAGGTCACTGGAGAGCTCACCTCCGGCATGCTGCACAATTCGGTCAATGTCATGACCAAGCAGCGTGAGGAGGAAAGCATCACCGAGTACCCGCTCTTCACCCACCGCGAGCTCGATGGCATCCGCGCCCAGTGGATCTACCGCGACCTCGACCGCCCCTTCACCGTGCCGAACACGAACCTGGAGGCCACCCTGCACGACGCCGGCCACATCCTCGGCTCTACGGGCGTGATGATCCGTGAAGGCTCCAACACACTCTTCTACACCGGCGACGTGAATTTCGAGCCGCAGACCATCTGCCAGGCCGCCGACTTCCCCACCAGCGGGATCGACGTGCTCATCATGGAGACCACGCGCGGCGATTTCTCTCGTCCCGAAGGCTACTCCCGCAAAGGCGAGAAGGAGCGCCTCGCCGCACTGATCCGCGACACACACGAGGCCAATGGAGCACTGCTCATTCCCGTCTTCGCCCTCGGCAAAACGCAGGAGGTCGTCATGATGCTGCACGAGCTGCACCAGGAGGATCTCATCCCGATGATGCCGCTCTACATCGGCGGCCTCAGCACGAAGGTCACCGTCCTTTACGACCACTACGCCTCCCGCAGCCGTCGCAGCTATCCCGGCTTCCGCCTGCTCGAAGACACGGACCTCCTCGTGCCGCGCAAAAACAGCCGCAAACGCCAGGAGATCGTCGCCAGCCCGCGCTCCCTTTACGCGCTCTCCAGCGGCATGATGACCGAGCACACCGTGAGCAACCAGTTCGCCGCCAAGTTCCTCGACAACCCGCGCAACGCCATCGCCTTCGTCGGTTACACCGACCCCACATCCCCCGGCTACACGGTCCGCAACGCCAAGCAGGGGGAAATGATCAAGCTGTCCCGCGATCTCGCCGCCATCCCCCTCCGCGCTCGAGTGGAGAGCTTCGACCTCAGCGCCCACGGCACGCGCGAGCAGCTCGCCGATTACGCGGAGAAGGTGAAGCCGAAGAAGCTGATCATGGTCCACGGCGAGGAGTCCGCGCAGAACTGGTTTGCGAACCGCTTCGCCGAGACCATCCCGGACACCGAACTCATCCGCCCCGACACGCACCAGCCCATCGACCTCTGGTAAAAAATGCCGCGCCTCATCGCCATCGTCGCCATGTCCGCCAATCGCGTCATCGGACGCGAGGGCCAACTGCCCTGGCACTACCCCGAAGACCTGAAGTTCTTCAAGCGCACCACGCTCGGCCATCCCATCCTCATGGGCCGTGCCACCTTTGACTCGATCGGCAGGCCACTGCCCGGCCGGCAGAACATCGTCCTCAGCAGCACCATGGAGCCGCGCGAGGGCGTCAGCGTCATCCGCAGCGTCTCCGAACTGCCACAGGTCTGCGGCGATGCCGAAACCGTCTTCATCATCGGCGGGGCACGCGTTTTTGATGAACTCCTGCCGCAGTGCGACGGCCTCTTCCTGACCTACATCACGAAGGACTACGAAGGCGACGTCCTGCTCCCGCCCTTTGAGCACCTCTTCAGCCTCGCTGAAGTCCTCGAAGTCTCAGGCGACCTCGAATTCCGGCGCTACGAACGGCAGGCTGAGAATCGCTGAGCCGCGACCCTGCGGTCGGCAGCGCTGCGGCAAGGGCGTAGGCTCGTTCGCCAGAACGAGCGCGCCGCTTCGCATTCGGGCGAATGGGCCTACTCCGCTCGCGGTGCCCTTCTGACCGCATGTGCTCGGCACTTTCTCGAACGGTCACAGCGGCAATCTTCACCGCAGACTTGATCAATGGCCTTCCTGCGGGCAAAGAACACGCCGCTCATGATGTCCGCCCCGATCATTGCCGCTGGTGCAGCCGTGCCGCCGCTCTTTGCCCTGCTGGCGCTGATGCTAGCCGGAGTGGTCATGGTCTCCCTGCTGCTGCTGCGGCTGCGGCAGTCGATGCTGGCCGGCTATTTCATCTGCGGCGTCATCATTGCGAATTCAGGCGTGCTGGACCTACTCGGAGGCGGTGAATCCCACGAACGCGTTTCCCAGATGGCCGAGTTCGGCGTGATCCTGCTCATGTTCACCCTCGGACTAGAGTTTTCGCTGGGGGAGCTGCGCTTCCTCGGTCGCTACGCCTTCGTCGGCGGCGGGTGGCAGATGGGGCTCTGCATCGCGCTGGCGGGCGCCGGGTCTGTGATGCTCCGCCTGCCCTGGCAGGGCTCGGCAATCCTGGCCGTCGCCCTGGCCATGAGTTCGACGGCCGTGAGTTTGAAGAGCTTCCAGGACATGGGGCTCGAGGCCAGCCCCGGTGCGCGAATGGCGCTGGCGGTGGCCATTTTTCAGGATCTTTTCATCATCGTCTTCTTCCTCTTCCTGCCGCTGCTGCTGCCGAGCCAGGGCGATGAAACGGCCATCCTTCCGCGCCTCGGATCGCTCGGCCTGCGCGGCGGCGTCTTTGTCGTTCTCGCCGGGGTGGCCGCGCGCTGGGTCATCCCGTGGCTGCTCAATGCAGTCTCGCAGACTCGGAATCGCGAGCTCTTCACCCTGACCGTCATCGGCTCCTGCGTCGGCCTTGCCTTCATCGGCGGGCTGCTCGGCCTCGGCCTGGCCTTGGGCGCCTTCGTCGCGGGACTCGCCGTAAGCGAGTCCATCTTCAAACACCGCATCCTGGCCGACGTGATGCCGCTGAAGGACCTGTTCCTGACGCTCTTTTTCGTCTCCGTCGGTCTCATGATCGACGTCAAAACCGCACTGCAGCTCTGGCAGCCCATCGCAGCCCTCACCTTGGGCCTCATGCTCGCCAAGGCGGGCATCATCACCTCGATCGCACGCAAGCTCGGACTCGCGCACCGGCCCGCGCTCATGGCCGGCATCGGCCTTTGCAGCGCGGGCGAGTTTTCACTCGTGCTGCTCCAGCAGGCGGGAGGCGCAGCGCTGTGGAGCGAAGCAACTCAGCAGACCCTGCTGGCCGCCAGCGCCCTTTCCATGGGCCTCCTTCCGGCCGTCTTGAAGGCCGGCCCCGGCCTCGGTGACTGGCTGGTTCATCGCGGCTGGGGCCGCGGGAAGCCGGTCAAGTTCGACGCCGGCACGCTGCGGCAGCGGATCGCCGGCCTCACCGGCCACGCCATCATCTGCGGCCACGGACCGGTGGGTGAAAGGCTCAACAAGGCCCTGATCGACGCAGGCGTGCCCACCCTCGTGGTCGAACTCAATGCCGACACCGTGCACAAGCTCCAGCGCCAGGGCGTGACGGTGCTCTTTGCCGATGCCTCGCATGAGGAAACCTGGGAACTGACGCGTTTGAAGCACGCCCGCCTCGTGGCTCTCACCTTCCCCGACGCCACCGTCAACGCCCAGGCACTCTCTTCCATCCGTGCTCTGCGCCCGGACATCGCCGTGCTGGCCCGTGCGCGTTTCAGTTCGGACGTCGAGCGCTTGAGGCGCCTCGGAGCCACACATGTCGTCAACGACGAAACCGAAGCGGCCCTGGCCATCGTCGAGCACGCCAGGGTGCTCCGCGGCACTTGAAGGACGCCCCGCTTTCGGCACCGTCGAGCATGCTCATCCACGACGAAAAAGGCCGCGCACAGTTCGGGCGCCTGGAAGGCATCCTCCATCTGCTCATTCTGGCCAATCTCCTCTCCTTTGCCCTGGAGACCCTGCCGGACCTCGGAACCACCGCCCGCCGGGTGCTGGCCGCCTTTGAGGCGCTCAGCGTGATCATCTTCACCCTCGAATTCGCCGCCCGCCTGGCACTCTCGCGGCGGCGCCTCGGCTATCTGTTCTCGTTCATGGGCTTCATCGATCTGGCCGCCATCCTGCCGTTCTACCTCGGTCTGGCTTTTGACCTGCGCAGCATGCGGGCCGTCCGGCTCATGCGCGTCTTTAGAATCTTCAAGCTGACGCGTTACTCCGCAGCCGCCCGCCGCATCCACCAGGCCTTCATCT
>CAMAZK010000272.1 GCA_945863205.1 Akkermansia muciniphila | reverse complement strand
GTGACGGTGTTTTTGACAATGGCGAAGCACCAGGAGTCCGGATGATAGTTTTTCACTAGGTCTGGATGGGCGAGGCAGTCGTACAGTCCTGACTCGGCAGCCTGGGCGAGGTGTTCGAAGTAGGTGCGGCGGAAGTGCTCGATCGTGCCGGTTTCGTATTTGTTCAGATACTCCCGTGCCTGCCAGTGGAGGCCGCCGAGAACGTAGTGGAAATCGGCCCGCTTGTGAAACCCTGCGATGTATTCCTCGCAGCCGGGATAAAATTCGCTCTCGATGCCGAGACGGACGTCGAGCCTGCCCTTGAACGCATCGGCAGTCCGCTGGACAAGGGAGACGTAGGTGTCGAACTCGCTTTCGGCCATGCGGACGGTGGGCCAGAAGCCTCCGGGCATTGGGCAATGGCAGGTGAAAATGATGCCCTTGAGTCCCGCTTTGACGCCCTGTTCGGCGTACTCCTCGGGTTCGCCCCATGCGTGCTTGCAGAGCGGCGTGTGCATGTGGGAATCGTAAAACAAAGCTCCCGAATCGGTCGGTCCGGCAGCCGGGAGCGCGATGGACGGGCTCTTGGTAACTACAGGCGCGGGGGCTGGTGCGACTGGCGGCTGCGGGAGGGGCTTTGCCTTGGGCGGCGTCTTCTCCTTGGACAGCTTCGGCTGTTTAGCAACCGGAGCAGGCTGGGTGGGCTTGGCCGGTAGCGGGGCCTTGCCAGTCTTGGCCGTGGTGTTGCCTTTTTTGGCCGGGGCGGCTGCTTTTTTGGCTGGTTTCGCCGGCGGCTTGACTGGGGCCTTCTTTTTCGGGGCCGGTGCAGGTTTGACGGGGAGCGGTTTCTTGTTCGCACCTGACTTTACTGCGGCCTTGGTCTTGGACGCCGATTTTTTTGGAGCCGGTTTGGCGACAGTTTTCTTCGCTGCGTCCTTTTTGACGTGGCCGTGTGCGACAGGCTTGGCCTTGCCCTGGGCCGCCTTTTTCTTGGTGCTTGTGTGTTTGCTCACTGTCTAGCTCCTGGTTCCTTGCAATATCAGCCAGCCCTTGCCTTCGACTTCAGCGATGCTCGCTCCATTCACGCTGTTAAGCGGGCCTGGATAGCAAAGGCGAAGCGTCAGTGGAACATCTTTCCAGTGGCCGTTCTGCAATTGCTCGATGAGGGGCTCAAACTTGGGGTCCTTCGGGTCAAAATAGGCGTAAATCACATGGTCCTGATCTGGATGCTTGATCTCCAGAACCTGTGTTCCAGGAGGCGTTTTGTCAGACGGCGAGACCGCCGGCTTGGAGGCGATAACGCGAAAAAGCTTGGGCGAAGTGGGGCGGGTCTGGATGAATTCGTTCCAGTCGAGTTCTCCGTAACGGACGGAACTCTCCCAATCCACCTTGATGCCGCCGTCCGGCATCTCCTCAATGATCAGGCTTACGGGTTCACTATCTGCAAAAATGGCCTGTGCGTAGCCGAGTCGGAACCCCGGCTCTTTCACTGGCAGGAGCCATCCCAAGCTCCGCCATTCGCGATGCTCCAGCGGGCGGGCTCCGTAGTGATTGGCCATCATGGCCCGGACCCGCTCGGGATCGCGCACGAATTGGAGTTTTTCGTCGATCGTTGAGGCATCGAAAAAACCGCGTACCGTGGCTTCGATGAGCGTGCGCTTCGACTCGATGTCATCGAAACCCGAGCGGGACGAAGCCGCCACTGCGAGCGGCTGAGGGCTCTGGCCGGACCCCTGCGAATCGAGAACGGATGTGCGTGGCGTCAGCTCATCGAGCATGTCGGCGGACACAGTCACTGAGGTGGATCCTGAAGCCGGGACCAGAGTCGCCAAATCAAGCTCGGGCTGGCGTGCGGCATTTCCAGACCATCGGCGCTCCGATTGGGTGTCATAGACCGACTGGACATAATCTGGATTCACGCTGGTGGAATCCCAGAGCTTGACCATGACCACGCGCACCACTGTCGCTATCATGATGACGAGCGCCATGCAGCCCAGGACGGTAGCCACCGCATTGGTCATCGCTTCGCGCTGTCTTGCGCGGCTGCGACGAGGCGGGGCATTGTCTTCGACGTTGGACTCGGTCATGGACGGACACGCGTTTGGTGGAGCCGAAGGCGGGATTTGAACCCGCGACCCTCGCATTACGAATGCGATGCTCTACCACTGAGCTACTCCGGCATGGACGTGCAAGCGTTCATATATATGGAACCGGCACTTCTTGTCATTAGCTTTCTTTGGCATGCCGTAAATTTCGCTTCAGGGACGGCAAAGCTTTGACTGGTTGAAGCGGGTGTCTTCACATGCTAATCCAAACCATGAGAATGGAGGTACAATGACGCAGCCGGAGTCAAATACAGAAATTTCCGAAGGGACGCCCTATGGCGAATTCCTGGCGGAACTGGAGGAAATTCAGCGGCTCAAGTGGCTCGCGAGTGAACGTGACGGTCGTGATGTGGGATTTGAGCATGCACTCAATGAGTGGGCTGCAAACCACCGCGAATCGTGGCGTCGTGACCGCAATCAGAGGGGGTGACGCCCCGTCCCGGCAGTGGTTAGCCCTGCCGATCACAAAAAAGAGAAATTTCAGTGTTGCCAAATGGCGCCGGATTTTGTTAATGATGTTTTAGGTATGAAAAACCGCTATTTACTTCTCGCCATCGCCCTCCTCACCGTTTCCACCGTTGCCATGGGGGACATCCATTCGCCCCCAGGGCATCATTTTCAGTGGAGCCGCAAGCTGAGCCGAGGTGTGGGCAATGTTCTCTTCGGCTGGCTCGAGTATCCGACTGTCTGGCGTAAGTCGAATTCGTCCGACGGTGCTGTCGCCGCTGCTTCTGATTTCCTTGTGGAAGGAACCCGCCGCACCTTGGCCCGCGCAGTTTATGGGATCTACGAAGTCTCGACTTTCCCGGTGCCTAGCTGGAAGTGCACCTACCGTCCGCCTTATGGAACCAAGGAGAACATCGACAGCTGGTGGGGCTACACGGAGTTCCCGCCGCAGTTGGGTTTCCGGTCAGAGGTGCCCTACTCAAGATCTCAGGGTTGGTGATTTGAGGTCATTGTGATGTGATTTGGCGCAGGTCGGCAACGGCCTGCGCCTTTTGTTTGCAATCATGTGAACCCGCTGGCAAGAAGGTCTCTCTCATCATGTCTGCAGTTCACCAGATCGACATTCATCACGTCGCGACCCTCGCCCGACTCGCGTTAACCGAAGAGGAGGCCGTCCGGTACGGTGCCCAGCTGGATGGCATTCTGACGTACATCGACACCCTGACGCGTTACGACCTGGGAGATGTGGAACTGACGGCTCACGCGATGCCGGTTGAAGATGTGCTGAGGCCTGATGAGGCGCGTCCGGGCTTTACCCAGGAGGAGGCCCTGGCCAATGCGCCGAAACGGTTTGCTGACCAGATTCAAATTCCCAAGGTCATCGAGTAGCCTGACTTTTCTCCGTCTTTTCCATGCTCGCCTCTTCTTCGATCACCTCCTTGCGTCAGCGCCTGACCGCCGGCGAAATCACCGCCCGCGACATTGTGCTGGATCTGGCCAAAATGGCCGAATTCCGCAACGCAGAGCTCGGCGCCTACCTGTCATGGGATGTCGAATCCGCGCTCGCCGAGGCGGACAAGGCCGACTTGTCTCTTCCTCTGGGTGGCATTCCCATCGGCATCAAGGACAACATCAACGTGGCCGGCCAGCCATGCACCTGCGGTTCGAAGATTCTCTCGGAGAATTACCGGTCCCCTTACGATGCGGGAGCCATTCAGCGCCTGAGAGCGGGCGGGGCGATTCCATTCGGGCGCTTGAACATGGATGAGTTCGCCATGGGTTCGAGCACGGAGAATTCTGCGCTCGGCATCACCCGCAATCCACGCGATCTCGAACGGGTTCCCGGCGGCTCCAGCGGCGGAAGCGCGGCGGCAGTCGCGGGGGATATGGCAGTCGCGGCCCTGGGATCGGACACCGGCGGCTCCATTCGCCAGCCAGCCGCTCTCTGTGGATGCGTGGGCTTCAAGCCGACCTACGGGCGTGTCTCGCGCTACGGTCTGGTGGCCTTCGCTTCGTCGCTCGATCAGATCGGCCCGATCACCAAGACCGTGGGGGATGCGGCCTTGCTGTTGAATCATCTCTGCGGTCACGATTCACGCGACTCGACCTCTCTCAAGGTGGATGCGCCTGACTTCACCGCTTCGTTGGGGCAGGGGATCGAGGGGCTGCGAATCGGCCTGCCGAAGGAATACAACATCAGTGGCATCCACAGCGGGGTCGCCGCCCGCACGAAGGCAGCGATCGCTCAACTTGAGTCGCTCGGAGCCATCCTGGAAGAAATCTCCCTGCCGCACACCGACCTGGGCGTGGCGACCTACTATGTCCTCGCTCCGGCCGAGGCATCCGCCAACCTTGCCCGTTTCGATGGCGTTCGCTACGGTCATCGCAGCGCTGCGGCGGCCGATCTCATGGAGCACTACCGACTTTCACGTGAGGAGGGTTTTGGCCCCGAGGTGAAGCGCCGAATCCTGTTGGGAACCTATGTTCTCAGTTCGGGCTATTACGACGCTTACTACATCCGCGCCCAGAAGGCCCGAACGCTGATCCGGAATGACTTCGCTGAGGCCTTCAAGAAAGTCGATGTCATCGTCTCCCCGACCAGTCCGACGCCCGCGCACAAGCTGGGCGAATTGACCGACAATCCGCTGGCGGCTTACCTTGAAGACGTTTTTACCATTCCGGTGAATCTCGCCGGTCTGCCGGGCATCAGCGTGCCATGCGGCAATGTTGATGTGGACGGGAAACAACTGCCCGTCGGCCTGCAGATCGTTGGCCGTGCGCTCGACGAATCGACCGTTCTGCGCGTCGCCCATGCGTTCGAGACCGCCCAGGGCTGAGGATGTGATCTTCGCTTCCCGTGGGGGGGGCGGCTCGGGTGCTGCTACAGAAGTTTCAAGACCTCGTCGAGGTGCTCTTCTGGCTTCACCTTTTCGAGAATGGCTGATATGCGGCCGTTCTTGTCGATGATGAAGGTGCTGCGCTCGGTGCCCATGTACTTCTTTCCGTACATGCTTTTCTCCACCCACACGCCGTAAGCGTTGACGATGGCCTTGTCTTCGTCGGCGATGAGCGGGAATGGAAGATCGTGTTTTTGAATGAATTTAGCGTGGCTTTTCACGGGGTCGATGCTGATGCCGAACACCCGGGCCTTTTCGGCGATCTCCTTCCAGCCGTCGCGCAGGGCGCAGGCCTGCTTCGTGCACCCGGGGGTGTCATCCTTGGGATAGAAGTAGAGAACGACGGGTTTTCCCTTGAGATTCCCGAGGGTCACGGTGGCGCCTTCAGGATAATCGCCGCCGACGACGGGCGCTGTGAAATCCGGGGCGGGTGTTTTGGGGGAGGGTTTACTCATGATGCAGGGTTTCATTTGTGAAGGCCGCGCAGAGGTGTCTTCAATGCATTTACGATTGGAAAGAGCGGAGGAGTCACGCTTTCTCATTTGCTCGCAGTCGGCGAGGCTTTAGCATCGCGTCATGAAACGCAACCGTCTCGGCCGCACCGGCATCGTCGTCACAGATATCTGCATGGGAACCATGACTTTCGGCCTTCAGGCTGATGAAAAAACGTCATTTGCGATCATGGACCGGGCGATCGATGCGGGGATCGACTTTTTTGACACGGCGGAAATGTATCCCGTGCCGCCGAGCGCCGAGCTTTTCGGCGTGACCGAACAGATCGTGGGAAAGTGGCTCAAAGGGCGCAAGCGTGGGGAGATCATCGTCGCCAGCAAGGTGACGGGGCCGGGGCATGGATGGTTCCGCCCGCCGATTCGTGGTGGATTCACTGCGCTTGACCGCCGACAGATCTTCCAGGCGTGCGAAGACAGCCTCAGAAGGCTGCAGACGGACTACATCGACCTGTATCAGACGCATTGGCCGGATCACGGCATGGAGCAGGAGGAGACGCTCACGGCTCTGACGATGCTCATCGAGCAGGGCAAGATCCGCGCCTGGGGCGGCAGCAACGAGACCTGCTGGGGCGTGATGAAGAACCTCTGGGAGGCCGAGAAGCACGGACTGGCCCGTATGGCTTCGGTGCAGAACAACTTTTCGCTCATCAACCGCCGCTGCGAGAGCGAACTGGCTCAAGTATGCCGGAAGGAGGGGGTGAGCCTGCTGCCCTATTCGCCTCTGGGGGGCGGTGTGCTGTGCGGCAAGTACAATGGCGGCGCCTTGCCGAAGGGGGCACGTTTTACGGACTACATCGAAAATGGCGGGCCACGGCAGAAGAGGATGGCGTCTCGCTTCGTGAACGAGCGCAGTTTGGAGACGACGGCGCGGTTGCAAGTGATTGCCAGCGACATCGGAGTGAGCGTGACCGCCTTGGCGCTGGCCTGGAGCAGGCAGCACGACTTTGTCGCTTCGACCATCGTCGGCGCGACGACCGTCGGGCAGTTCGAGGAAAGTCTCGCTGCGGCAGATCTGGTGCTCGACGTGGAGACGCTGGCGAGGATCGACGAGATCGACGAGCAGATCCCGAATCCGATGACGGAGGACGGGCTCAGGAGGTTGTAGGTCGAGCAAAACGCTCGGAATGAGTGAATTGACGAGACCAGAATCGTCTTGTTTAATTCGGTATCGCCGGTCATGATGTCGCAAATTATTCCCTGATCGCCATGAATCCTCCGCCGCCAGGAACCCCGCCGTCGAACACGCCGCAGCCCGATCCGGGAGCCATGCAGCCGCTGCCTGCGGGCTATGTGACACCTCCTGGTTATCCACAAGGCTATCCGCCACAGATGCCCGGCTACCCGCAAGGCTATCCGCCGCAGATGCCGCCGGGCTATCCACCCGGCTACGCGATGCCTCCGGGTTATCCGCCGCAAATGCCGGCA
>CAMAZK010000271.1 GCA_945863205.1 Akkermansia muciniphila | reverse complement strand
AGGCGGCGGAGGGCTTTTTGCCGCGAAAAGCTCGTTCAGCGAAGGTTTCGAGCACCGAGCGTGGATTCGTTTCACCAGCAGCAATCACAGGTTTCATCTGCGATCCGGCTTCTGCCTTGTTCAGCGGGCCTTGCCACTCGATCCAGTCGATCCAGAGCACGGGATCGCGTTGTTTGGCGTCGGTGATCTGGCGGGTGCGTCCGGGCAGGCTGACGGCTTCTTTTTTCAACGGACGCTTTTCCATGAGGATGAACTTCCGCGGACCGCCGGGGACGATCTTGAAGGGAAGCTCGATGATCTCCGGCTGGTCGAGCGTGGCGGTGATTTGTTTGTTCGCGAGGAAAGTGCGGTCGTCTTTGTCGATGGGGCTGGCCTCGACAAAGGTCAAAAACGCCCGCTCGCTCGGCGTGTCCGGCACGCGACCGATCTTCACGCGCATCACGTAGTCGCCGGACGCGAGGTCGGCGGGCATGTCGATGGCGTATTCGCAGGTTTCCTGCACGGTGTTGTCGAGAAAGAGGCCCGTCTTCGACAGCGGGCGGTCAAGGTATTGCTGAAACCAGCGGTTGTTGCTGTCCCACACGACCTTGGCGAACTCCGCGTGCGATTTGTCGGTGAAGTCGAACTCCTTCAGGCGCTTCTCATCGCCGCCTGCGGCCTTCCACTTGGCGTATTGCTCGTTGAGATACTTGTAACGCAAATGCCCGCGCTCGACCTCCGCGCGGCGCTTCTCCGGTTCGATGTGCTCCACCTTCGCGATGGTCGTCTGCGGCGCGAGCGGGCCTTCCCACTCCACCCAGTCGATCCACAGCGCCGACGGCGGTCCGACACCGGTTTCCTTCTGCGCGGTGGTGAAAAGCTCCTGATCCAGTTTCACATCACGCTTCTCGCGCAGCACAAACGTGCGCGGACCATTTGCGGTAATGCTCACGGGCACTTCGATGAACTGCGGCGCATCGGTGGTGCCGCTGATTTGAAAGGTCTGCATCAAAGTGAAGTCCTCGCGCTCCTCCGGCTTCATCCGGCTGCCGAGCGCGACGAAGTGCCGCTCCTTCGGCGTGCCCTTCACCGCACCGATGCGGAAGCGCAGCTTGTATTCGCCTGGTTCCGCCTTCTCGACCTCATGCTTCGTCTTCAGCCAGCCCGACGGCTGATCCGGCGGCAGCGTGATGACCTCCTCAGTGTGCACGTTGTAGATCGTCAAATAGGAGCCGGTCTTCGTCAGCGGATCATTTAGGTAGCGCTCAAAGGTCGGCCCATTCTGCTCAAAGCCGCGGATGCGAAACTTCGCCTCCTGCTCGTCGGGAATGCCCTTCTGCGGCTGCTTGGTCTCCATGAACTTCTTCGCCGCTTCGTAGCCGCCTTTGAAGTAGCCATTGTAAGTGCCGCCGACCATCGCGTTCGCATGCAACTCGACCTCGCGGTGCTCCTTGATTGTCTTCGTCAAAGCGGGCGTCGGCGGTGTGGCATCAGCGCTGACGAGTTCGATCCAGTCGATCCAGATGGCGGGCTTCGGACCGGTCTTGTTTTTGGCAAGATGCTCTCTCCAAATCTCGACCGAGGCTTCACCGTTGTTGGGCCTTTTCTCTCGGAGGACGAACTCGCGCGAGCCGGTCAAAGAAAGCTCGACGGGAATCTCAATGACTTGCGGCTTGGCAAGGGTGCCCGTCACCTGCACCGCCTTCAGCACGGAGATCACCATAGGATCATCCGCCGGGCCGGAGCGTGTGCCCGGATCGGGATGGCCCACCTCAATGAAGCGGCGCTCCGGCGGTGAATCCTCAACGGCAGCGGCCTTGATGCGCAGAGTGTAACGCCCTGCGGGCCAGGATGCCTCCGCTCGGATGACTTCCTTCGGGTTCACTTTAAACATCGTCAAATAAGAGCCGGTGTCCTTGTGGGGTAGCTTGAGGTAATCACCCAAGTAGGGGTGATCATTGCGGAAGGTATCCGCGCCGTCGAAGAGCGCGGAACTCATGTCCAGGAAGCCAAAATCTTTTGCCGAGGGTGCTCCAGGCAGGGCGGCAAGCCCCTGGTAGTAGGCGATGGGCCTGCGCCAGCCATTGAACTCTTGCGGCAGCTTTGCGACGGCCTGCTGGTGCTCGGGCTTCTGCGCAAAGGCATCCATCGCAGCGGCCCATCGCTTGAATTCATTGAAGCGTTTCTCAAGTCGCTGATGCTGATCAGCCACGCGCTTGTTCGACTCCTGTTCAGGCTCCAGATGCTTCTTGAAGCTCTGTGCGACTGGTTGAGCAGCCATGGCATTCAACGGTCCTTCCAGTTCCACAAAGTCCACCCAGATACACGGGCGCGGGCCGGTGCCGGTTTTGTCCCAAGCCTCGCGGAACATCGCATACTCGGCCTCCCGCGTGTTCGGGCGCTTGTCGCGGATGGCGAAGTTGCGGTCGCCGCTCGCATTGATCTCGACGGGAATCTCCAGCATCTGCGGGTTCGCCAAGGTGCCGGTCACCTGATGCGAACTGAGCACGTTGAAGTCTGCCGCATCGGCCTTGCCGGTGCCGATCTCGATGAAGCGGCGTTCTTTGGGCGATTCGTCCGAGGCGGCAAGGCGGATGCGAAGCGTGTATTTACCCGCAGGCCATTTTTCGGAAGCGGTAATGCCGGTGTAGCGACCGAGGCTGTAAAGCATGAGCCAGGTGCCGGTGTCGCGTGCGGGGAGCTTGGCATAGTCGGCGTAGTATTGATGATGGTAGGTGTATTCGCTGCGGGCGAACTGCGCGTCATCGACATCGCGGAAGCCGAACTGCGAGGGCTGCGGTGAATCCTTCAGCTTCGCAAAGCCGCTGTAGAAAAGATGCGGCTGCGTTTTGAACCGTGGATCAGCACGGAGCTTTGCCACGGCCTCGGCGTGCTCTGGTTTCTTCGCGGCTTCATCAATCGCTGCGCACCATTTCTGGAAGCGTGAATACTTTTCCACATAACCTTCGGCATAGATGGGCATGTATTTATTCGCCCACTGCTCGGGGTCTTTGCGGAGCTTTTGCGGCTTTGGTGAGGCGGTGTTGGCAATGGCTGTTGCGGCTCCAGCGGGGCCTTCGAGTTCCATCCAATCAATCCACAGCGCGGGCTTTGGGCCAGTGCCGGTTTTGTTAAAAGACTCCCACCAGAGGGCACTCATCGCGGCGCGGTCGATGGCATGCTTCTCACGGATCACAAACTCGCGTTTGCCGGCAGAAGTCACGTTCACGGGGATCTCAAGGATTTGCGGCTGGGCCATGGTGCCTGTGACCTGGTAGGTGCCCATGATAGTGAAGATGGCGATGTTCTCGCCGTGCTGGCCGAACTGGATGAAGCGGCGCTGCTCCGGGGCGTCGTCGAGCGCGGCGAGGCGGACCCGGAGGGTGTAGGTTCCAGCGGGCCATTTCGCATCGACCGTGATCTTCTCGAACTCGTGCCCTTGGTAGGTCAGCAAATAGGAGCCACTGTCCTTGAATGGCATCGTCAGATATTCGGAGAAATAGCGGTTCCCTCTGTCGAACTGGGTCTTGCCGAAGAACAGCGCGAGGTCCGCCTCTGGAAATCCGAACTGCTTGGGGGATGGCTTGTCGCGGTTCTTCGCCCATTGAATGTAGAAGTTGTCCGGATTGCTCTTCACCTGCGGATGCTCTCGCACTTCTTTGACCAACGCCGTGTTCTCAGGCTTGGCCCCTTCGGCATCCACGGCGGCGGTCCACTGTTTATACCGGTCATAGTCCTTCTTCAGGCGGCTGACATGACCTGCCATCTCCTTGTTGGCGAGCAGTTCGGTCTCAATGCGCGATTTGAAGGTCTGCCCCCCCGTCAGAGCTGTCACGGGCAGCATCCGCGCGAAGTGCTCATCCAATGCCTGACGACCGAGTGTGAGGTATTGCTCGAACTGGTCGCTCGACATGAAAAGCGACGAACCCACCGTGTCGAAGGTCCCCGCGCCGCCGTCTGCGGGTAGCTCACGCACATTGATGTCCACTCCGAGCAGATCGCGGATCGTGTTTTTGTATTCGCGCCGGTTCAGTCGGCGCATCGCGATCTTGCCACCGCTATCGCTCAACACCGCCCGAGCCGTCACCAGCATGCGCGAGAGGTCATCGAGGAAATCCGTCTTCGCCGCCGGATCAGGCTGCTTTTCATCCTCCGGCGGCATTTCGCCCGAGTTGATCGAGTTCAGCACCTTTTGCCAAAGATCCGCCTTTTCGACCGAGTCCACGTTGAACGCGATGTCATCGAGCCGCACCTTCCCCTTTTGCTTTTCGGCGTTGTGGCAGCTCAGGCAGTTGTCTTTGAAGAAGGCACGGTGTTTGGCGTCGAGAGTGGCCTGGGGTGTGTCGGCGGCGTGGAGGAAGACCAGCGGAGCGACGATGAGGGCGGTAAGGATCGTGAAAGCAGATTTCATGTATTACTCAGATTGAAAGGGTGCGGCAGGGAGTCCGGCGGAGTTGATTAGATTGGCGTCGGGCACATGGGACCAGGCGTAGCGGGCTTTCATTGGGGCTTTCGCCTCGGCGCTGCGCAGTCGGATGGACGAGCCATTGATCTCGGCTTGGGCGGAAGAGTAGCTACCATCGGCTCCGGCCACTTCGAAGCCGCGCAGATCGCCATCGCGTGTCTTCATGCCTGTGGCGTGATCGAAGTAGAGGACGAGGTTTTCGCCCTCGCGCTGCATGGACTTAAAAACAGGGCCGCTGTGCTCAATCTTCTCATCATAGACGAGAGCCCGTGCCTTGAGTGCGAGCCGAGTGCCGACAGCCTGCTTGTCGGCGGGATGAATGTTTTTCGCTTCTCCCAGATCAATCGTCACCACCATGGCGGTGTCTGGCACCGAACGGGCGCACCTCGCTTGGATTTCGCGAGTCTCGGGCAAGAAGCCGTTGAATTTCGGCAACTGCACGAAAAGGAATGGCAGTCGCGACTGGTTCCAGGCTTCGCGCCAAGCTTTGATCATTGCGGGGAAGCACCGCTCAAAGTTTGGGTCGCCGTTGTTTCCCTCGGCCTGATACCAGATCACTCCACGAAGGGTAAAGGGCACGAGCGGACGAATCATTCCATTGAAGAGCACTGAAGGACGCATTGGCATCCTGCGCGGGTCATCAGCGGCAGGCTTGTCAGGTTTGGTTTCTGCATTTTGCCGTGCCATCGCCTTTGCAGAGTCGAACCCTGCAATGCGCTGATCCCACTTCACGATATAGTCCGAGAGGATTGGATCTGATTTGAGGGTGTCCACTGGAATCCATGCCTGGCAAGTCGAGGCGGGAAACGCCGATGTGATGATCCCGACCGGCACGCCCTGTGTGCGTCGAATCTCACGCGCAAAGTGATAGGCAACTGCCGAATATGCTGCCGCTGTTTCCGGTGTGCTGGGCTGCCACGCTGCATTCGCTACGTCATCCAGCGGGTCTGTTGCGATTCGCTGCGGAATCTTGGCGAGACGCAGCAGCGGGTCGGCTGCGGTTGCTGCTGCTTCGGCCCCGCCCGTGGTCTTCGCCAAGTTCCACCCCATGTTTGATTGGCCGGACGCGAGCCAAACGTCGCCCACGAGCACGTCCTTCACCTCGACCTTACGCCCCTCCTTGCCGGTAACGAGGAGATCACGCGGCTCTGTGGAAGCTGCGATGGCATCGAGCTTCAACGACCATTTGCCATCGGCATCCGCAGTGGCGGACTTCGATTGCCCGGCGAAGGAAACGGTCACCGTCTCGACTGCGTCGGCCCAACCCCAGAAGGCGACTGCCTTGTCGCGTTGCAGGACCATGTGATCCGCGAAGAGCGCGGGAAGTTTGAAGTCCGCAGCGCGCATCGTGGCGAACGAGCCGGAAACTAGCGCAAAAAGGATCAAGGATGGCAACCGGTGATGCATGAGAATGTGGCGTTTGAGTCAAGGTCAGGTTGGAGTGCAAGACTTGGTTCACCAAGTCAGAGCGGCAGTTCCTCGATGAGGATGTCGTCGAGCAGGAAGGGGCCGAAGCCGATGAAGTTGACGGACTCCTTCTCCACGTCCGAGCGTTTGAGGTTGAGCGAGAGCGTCTCCTTGCCGTCCACCCACAGGGTCCACTTCGTGCCGATGTTCTCGACGACAAACTGATACCACCGGCCGGTGACGAGGCCGATCTTCTTGAAGGTGGACTCGCCGGGGATGCCATAGGCGCTGCGAAAGGTGCCTTCGGGCAGCGCGAGCACGGCGGGATCGAGTGTCTTGCCTTTGAGCGCGGGGTGATTCACGTCGCGAGTGAAGTCGCGCTCGCCGATGGAAACGTCATCGCGAGCGCCGGGTTTGGTGATGCGAGTCACCACATCGCCGATGTGCCAGAGGACGCTGCCGGGTTTTCCGGGCCTGAGCGGTGCATTGATGAGCATGTCCATCATCGCGCCCTCGCCCTCGAACTTGATGCGATATGAGACGCGGACGTTGTGGGCCTTGAACTTCGGGTCGATGGACTTGCCGTGCGCTTTGCCGGGATGCTTTTTGCCGTCGTAGATGCAGGCGATGGCCCCATCGCGGATTTCCCAGGTTTCGGGGATGTTCCAGCTCGGTCCGCCGCCCCAGAGTTTGGGCTCAGCGCGCTTCTCGCCGCCGCTGAAGTCTTCTTTGATGAGGACGGTGCTTTTTGCGCTGCTTTGGGCGTGAGCGAGCTTGCTGCTCAAGGTAAATGCGACAGCCGCAATGGCGAGAAAGAGAGTGTGTGTGATATTCATGAGTTTTTTGCGGACAGGAGAATGGTGGCGGAAGAATGGATTCCGGGAGTCAGTCATTCTCCTGCTCCCATTCTTCTGCCGATAGATGCATGGGGATCACGCGATGAGCTCCTTCACCACGCCCGTGCTGTCGCCGTGGCGTTCGGCTGGGATGCCGAGGCCGTGGAGCATTGTCAGCCACACATTGCATAGCGGCGTGTCTTTGGGCAGCACGAGGTGGTGGCCGAGTTTGAGCTTGGCGGCTCCGCCGGTGAGCAACGTGGGGCAGTTGTCGAGGTAGTGGAT
>CAMAZK010000270.1 GCA_945863205.1 Akkermansia muciniphila | reverse complement strand
GATTCGCTCATGGAGCGTTGGTAGGCGGTTTTGGCGGCGCGTCCAGGATGGTGGCGAACTCGAAGTCGATCAGGCAGAAGCGGCCGTCCTTGGCGCGGTAGGTGATGTTGCGGGCGAAAGCATCATCGTGGCGCACCCCGAAGTCCTTTTCGAGCTGGCCGAAAAGTTCCTTGATCCGGGCGCCGCTGATGTGCTCGACAATGGAGCCGCAGTTTGTGGTGACGATGGAGAGCTTTTCCGGGTCGGACTCCAGCAGGAGCGGGACGTAGTCGCATCCACGTTCCTCGAGGAGCTTGAGCACGCGCACCTCGTTTTCGAAGCGTTCCTTCGCGTTGTGCCCCTTGAACTGCTTGTGGACTTTGCCATCGTAGCCGATGTGAACGATGGCGCGGGCGGTGTTTTTGGCCTCTCTCATGTTTGCAGATTGCGGGTTTATGAGAGCTTCCAGCCATTCAGGCCGGTGCGCAAGGTTCAGGGGTAGCGAATGCTTGTTTGGCGGGTGGGCTGAAGAAAATCAAAAATTTTCTCGCATGTGGCATGCGGCATGCTCAAATCGCGGGAGCTGAGTCCGGAGGATGTTGTATCCGAAGGTGAGGCGATCAATCCACACACACTCAACCATGCCCAAGTACAAACTCGAATATCTCTGGCTGGACGGTTATGAGCCCGTCCGCAATCTCCGCGGCAAGACTCAACTCAAAGACTTCGACAGCTTCCCGACGCTGGAGCAGCTGCCAGACTGGGGATTTGACGGTTCCTCCACCCGCCAGGCTCCCGGCGGCAGCTCTGACTGCGTGTTGAAGCCCGTGGCCCTTTACCCCGACAGCACACGCAAGAACGGCATCCTCGTCATGTGTGAAGTTTACAACGCTGACGGCACTCCTCATGCTTCCAACGACCGTGCCTCGATCCTTGATGATCCGGGTGCTTGGTTCGGCTTCGAGCAGGAATACTTCCTTTATCAGGATGGCCGCCCGCTGGGTTTCCCCGAGCACGGTTATCCCTCCCCACAGGGCCCCTACTACACGGGTGTCGGCTACAACAACGTGGGTGACATCGCCCGTCAGATCGTCGAGGAGCACCTGGACATCTGCCTCGACGCCGGCATCAACCATGAAGGCATCAACGCCGAGGTGGCGAAGGGCCAGTGGGAATTCCAGATCTTCGGCAAGGGCTCCAAGAGGGCTGCGGACCAGATCTGGGTGGCTCGTTACATCCTGGAGCGTCTTTGCGAGAAGTATTGCGTCCAGGTGGAGTATCACTGCAAGCCCCTCGGCCCGACTGACTGGAACGGCTCCGGCATGCACTGCAACTTCTCCACCAAGCACATGCGCGAAGTCGGCGGCGAGCCTTACTTCCTCTCCCTCATGGCCGCTTTTGAGAAGAACTGCGCCGAGCACATCGCCGTCTATGGCCCTGACAATCACATGCGCCTGACCGGGCTGCACGAGACCCAGTCCATCGACCAGTTCTCCTGGGGCATCGCCGACCGTGGCGCGTCCATCCGCGTCCCGCACAGCTTCAAGAACAACGGCTGGAAGGGCTACCTTGAAGACCGTCGTCCGAACAGCCAGGGCAATCCTTACCAGATCGCCTCCCGCGTGCTCAAGACGATCAGCGAAGTGCCGACGGCGTAATTCGCTCCGTTCATCAATCCACGAGCGCCGCCTGGGAACAGGCGGCGCTTTTTTGTCTGGAGGCGGATGTTTGCAAATCTGCGCCTGCCTGCTAGGAGGATGCGTATCCCCCAAACCCATGCCCACCGAACAAGACATCCGCACCGCCCTCGGCAACGTCCGCTACCCCGGCTTCAGCCGCGACATTCTCTCGTTTGGCCTTGTGAAAGGCATCCAGGTCGAAGGTGCTGATGTGACGGTGGACATCGCGATCGCTACGAGAGATCCGAACATTCCACGGCTGATCCATGAGCAGGCGATGGACGTGCTGCAAAAGCTGCCAGGCATCGGTCGAGTGAAGCTGAACTTTGACATCAAGGAACCGCCCGGCGCCGGAACGACTGGTTCTGAGAAACTGGGGAAATCGAGCATTCCGGGCGTGAAGAGGGTGATCGCCATCGCCTCGGGCAAAGGGGGCGTGGGGAAGAGCACCGTGGCCTCGAATCTGGCTGTCGCACTGAGTCAAAGCGGGCTGCGTGTCGGCCTGTGCGACTGCGATTTGTACGGCCCCAGCATCGCGCACATGTTCGGTACCGACGAGCGTCCGTATCAGAACGAGGAGCAGCAGATCGTCCCGATCGAAAAGAACGGCCTGCAGCTCATGTCGATGGGCTTTCTGCTCGAGGACGCCTCGCCGGTCATCGTGCGCGGTCCCATCGCCACCCGCTACACCCAGCAGTTCCTGCGTCAGTGCGCCTGGGACGACCTCGATGTGCTCGTGCTCGACCTTCCGCCGGGCACCGGGGACATCCAGCTGACGATTGTGCAGACCGTGGCGCTCGACGGAGCGGTGATCGTGACCACCCCGCAGGAAGTGGCGCTCATCGACGCACGCAAGGCTGTGGGCATGTTCCAGAAGGTGAACGTGCCCATCCTCGGCATCATCGAGAACATGAGCTACTTCCTCTGCCCGAGTGACGGGCAGGTTTATCACATCTTTGGCAAAGGCGGTGGCGAGCACGAGGCAAAGCGCCTCGGCGTGCCGTTGCTGGGCCAGATCCCGATCGAAATGAGCGTGCGCGAGTGCGGCGATGAAGGCCATCCTGTCGCGCTCGAAGATCCGGAGAGGTCCGCCTCATCGAAGGTCTTCCGCGAGATCGCCGCGAAGCTGAAGTAGTGGGATTTCTATCGGGCCGGACGAGCTTCCGCGCTGGAGGACCAATGCGTGAGCGGATGTTCTGCGTCGTCACCCGCAAGGCGTTTCTGACTGCGACAGCTGCCGTGGTGGCCTCTCCAGTTGGAGAGAAGCTGCCGCATCGCTCCGTGGAAAGTGTCTGTGTTGAGCTAACCCATTTACCGGCTTGGGTTATCGCAGGATTCGCTCAATTATGGAAATGTTGAAACCTGTGCACTCGTCTAACAATGAATTTTGTGGAGAACCGCGTTATCGTCGTGCGGGTTGGATTGGCGTTGATCTTGACGGGACGCTTGCCGAATCGGTGAGAGACCAACATGATCTGGTGATCGGGCCTGCCGTTCCTCTCATGCTTCGGCGGGTTCGTCGCTGGATCGAGACGGGGCGTCAGGTGAAGATCTTTACCGCACGCGCCGCTGATCCTCGGCAAAAAAGGGTGATTCAACAATGGTGTGAAATGCATGGGTTGCCTAATCTTGAGATCACGGACCGCAAGGATTTCGGGATGATTGCGCTGTGGGATGACCGTGCCGTGGGGGTTCTTTCCAATCTGGGAGTTCCCATTCTGGCCGTGGCTTTATCGCGCTGGCAGCGCGTGCGTCTGCGTCTTGCACGGATGTTTGGAGGTCGGGCCTTGGTGAACATCAATGAAGAAAAGCTGCGTGGACACGGCAGGGCTGCGAGGGATGCCGGCAGGATGTTTTGGGAGCTTTGAACGAAATTAAGGCGGGATGTGCAAAGCCTGCCGTCAGGTGTCGCATGAAACTTCCGCTTGCTGGGAATGGTCATGCATCGAATGATCAACTGTAGCTGGCGACGGTCTGGAACCGCCGCCAGCATAACAGCCATGTTCACAAGCGGCATGCTCATACCACAAACTGCATTTTCATGCGGGCCGCCAGGTATGCAACTCATGCCATGGGTTAACATGAGTTAAAATCAGGGTAACCCAAGAGGAGGGTCGCCAGTTTGCCCCGCTGCGGGTTAGTTACCCCATGCCATCCATTTCTGTCACACCTTCAACGCTCAACGCACTAGGTCTTTCACGGATTCGCGACGAGTCTGAGATGAATTCGGGGCGAGTGGCCTTGGAGAATGTATGCGCAGCGCTCGGCGCTCTGACGGCGTGGGTAACGCATTATGACGCGGCCGGTTGTAGTTCAGTCGTGCGGCTTGATCCGGATTGCGAAATCGATTCCGAACTGCATTCGGAGCTGGAGGTCATGGTCAATGCGCGGCCCCAGGGAGGGGTCGATGTGAAGCCGTGGAAAGGTGATATGCTGCTGTGCGCCAGCACTGCGGTGCGGTGGGGCGCTGGTGGCCGTGCGTATGCGCTGGGGATGCTTTTTGCGGGGCGGTTCGAACTGACGGAGAGAGGCGCCGGAGTGGTGGAAGGGCTGCGGTGCTGTTTGCATGCGTTTTTCAGCCGGGCACCGTCAGAACGGTATCTGAACTCCCCTGCCAGAATCACTGCGCATGCCGTCGTGTGTTCATGCTGCCGCCGGACGCCAAGCCCGCAGCACGGGTGGATCCATTGGGATGACTTGTGTTTCATCGAAACAGGGCACGCCAGTTCTCATACCGTGTGCGATCGCTGTGCGCTGGAGCTGTATGACGATGTTCTGCATGGCAAGGATTGAAATTTTTTCGCGTTACCTATTATTATCATGTCTAAACCACCTCAAAAAAGTCCCCGTAAAACTGCCCTTGTTGAAGACGATGTCGTTTATCGCGAATTTGTGACCGTTCTGCTTCAACAGATGCCTGAAGTGGACCTGGTTCACTCCTGGGAAAGTGCCGAGGCCATGCTTGCAGACCCACAGTCGCAGGAGGTGGAGCTGCTGTTCGTGGATCTGGAGCTCCCCGGCCTGGGCGGCCTGGGGCTGATCTCCCAACTGAACCAGATGGATGATCCCCCGCTTTGCGTGGTTCTGACCTCGTCTCGAGCCGCTGAGGATGTGTTCACCGCCATTCGCAATGGTGCTTCCGGCTACCTCATCAAGTCCGGTGATCCTCAGACCTTCCAGGAGTCATTGAGAGAGATGATTGATGACGGGGTCAGCTTGAGCCCGGCGATCGCGCGGCTGCTGGTCACCGAATTCCGCCAGAAAGCACCTGCGAGGCCGTCAGCTGGAGGGCGTCAGTCGGTCAGGTCCCTCACGAAGCGTGAACGGGAGGTGCTGAACGGTTTGGCCAAACTGGGAAGCGCCAAAGAGGTGGCCATGGACCTGCACGTGAGCCACGAGACCGTGCGTGCGCACATGAAAAAGATCTACCAGAAGCTGCATGTGAATTCGAAATCAGAGGCCCTGGCGCTTCTGGCACAAGATGGCGGCTAGCCGAGCCGGTCAGGGGGCGGGTGTCGTTGATCGCATGACTTCAACGGCGTCCTGCAGGCTGTGCTGGAGCTGTGTTAGGAGGGAGTTTGGCAACGGCTTTTTCGCCCGCAGGAGTGCCTCCAGCTCTGCACAGGCCTCCACAAGCTGTTCCAAGCCGAAGATGGAACTGGAGCCGCGCAGAGCATGGGCCTCCTTGCGGGCTTCTTCGTTGCGGCCTTTGCTCAGTGCTCTTGAGAGTCGCTGATGCCTGGCCGGTGCTTCCTTCAACCAGAGTTGTGCCAGATGGCAGGCAGCTTGCTGGCCGATCTGGGAGAAAAGCGCCTCCAGCGGGTCCGGGCCGGGGACTGTGGCTCCTTCGCATGAACCACTTTCGTTTCGGGTGCTGGCGGCCTTGCGGAGCAGACTCTCCAATGTGCCGGCATCAAAGGGTTTGGACAGATGCTCGTCCATTCCACAGGCAAGGCTGCGTTCACGTTCTTCCGGCAGAGCGTTGGCCGTCATGGCGATGATGCTGCAGCGGCGGCGGTCTGCGCCCGCGCTATTCTGAGCTTCCCATTCGCGGATTTTACGCGTGGCGGAGAATCCGTCCATCACCGGCATCTGGCAGTCCATCAGCACTGCGTCGAAGGGCTGCTTCTTGAAGGCCTCCACGGCTTCTTTGCCGTTGACGGCCACCACGCTTTTGCAGCCGAGATTTTCGAGCAAAAGGCGGGCAAGGCGTGCGTTGATGCGATTGTCCTCGGCGATCAGCACTCGCAGTCCGATGGGCGGCTGTGATTGGTCGTGGCCGTGGCCTTTACGCGGCGGTGCGGACGGCCTGACGGCCTGGCGCAAGGCCTGACGATGCAGCGGCCAGGTGACGGTCGTTTCTGGACCGGAGTGGAGTTCCTCCACATCGAGGTTGCTTCCGATCAGAACCACATGCGGTCCCGGTGTATGGGGCTCCTTTGCGGACGCGCCAGCCTTCGGGCGGCCTTTTGCCCGCATCCACGAGGTGTCTGCGATCAGGATGTTCCCGGAGACGGACGCTTGTGACAAAAAACCGCCCAGATCGGCGCGTTTCAATTCGCGGAACTCGATCCCGGGTGCCTCCAGCGAGGTGCGGATACACTCCCGGATACGCGGAGACGGATGCGCGATCCAGATGGTCTGGGGGCTGCTGCGGCGCACCCTACGGGCGGCCCGGCCAGGTGCGGCGTGCAGGGGTATGCGGAACCAGAACTGAGATCCTTTGCCCGGCTTGCTGGCGAAGCCGATCGCTCCGCTCATGGACTCGACGAGCTTCTTGCTGATGGCCAGGCCGAGGCCGGTGCCGCCGAAGCGGCGGGATTGCGAGCTATCCACCTGGCTGAAGGGCTTGAAAAGCCGCTCGTGAGCTGCTTTTGAGAGACCGATGCCGGTATCCTCGAGCCTGAATTCGATCTGACCATCCACCATGGTGGCACGGAGGGTGACGTGTCCCTTTTCGGTGAACTTGACCGCATTCCCGGTCAGGTTCAGCAGCACCTGCCGCAGTTTTCCGGCATCTCCGAGAATCACCTTCGGTAACGAGGGTTCGATGATGGTGACCAGTTCCAGTCCCTTGGTGCAGGCGTCCTGATGCAGCAGGGCGGCCACTCCTTCGACCAGTTCTTCCAGAACCACGGGCTTTTCGATCAGGTCGATCTGGCCCGCCTCGATCTTGGCGAAGTTCAGGATGTCGTCGATGATGCTGACGAGCGCTCCGCCGCTCTGCAGGACGGCGTCCACCATCTCGGACTGCTTCGGGTCGAGCGTGCTGGATTTCAAAAGACCCGCCATGCCGATGATACCGTTCATCGGGGTGCGGATTTCGTGGC
>CAMAZK010000269.1 GCA_945863205.1 Akkermansia muciniphila | reverse complement strand
GCTCTCCTTAAAAGGCCACCAAAGATGCGTTAGGAGTGTCGCTTTTAACCACGATGGCACCTGTCTGGCCTCAGGTTCCGATGACAAAACCTTACGGCTCTGGGATGCCCAAAGCGGTGAGACGCTGCACACGCTGAAAGGCCACCAAGGTCCGATATTAAGTGTGGTTTTCAACCACGATGGCACCCGCGTCGCCTCAAGCTCCTCGGACAACACTCTGCGGCTCTGGGATACACATGCTGGCACGTCGCTTTACATGCTGAGAGACCATTCCGACTGGGTCAGGAGCGTGGGCTTCAACCACGATGGCACCCGCGTGGTGTCAGGCTCCGATGATAATACCCTACGGCTGTGGGATGCTAATAGCGGCCAGTCGCTGCACACGCTGAAAGGCCATCAAGGCCCGGTCAGGTGCGTTGCCTTCAACCACGACGGCACCCGCGTGGCCTCAGGGTCCTCCGACAATACCCTGCGGCTATGGGATGCCCATAGCGGCAAGACGCTGCACACGCTGAAAGGCCACCAAGGCGAAGTCTGGAGCGTGGCCTTCAATCACGATGGCACCCGCATGGCCTCAGGCTCCTCGGACCGCACCCTGCGCCTCTGGGATACTCATAGCGGCAAGTCCATGCGCACGCTGAGAGGCCATCGAGGCTACGTCTTGAGCGTGGTCTTTAACCACGAAGGCACCCGCTTGGCTTCAGGCTCTTCGGACCACACCCTGCGCCTCTGGAATGCCCATAGCGGCAAGTCCCTGCACACGCTGGTTGGCCACAGTGGTTACGTCTTGAGCGTGGCTTTTAACCACGATGACACCCGCGTGGCCTCAGGCTCCGACGACAACACCCTGCGGCTATGGGATGCTGATAGCGGCCAACCGCTGTACACGTTGGAAGGCCACCAAGGCTCAGTCAGGAGCGTGGCTTTCAACCACGATGCTACCTGTCTGGCTTCAGGCTCCGATGACAAAACCCTGTGGCTCTGGGATGTCGAGACAAGCGTCGCGCTCCACAAGCTGGAAGGGCACCGGGGCTCCGTAAGGAGTGTGGCATTCAACCACGATGGCACTCGCCTAGCCTCAGGCTCCGATGACAACACCCTGCGGCTCTGGGAGTCCGATAGCGGGAAGCCTCTGCACACGCTAAAAGGTCACCGAGGCTACGTCTTGAGCGTGGCATTCAACCGAGGCGGCACGCACGTGGCCTCAGGCTCTTCGGACAACACTGTGCGCCTCTGGGATGCCAATAACGGCACGGCGCTGTTCACACTGGAGGGCCACCAAGGTAGAGTAGGGAGCGTCGCCTTCTGTCAAGTGCGAGCAGGCGGGCCTCTTCTGCTCGTCTCCGCCAGCACGGATGGTACGATTCGAATCTGGGATGCGGACCACGGCACCTGCCTGGGCATCCTGCTGGCCCACGGCGACTCCTGGGCCGCCCTGCGCCCGGATGGCCGCTACCGCGTGGTGGGAGACATGCGCCAGTATCTCTGGCACGTCTCCGGTCTCGTCCGCTACGAACTGGGAGAGCTGGATGAAGTTGACCCCCATCTCAAACTCGCCGAAGACGAGCCACTGATCCCGCCAGTGTATTTCCAACGGTGAAGCCTCTTGCCTTACGGCTGTCTCTATCGCTATCCTATAAGCCATGCGCCTCGAATCTGCCTGCTTTCAAGACTTCGCTCCGTTTTCTGCGGATGGGGAAATCACGTTCCCTGCCAAGCCCCGAGGCTCGAACCTGGGAGAGGTTCATTTTTTGGTGGGCAGCAATGGATCGGGCAAAACGCGGCTGTTAAGCCTGCTTGCAGCGGCTTTGGGGAACCGCGCATCTCTGTCGGCTCGTGTGACGGGAAAACTTAAAGCAGGGGCCGTGGTAGAAGCCGGGGATACGCGTGGGTGCTGGTCAGACACCAAGAGTTTCTGCGGATGGTTGAATCCACACCAGAGCGCCCCACCGAAACAGGACATCATGACAGGGGATTTTCAGTATGTTGCTACCTCGGCGGCATTCACGGTCGACGCGAATAATGGAAAGAAGCTCCCTGAACCACGATTCGCGATGGCTTTTCGAGGAACAAGCCTCATTAACGATGAAGCTGTTGAAGCGCTCAAGCCGGTGGCTCTGAACAAGCAAGGGGAGCACCTGATTCTTCAGAATCCAGATCCAGAAACCCGGCGTGCCGTGGCGCAAAGCCTGGTGAACCTAAAGATGCGGGCCACGATGGATACCATGCAGGCCGGAGGAAATACCACGCGCTCGATGCGCATGGCGGCAAGTCTCGAACAGGCCATGTCCAAGATCACGGGCCGATCTTTCTCCATCACAGTGACGCATCAACCCAAGATCGCGCTAAGTGTGACCTGGGGTGAGGCAACGATGCAAATGATCCAGCTCCCGGACGGTCTGCGGGCGATCCTCGGCTGGCTGGCAGCAGCCGTTGGCAAGCTGGACATGGCCTTCCCGGAGCATCCTGATCCGCTGAGCCTGCCCGTGGTCATCCTGATCGACGAACCTGAGGCGCACCTGCACCCGCAGTGGCAGCGCCAGGTGCTACCCGCGATGCAGCACCTGCTGCCGAATGCGCAGATCATCGCCGCCACGCATTCTGCCTTTGCCATTTCCTCCGTGAATGAGGGCTGGATTCATGTCCTCAAACCCGATGCAACTGGCAAGGTGAGCATCTCGAAGCCGATGCCATGCGGCAAAGGTGACTCATGGCTGGATGTGGTCGAAGACATCCTGGGCGTGAAGGAGTGGTATGACCCGGAGACGGAAGAACTGCTGGCGCAGTTCCGCGAGAAGCGTGATGCCGTGCTTTCCGGCAAGACTGCACCGAATGCTGAACTCGAAGAACTCGCGGCGTCCATTGCCAAGCGTGGGCCAGCCCTGAGCGACATGATGGGGCGTGAAATGGCGAAGGTGAACAAGCTCAAGACTCAGGCCAAGGAACCATGAGAAAACAGACACGCCCGCCGGAGCCGGACGTGCTTCGTGAGAATGCAGCCACCTGGAACCAGGAGTGGGTACAAAAGGCAGCCAGTGGAAATGCGGCTAACTTTTCCTGGCATGGAGCGCGGGAGAAGATCGTCACGGCACTCCAACAAATGAATCAGGCACATTGCTGCTTCTGTGACTGCTTTCCTCTGGCAGACCGGTCGAATGAGCCCATCGAGCATTTCCGTCCGAAGAGCCGGTTTCATGACGAAGCCTACACCTGGGCGAACCTCTATTACATCTGCGAGGCGTGCAACACTGCCAAGCGGGAGAAATTCGAAGCAGAACTCCTGCGGCCTGACAGCCAGGACTATGAGTTCCAAGAATACTTCGATTTCGACCACACCAATGGCGAGATGAGGCCTAATCCGACGGTGGATATCGCGAACCAAGCTCGTGCGGCCAGCACGATTCGCATCTACGACTTGGATAGCGCTGAACGCCGTCGCAATCGCTGCCTTGAGCTACGGAAATGGAACAAGTCCAGCGACCGTGAGATCGACGAATGGGGTTACCGAGATTACTTGGAGAAGGCGTGAGTCGTCCCATTGTCCAGCCCGAGACACATAACTCCTCCGGTGCATGAAAGTGCGCATAGGACCGCGCTGTTTCATCGCGGACTTGCCGAAGCCGGTCGATTTCGTCAGGCGCAAGACTGCATAGCCTCACGCCGCGCCCAAGCATCTGCCTCAATGAGCACTTCCAGACCAGGATGCGCGATGACTTGATGCGCGGTCATGACGCGCTCGACGGTCTGCCAGATGTCGGGGAAGGGAATCTTGCCGTTGAGGAAGGCATCGACGGCGACTTCGTTGGCGGCGTTGAGGACGGCGGGCAGTGTGCCGCCGATAGTTCCGGCGTGGCGGGCGAGATTGAGAGCGGGGAAATCGTCCACGCGGGGGGCTTCGAAGTGCAGGGCGCCGACTTGAGCGAAGTTGAGGGGCTTGAGGTTGTTCGGGACGCGGTCGGGCCAGGTGACGGCGTACTGAATCGGGAAGCACATGTCGCTGTGACTGAGCTGGGCGATGACGCTGTTGTCGGCGAATTCGACCATGCTGTGGACGATGCTCTGCGGATGGACGACGACTTCGATCTTGTCCATCGGCACGTCGAAGAGCCACTTCGCCTCGATCATTTCGAGGCCTTTGTTGAAGAGCGTGGCGCTGTCGATGGTGATCTTGCGGCCCATGGTCCAGGTGGGATGCTTCAGTGCCTGCGCGACGGTGACGCCGGGCAGTTGATCGGCGGGCAGGGTGCGGAAGGGGCCGCCGCTGGCGGTGAGCAGGATGCGCTGCACCTGGCTGTGGCGGTGGCCTTCGAGGCACTGGAAGATGGCGTTGTGCTCGCTGTCCACGGGCAGGATGTTCACGCCCTTGCGCTTGGCGGCCTCGGTGACGGCTTCGCCTGCCATGACGAGGATTTCTTTGCTGGCGACGGCCAGGTGCTTGCCTTCTTCGATGGCGGCGAGCGCGGGGGCGAGCCCGGCAGTGCCGACGATGGCGACGATGACCATGTCGGCGTCGCTCTGCTTCACGAGATCGACGAGGCCCTGGGCGCCGACGTGCACGACGACATCGGCAGGCAGCAGCGTGCGCGCTTTGGCTGCGGCGGCGGGATCGGTCAGCGCGACCTGCTTCACGCCGGTTTCACGGACCTGTTTGACGAGCGCCTCGACACTGCTGTTCGCGGCGAGGCCGACGATCTGCATGCGCTCCGGGATGTCGCGGGCGACTTTGAGAGAACTGGTGCCGATGGAGCCGGTGGAGCCGAGGAGAAGAACTTTGCGCATCACGGGGCTTGGTTTGGCCTAACGGGCGATGGCGGACAAGTAGAAATAAAACACCGGGGCGGTGAAGAGCAGGCTGTCGGTAAGGTCCAGCACGCCGCCGATGCCGGGCAGCGTGTGGCCGCTGTCCTTGATGGCGACGCAGCGTTTGATCACGGATTCGGCCAGATCTCCGGTGACGGCGGTGGCGCAGAGCACGGGGGCGAGGATGAGGCCGTGGAGCCAGGTGATGGGGGAGATCTTCTCTGGAATCAGGATCAGCAGGATGATGGCTGCGAGGAAAGAGCCGACAAAGGCACCGCCGAGGCCTTCCCACGATTTCGCGGGGCTGATGTGCGGGATCATTTTGTGTTTCCCAAAGACGACGCCGAAGGCGTAGGCGCCCATGTCGCTGAATTTCGTGACCATGACCAAGAAGAGCACGAGGAAGAGTCCGGTGATGCCGCTGCCGTCCGGGCGGAAATACATGAGGCGGGCGATGAAGCCGAAGAAGATGACGGTGTAAACGACGCCGAAGACGGTGTTGAAGATGCGCTGCAGGGTGAGGGCGCCCTCCAACTGCTGGCGGTAGCACAGAAGAAAGGATCCGTGCACGCTGGCGGTCAGGGCTGCGAGATCGAGCCACATGGGCGGCTCGGCCTGATGCGTCATCGTCCACCAGATGACGGTGGCCCAGTAGGCGAAGCAGATGCCGAAGCCGAGGGCGTTGAACGAACGCGCCTGAGGATCGGAGCGCAGGAGACGGTAGTACTCCACCGCGCCGGCCACGCCGAAGAAACCGGTGATGGCGATGACGAGCCAGCTGCTCTTCCATTGAAAGGCCAGGGCGATGACCGCCCAAAGAATGAGTGTGCTGAAGAGACGGGACGCGAATACACGGCGCTTGCTGGGCGTGTGGGGCGTCGGTACGGCGGCGGATTCAGACATGCGGCGGGTTGGGGACGTGCATTTAGAGCGTATCCGGCCGGGTTGGGCAATGCCATTTCGTATTTGGCAAGGGTTCGCGTCCTTTGTAGCATCCGGGTCATGGCAGCCTACGTGATCCAGTCCGGCGACACGCCCATGGGCATCGCACGAAAATTCGGCATGAGTTTTGACCAGTTCAAAGCGGTCAATCCGGGCCTGTGTGACGCGAACAACCGCTGCCACATCCTTTATCCCGGCCAGGTGCTGCAGGTCATCCCGCCCGGAGGAGCCGCGCAAGCGTCGCCGACGCCTTCCCAGCCTGCGGCGGGCTTTGTGCCGCAGGCACCGCCATGGATGGAGGTGGCCTTGAGAGAGCAGGGCGTGGCGGAGTGGAGTCCAGGGGACAATCCGCGCATCGTCGAATACCTGGCCAGTGTGGGCATCCGCGGCGGCGACGAGACGAGCTGGTGCGCGGCCTTTGTGAACTGGAGCCTGCTCAAGGCGGGCTTCCGCGCCCACAACACCGGTCTGGCCGGACGTTGGATCAGCTACGGCCGGCCGGTCGCGGCGGCGTACGGCTGCATCGTGGTGACGAAGCCGCTATCTGCGGGGGCGAGCGGGCACGTGGGTTTTTTGCATGCGATGGATCGCACGAACGTCTGGCTGCTGAGCGGCAACAGCGCCAACCGGGTGCGCATTTCGGCCTATTCGCGCCAGAAGCTGGCGGACGGCCAGTGCTTCCGCTGGCCGCTCTGAGGTCAAAGATCGGGGATGATGAATGAGACACCTCGGGCGTGACGTTGAGGCCTGACCATGATGATCCGCCCGCTCTATTTTCTCGCTCTTTTCGGTGTTCAGGCCCTCGCTCTCGACGCTTCGAAGCTGGCCGCCATTCATCCCGCGATGGAGGAGGCGGTGAAGGCGAAGCAGGCCGCCGGCATCGTCACGCTGGTGATGGAGAAGGGCAAAGTCGTGCACCACGATGCGGCGGGCATGGCGGACATCGCCAAAGGCCGTGCGATGGAGAAGGACGCGGTTTTTTGGATCGCCTCGATGACGAAATCGGTCAACGCGACCGCCGTCATGATGCTGGTGGACGAGGGCAAGCTCTCGCTCGACGCGCCCGCTTCCCAATGGCTTCCTGAGCTCGCAAAGGTGACCGTCGAAGGCGGCGCGAAACCGGAAAAACCCATCACGCTGCGCATGCTGCTCTCGCACACGGCAGGCATCGCCTTTCCGCCACGCAAACCGACCGACGGAGCGATCTCGCTCAAATCGTATGTCGCATCGCTGATCAAGACGCCTTTGGCCTTCCAGCCCGGCACCAGCTACGAATACGGCTTCGGCC
>CAMAZK010000268.1 GCA_945863205.1 Akkermansia muciniphila | reverse complement strand
GGCCGGTTTTTGACCTCCCGGCGGAAGGTCCGCAGGAGGTGAGGAGAAAGACTGCCAAGGTGGCAAAAACGGCACAGTTGGGGATGGGGAGTCGGAGAATTTTCATCGAGGATCAGAATTCATACTTCAGGCCAACATAGATCATGCGCGGTTGTCGCGGACCGTAAATATACGTTGAATCATGGAATGGGCCGCGATCCAAATCGTCTTGGAAATCATCAAAGAGGTTTTTCACGCCGAGACTGGCGGTGAGCACGCGGCCCGCCTCAAGCTGAAATCTTTTCGTCATGCCGATGTCCAGGGTAAAAAAGCTGCGCGTGCGGTTCAGCTCATTGCGCACCTGAGCGCCGGCGTTGTCCGTGACGATGTGAGGCACGAGCATGGGGCCGGTGAGACGCCCGGCCAGGAAAAACTCGGCCCAACCCGCGTCGTAGTTGGCGCGCACCACGCCGAAGCGCTCCGGCAGACGGGTGTAGCGGTCGCTGAGGATGAGATTGTCCCCCGGTGCACCGGAGCCGAGCAGAGTCTGCGTGCTGTCGAAATAGCCGCGCTGCTCGGTGTAGCTGAGGTCGAGCGTTAAGGGCTCAAAGTCGAGGAAGACCGCCAGCTCCCCACCATAGACGGCCGAGCTGCCGCCGTTGCGCTTGGTGAATTCCAGAATGTTAGGCGTGGCGGGGTTGTCAGTTTCGACATTGATGAAAGTGTCCCGCAGCCAGGTGTGGTAGAGATTCATCTCCACACGCACGCGCTCGGTGACCTCCCACTCGGGCGCCAGGGAGACGGTCATCGAGCGCTCCTCGCGCAGGCCCTGCGCCAGTGTGATGCTTTGAAGCTGGCCGCCGACGTTGTTGATGTGCAGATCCTCGTCAAAAGTCTCCGGCGCACGGAAACCGGTGGACCACCCTGTGCGGATACGGAAGCGCTCTGTGGGCGCGTATTTGACGGCGACACGCGGCGAGAGCACGAAGTCCTCCAGTTCGGAGTGGAAGTCCACGCGCGTGCCATAGACGAGATTCCAGTGCTTGGAGGGCGTCCAGTCATGCTGGAGCATGATGCCGAGGTTTTCATAGTGATCGCGAAAGGCGCGCCCGAGAGCGATTTGAGTGTCCTCGATGATTTCGTTCCGGTATTGCAGGCCGAGGGTGGCGATGTGGCCCTCGGCAGGCTTCCAGTTGAAGGCGCTGTCAAACAGATGCAGGCGGTTGTCCGTGGTGCCAAAGCCGAGCTGCGGCGTCCAGGCGGGATCAAAGAACGGGCTGGCGGGATCGCCACTGCCGAGCGTGGCCTCGCCGCCGTAGTAGCTCTCCCGAGCTACATCGCTCAGCGAGTAGGAAAAACGGAAGTCGAAGCTGTCCCCCACCTCCTGCGTCCAGCCGAGCGTGAGCACCTGGCGCAGCGTCTGGATTTCCTCGGCGATGAGCACACTGTTCGGCGGCGCGTCGAGGTCGTTGCTGCCGCCGCGCCGGTCCTCGGAGGTGGCCAGGTAATCGAGCGTGAGTTTCGCCGTGTCATCCGGCCGCCACCAAGCGCGCAAGCCGCCGGCCCACAGATCGCGCCGGGCGATATCGCTGAAGCCGTCCTTGTTCCGGTCCACGGCGGCGTTGTATCCTCTCATGCCGTGCAGGGTGACGCCATAGCCGCCGTCGTGGCTGACGAAGTGAAAAACGGTAGAGCCCGTCGGCTGGCCGGCGTCGAGTTGGTTTTCCAGGTGTTCGTAGCCGAGGTTGATCTCGCCACCGGAGATTTCCGGCTCTCGCGGGATGACATTGATGACGCCGGCCACCGCGCCCGGCCCGTAAAGCGCGGAGCCGCCGCCCTTGACGATCTCAATGCGCTCGACGAGGGCGGAGGGAATCTGCTCCAGGCCATACACGGCGGCCAGGCCGGTGAAATTCGGGATGCCGTCGGCCAGCACGCTGACATAGCGCTGCTGCAGGCCGAGCATCTGCACCTCCGGAGCGCTGCAGTTCTGGCAGGTGGACTCCATGCGCAGGCCGGGATTGTACTCCAACGCCTCGGCCAGGGTCACGGCGCGCACCTGGCGCAGCTCCTCCCGATCGAAGACCTGGGTGCGCACGGCTGTGTCCTTCAGCCCGCGCGGCGTGCCCGTGCCGGTGATCACGACCTCCTCAAGGGTCTCGGCCTCCTGCGCTCGCAAGATCGAAACGGACGCCAGCGAGAGAAGGAGGACGGCGGCAGGCAGTCGAATCAGCAAGAGGCAGGTATTCATGTGCAAAGCAATTTTAGTCCGACCTATATGTGTGTGCCGTCCTCACGTCGCAAGAGTAAAGATTAGCCCAGACTAACTTTCATCACCCAGACTCCGGCCCGCCTGTGGACTCTGTTGCCGACGAGGATCTACAAGGGTTCTTTCTCAGCGTGGCGACGGGCCGAGGAGCGCCCTGGTTTTCCGAAATTCTATCGGCTGGCGGCGATCTGCGGCCAAAGTAGTCGCAATGCATTTTTAAATATGAATCATTTAATGTACGGTCCAAGCTCTGACAAAGCATGCCCGCCAAGCGCCCGGAAACCACCGCCCACGTCCATTCGCCCGCGATCGAGGACTATCTGGAGCAGATTCACAATCTGATCGCCTCGAAGGGCTATGCCCGAGTCGTGGACATCGCAAAGAACCTCGGCATCTCGCAGGCCAGCGTGACGAACATGATCCAACGGCTCGACGCCGAGGGCTTCGTGATCTACGAGCGCTACAGGGGCGTCGTCTTGACCGAGAAAGGCGGGGAGGTGGGTGCGGAGATCGCACGCCGTCACGAGGTGCTGACCCGCCTGCTGGCGGGTTTCGGCCTGGACCCGAAGACCGTGCATGAAGACGTGGAAGGCATGGAGCATCACATCAGCCGTCAGACGCTCGACGTGCTGACCCTGCTGATGGAGGAGCTGGAGGGAAATCAAGAGCTTCTGCGCAGGCTAAGGCGCAAGCTTGCACAACGCTCCTGATTCGGTCTGTGCGTGGAGTGACATAGGTCCCGCGAAGTGCCCCTTGAAGCCGTCACAAACCCACTTCATGATCTCAAAATTCGACTGCCCGCCATGCCCCTCAGACGACATTTTCGTGAAAGCCATCCGCTGAAGCGGGTCGTTCACTTGTTCCTGCTGCTAGGTTGGCTGCTCTCGAGTCATGGCTTGGCACCAGCTTTCTGTCTTGGTGCTGCCAAGTATGACGGCTCACATCGGGTAAATGTATGCGCGTCCCCCAGTGGCGAACTTACCGTCGTGCTGTCACACGAGGACGTGCTTGCCCAGCACAAAGCCCACGATCTTTTGTGCGACCTCCTGATGGTTTTCGCCACGCCGAAGACGGCCTACGGATCTGACCACGTTTTGGCCTTCAAGACTGTGGATGTCGTCTCGCGCAGCCTGCAAGGAATAGTTGTGCACCAGCGAACGGACCAGCCCTCTCAGAGCTGCCTGCAGGCATTCCCAAGGGTGACAGGCCCGCGGGAGTTGGTTTCGATTAGGAGAATAAATGCACCAGCATGGTCACCCGGCCTCGCCTTGAAGGCCGGGAAGACCATCATGCTCTGTTGAGTTTTGAAACTACTCAGGCCCACAAAGGGCCATGGACCGTCATTCGCACGCTCGATGCGCGGCGGTCGCCTGTGGTTATCCATTCTTCAAAACTCAACGCGTCATGTACTTAAAATCCATTCTATTCTGTTACTCTGTTCTTCTTCTGCAACCCACCATCGGCCAAGCAGCAACCGTCTCCGTTCGCTCCCTCGTTCAAAAGGCCATCGCCACGCACCCTGAGCTCCGCTATTACGAAGCGCAAATCGCTGCCGCCCAAGGTGGCAAGACCAAGGCTGGCGAGATCCAAAACCCCGATCTCATGACCGGCGTCGGCAACTGGCGCATCCGTGACCTCGCTACCAACAATGTGACCGACGGCCCGACATGGGCCGTGCAGCTAACGCAGACCTTCGAGTGGCCCGGACGCCTCTCCCTGCGCAAAGCAATTGCACAAAAAGACATCGAGTTGGCCCAACTCGGGGTCGAGCAGTTCCGCGCCGCCCTCTCCGCCCATGTGCGCACCATCTCATGGAAGCTGATAGCTGCGCAGGAGCAAACGAAGGCCGCCGAAGAGGTCGCAAAACGCTATCAGTCTCTTGCCGCAGTGCTGCTGCAGCGCGATCCAGCCGGCGCGGCACCACGACTTGAGGCACGAATCATCCAGGCGAATGCTCTCAATCTGAGCGCTGCGGCTGCCACAGCCCGAAACGAGCTAGCAACAGCCCGCTTCGAGCTGAACCAACTTCTCGGTGAAAAGCCCGAGCACGCGCTTGAACTCCAGATGGAACAAATCACACTCAATCCGCCGCCTGCACTCGAATCTCTCCTGTCGCAAGCGCGTCAGAACAACTTCGACCTCCGTGCCCGCATCCTGGATGTGCAACAACAGGGCTACGAGGTGAGCTTAGCCAAAAACGAGCGCTGGCCCTCGATCACGGTCTCGCCCTTCGCCCAACGGCAGCAGAACGAAACGCGTGAAATGCAGGTAGGAATTAACATTTCCATCCCTCTGCCACTTTGGAACCGCAACAAGGGTGCCATCGACACTGCCAAGGCCAAAGAAGTTCAGGCGGAGGTCATGCTCACTGCGCAGATGCGCCAACTCGAGCGCGATGTCGCAGCGCAGGCCAGTCACTATCGTATCCACGTAGAAGAACTCGCCAAATGGCCCTCCGATACGCTCGACAGCTTGCGCAAAGCCGCTTCCGAGGCCGACGAGCACTACCGTCTCGGCGCGTTGCCACTTTCGACCTACACCGAGCTTCAGCAGCAGTACATGGAGAGCGTCCATGCCGTTCTGGAGTCCCAACTCGGTGCCGTCGATGCACGTCTCCAGCTTGAGCAGCTCACAGGCACCAAGCTCCAGTAATCGAGGCCGCAACGGAGTCCTGGATTACGCTGGCCTACCGACGCTCTCGTCAGGTTTGCCACCCCGCGAAAAGCTACAGCAATCTGGAGCACTCCAAAACGCTCGCGCGTGCTCGTCCGCCACATCCCACCCGATTCATATGCTCAATCTTCTTCTCGAATTCTCCATCCGGCAGCGTGCCGTTGTCTTGCTGGGCACCTTCGGCCTGCTGGCCATAGGCATCTTCGCCCTCACTCATCTGCCTATTGATGCGGTGCCGGACCTGACCGGCCCGCAGGTGCAGGTGAACGTCAATGTGCCCGCCCTCGCGCCGGAGGAATCCGAACGCGCCGTCACGCGGCCCATCGAAATGTCACTCGCGGGCATGCCCGGCGTGCTCGACTCGCGTTCTATCACCAAGTTCGGCCTCAGCCAGGTCGCGGTCGAATTTGAAGATGGCACGGACATCTTTCGTGCACGCCAGCTCGTGGGCGAAAGGCTCACCGCCATCATGCAGGAACTGCCACCGGGCAGCGAGCTCAGCCTCGCCCCGATCAGCACCGGCCTCGGCGAAATCTTCTACTACACCGTTCATTGGAAGAAGGAAGCCAAAGACAAGCCCGAGGATGAACGTGAAGGCCTCATGCGCCTGTGGGAGACGCACGAGTATGTCGTTAAGCCCATGCTACGCACCGTCCAAGGCGTGGCCGAGATCAACAGCAACGGCGGTCACCAGCGTCAAGTCACTGTCGAGCCAATGATCGATAAACTGAAGGCCGCAAATATCACTGTAGGCGAACTGGCCGACATTATCCGTGGCAACGTTGAAAACGCCGGTGGTGGCGTCATCAGCAGAGATGGCGAGCAGCTAACCGTGCGCAGCGTCGGACGTGTGAGCACGGCTGAGGAAATCGCCAAGCTGCCGGTGAAATTCGGCGCGGCGGTGCAGCCGCTGAAGGTCGAGGACGTGGCCAAAGTGCAGTGGGGAGCCGGATTCCGCGGTGGTGCGGCCACCATGGACGGCGAGGAGGTCGTGCTCGGCACGGTGATGATGCTCATGGGCGGGAACGCCCGCGTGGTGTGCCAGCGCGTGAAACCAAGGCTCGATGAAATACGCGAAAAACTGCCTCCCGGCATGGACATCACCATTGTCTATGACCGTAGCGACCTCGTGGATGCCACTGTCGGCACGGTTCAGAAAAATCTCGGCGAGGGGGCGATCTTCATCGTGCTTGTGCTGCTCGTGCTGCTCGGAAATCTCCGCGCCGCGCTCATCGTCGCCATCGCCATACCGCTCTCCTTCCTTTTTGCCGCCTGCGGCATGGTGCAGGGCGGCTGGTCGGCGAACTTGATGAGCCTCGGCGCTCTCGATTTCGGACTCATCATCGACGGCGCGATCTTCATGGTCGAAAACATCGTCCGCAGGCTCGGGATGAAGCAGCACCACCTCGGTCGTGTTTTGACACGCGAGGAGCGCAGCCGCGAAGTGCTCGCCGCCAGCAAGCAGATCGCCAGCCCGACCTTTTTTGGCGTTTTGATCATCACCGTCGTCTATCTGCCCATCATGACGCTCACTGGCATCGAGGGGAAAATGTTCCGCCCAATGGCTGTGACCGTGATTCTCTCGCTCGTCGGCGCCCTGCTGCTCGCGCTCACGCTCATGCCGGTGCTCTGCTCCTACTTCCTCGGTGGAAACATCGCCGAGAAGGAAAACTTCATGATCGTGTGGCTGAACCGTCTCGTGCAGCCGCTGCTGCGCCTCACGCTGAAGCTGCGCTGGCTCGTCGCGCTTGCCGCCATCGGCTTTTTCGCCTTTTGCGGCCAACGCTTCACCTCGCTCGGCTCCGAGTTCGTGCCAAAACTCGATGAAGGCTCCATATCGGGCATGGTTTACCGCAAGGTCGGCATGAACCTGCATGAGTCGCTGCTTCAGGACCTCGAGCTGGGCAAAATGGTGCGGGAGAAGTTCCCGATGACCACGCGCATCTTCACGCGCATCGGCACCAGCGAGGTCGCCACCGACCCCATGCCTCCCAACGAAACCGACTTCTATATCTTCTACACCCCCATCGAGGAATGGCCCAAAGGCCCCGGCCTGCCGACGAACAAGCAGGAGTTGATGGCCGCGATCGAAAAAGAGGTGCTCACGCGCCATCCAGAT
>CAMAZK010000267.1 GCA_945863205.1 Akkermansia muciniphila | reverse complement strand
CAGTTGAATCGCTTCGGTCGTGGCTCCGACGCGGGAGGCATCGTGAAGGTAGGTGGGCCAGTCGGCGTGAGCGGACGAAAGGGCTAGGAGAAGCAGAAGCGGGCGCATGGTCGGACTAAAACGCCGCCGGCTCGCGATTTTCACGACTTGCGGGAAGATTGGAGTCATGACAGGTTCCCCTATGAAGACAGCCTTTTCATCGCTCGACCGTCTTTTCGATCCGGCGAATCCCTTTCTCACTGCGGAGGGGGCCAGGATGCTCGCCGAGTTACGCACCGATCCTCTGGAGGAAGCCCGGATGGAGGCGCTGGCAGCCAAGGCGAATGAAGGAACGCTGACGCCCGAGGAACGGCGTGAGTACGAATCATGGGTGCGATCTGGTTCCGTGATGTCAATCCTTCAGGCCCAGGCACGGCTTTATTTGAGGCGACAAGCAAAGGCGGCGTGATGGATTCCCGGTTGCGGCAGTTCGTGCGGGAACGGGCGGAGTATCGCTGTGAATACTGTCGCCTCAGGCAGGAGCACGAACCGTCTCGCATCTTCCACGTAGAGCATATCATTGCTCTGCAGCATCGCGGCAGCGATGAGGAGGGGAATCTGGCGCTCGCCTGTCAGCTCTGCAATCTGCTGAAAGGCACCAACCTTACCAGTCTGGATCCTGACACCAGTGCGCTGACCTGTCTTTTCCATCCTCGTGAGGATGACTGGAGCCAGCACTTCCAGATCGACGGTCCGCGCATTCGCGGCCTCACAGACAAAGGGCGCACGACGGTCTGGCTGCTGGAGATGAACTCCGATGAGCGCGTCGCTTTGAGAAGCCTCTTGCAAGAAGCCGCCGAGTGGCCGTGATCTTCAGGGGTGAAGTCTCGCATCGTTCTCTTCCTTCTCGCCGCCACCTCCGCCTTCGCATGCTCGGTGCCGGTGTTTCGCTATGCCTTGGAGCATTGGGCGGCGGATCCGTATCGCGTGACGGTGCCTGCGGGCGTGAAGCTCGATGGCAATTTCAGCGTGCAGGAAAAGGACACGAAAAAGATCGAGCTGCGCCAGCCAGCGTCGATGCGGAATGACGATGTCATCTGGACGGCGGACTACAGCGCGGAGAATGCGGCGCGGCTCGTCGATTCACCGGCGCGAAAGGAAATCGCCGAACGTCTGGGCAATGGCGAGAGCGCGGTGTGGGTGCTGCTGGAGAGCGGGGATGCGGCGAAGGATGCCGAAGCGGCAAAGTTCCTCGACGAACGGCTCGACTACCTCTCCGGCGTCATGGAACTGCCCGCGCTGGATCAGCAGGACGTCAAGAACGGCCTGGTTTCCATTCCGGGCGATGGCCTGCGCCTGGCCTTTTCCACTCTGAAGGTGAAGCGCGATGATCCGGCGGAGGCGGCCTTCGTGGCCATGCTGCTCGCCAGCGAGTCCGACCTGCGCGAGTTCGACGAGCCGATCGCGTTTCCCATCTTCGGCCAGGGCCGCGTGCTTTACGCGCTGGTGGGGAAGGGGATTCGCGTCGAGACCGTGGACAGTGCCGCGCAGTTCCTGATCGGCTCCTGCTCCTGCCAAGTGAAGGAGCAGAATCCTGGCGTGGACATCGTCATGGCGGTGGATTGGAAAAAGATGGTCCAGGAGCAGGCGGTGCCAGGCCAGAAACTGCCTGAGCTGAGCGAGATCGCCGACCTGCTGCCACAGACGGTGAAGATCGAGGCCGCCGAGCCCGCGATGGAACCTCCGGTGAAGTCCGACTGGCGGCTCATGGCCCTGATCGTCGCCGTGTTCGGTCTTGTCATCGTTCTGAAACGCTTTTGGACATGGAGAAAGTGAAGACTATGCTTCGCTTCATGCGAAGCGTGTTTCTTCTCATCTCTCTGCTCGTCTGCACCGTCGCCACCGCGCAGGATGCGCCGCTTTCCCTGAAGCAGGCAAAGGCGGCTCACGACAAAGCGGACAAAGCGCTGAACGATGCCTGGGCTGCGGCAAAATCCGCGCTGCCGGAGCCGGAGTTCAACAAGCTCAAGGAAGATCAGCGCGCGTGGGTTGCGCATCGCGACTACCTCGCGCGTTCGCCGATGTACACCGGCGCCAGCTTTCAGGGTGAACTGCCGCTCGACGCTCCGGAGTACCTTGAAGCGGCCGCTTCAATGGCGGATGACCGCACCGCGTGGCTGCGGGGCCTGGTGCGTGAATGGGCACCTGACGAGACGCTCACCGGAGTATGGACCGACAGTCACGGCGGCCGCATCGGCATCGTGGAGGCTGAAGGACGCCTTCATTTCGTGATGGAATGCGTGCGCGGTCCCACCTCGCACGTCGGCGGCCTCTCGGGCGTCGCGGCATGGAACGAGCACATCGGCTGGTTCAGCGACAAGGGGCGCGGGGACAAGGGCGGCGATCCTGAGACCAACCTGAGCTTCATCCTGCGTGACCGGCGCTTGGAGATCATCGGTGCCAACACCGGCTACTATCACGGTGCGCGGGCGTATTTTGATGGCGACTACGTCAAGACGGGCACCCTCGATGCCAAAGCGCAGGCGAAGGTTGTCAAAGCGGCGAATTTGGGCGAGATCCCGGAAGAATGAATCGTCTCTCCTGACCCCCATGCACGCCGCCGGCCCCAAGAACCCGCTTCACGGCATCACCCTCCAAATGATCGTCACGCAGCTCGTCGATCACTATGGCTGGGAGATGCTCGGGCGCATGATCCCGATCAACTGCTTCAACTGGAATCCCAGCATCAAGTCCAGCCTCACCTTCCTCCGCCGCACGCCCTGGGCGCGGGAAAAAGTCGAGGCGCTCTACATCGATTCGCTGCCGGACATGAAAGGGGGCGCCGAGTCGTCTGCGCCGTCGGGTGGTGGTCAAGAAATCACGGATTGATCAGCCCCGGGCCTCGTCTCATCCCCTCCGGTCCGCCACAAAGATCGTGTGCGTCTTGCGCTTCGCCTGCGGGTAGGCTTTCGCAGCGACGATGTCCACCTTGAAGCCCGCCTTGCCCAGCCGTTTGGCAAAGGCCTGATCCGTGCTCGCCGACCAGAAAGCCGCGCGCCCCTTCGGCCTCAGCGCCTGCGTGATGGCGGCCAGCCCTTCCGCCTGGTAAAGCCGCGCGTTGCCGTCCTGCACCATCGCCACGGGGCCGTTGTCCACGTCCAGCAGGATCGCGTCGAAGTGCGCCGCCGGTGAGCGTGCGATCACTTGAAAAACATCATCGATGCACACCTCGACCCGCGGGTCCGCCAGCAGCAGGCCGTTCACCGTGCTCAGATGCTCGCGATTCCACGCCACCACCTCCGGCAGCAGCTCCGCCACCTGCACGCTGGCCTTTTTCCCGACGCGCTCCAGCACCCGCCGCAGGGTGAAGCCGAAGCCCAGCCCGCCGATCAGCACCCGCACGTCGTCCCTGGCGCAGAGCCGTGCGCAGGCCAGCTCCGCCAGCACCTTCTCCGACTCCGACGCATTGGTGCCCATCAGCGGCTGACGGTTCACGCGCAGATAAAAGTGCGAGTCATGCGCATGCAGCGTCAGTTCCGCGCCGTCGGGTGTGCGCGCTTCGGCGAGTAGTACAAAGGGTTTCATGGAGGAAGGCCGGCCATGGCGCGAACCTCTCGCTCTCCACGGGCCGCAAGGGAGCGCAAAGAGAACGCCCTGCAAGCCCCAACACCTCCCCGCCATCGCGCAACGACTCCGCCGATTCGTCCCCGCCGGGCAATCCAACAGGCGAGTGGTCTTCAACACACTCGCGCTCCACCCAGCGAGCACGCCGGGACCGGAGCGCGGGCCTCCGAGCCCGCAGCGCTCCGCTGACACCTTGCGCTCCGGGCCGCCCTTCAACTCCGTCACACGGAGCGCGAGTATGGCTTTAGCCTACTCGCCTGTTTCGAGGTGATTTGTTCCCTCCGGGCGTTCCAACAGGCGAGTGGTCTGCGACACACTCGCGCTCCACCCAGCGTTCACGCCGGGACCGGAGCGCGGGCCTCCGAGCCCGCAGCACTCCGCAGGCACCTCCCGCCCCGCTTTCGCCGCATCGAGAATCACCCTGCTTGCGGCAGCGAGGCCCCGATGAGTTCACGTCATCGGCTGACGACCCGCTGCGGACTCGGCGGTCCGCGCTCCGACCGGAACGAGCACGCCGGGAGGTCGGGGGCGGGTGGCGCGGGCAAGCGATGCGATTGGGACGTGGCTGAGAGGAGATGATCCCCTTATTTCCCCGTCCAGTCCTTGAGCAGTTTGTTCCCCGCAGCGCCACCCATGGCGGTGACGCCCTTCTGGGCCAGCGTGCCGTCGGTGTTCAACAGCAGGTACATCGGCCGGTCCGTGGGTTCCTTCGCCAAGTGGTCGCGCACGTTCTTGTTCTTGAAGTCCGTGACGACAATCAGGAAGTTCTCCTTCACCAGCTTCTTGGTCTCCTCGAACTCCAGCATGCCCTTGATGTGGAAGGCGTTGCTGGTCTTCTTGTCGTCGAGCGCGAACACCAGCACTCGCTTGTTGTCCGCCTTCCCGCGCTTGACCGCCGCATCCACGCTGACGCCGGAAGTCATTCCCAGCACGGCACGGGAATCAAAGGTGTCGGCCTGCACTTGGCTGATGCCGAGGGTGAGCAGGAGGATCGGGAGCAGGAAGGTGGTTTTCATCGTGGACTTGGTTGGTTGAAGGAGACGCGCCGTGGACAGAAAGCCAACGGGACGAAGAGCCTTTTCTTGTGCCCGCTTTCGAAAATCCGGCCGAAGCGGGCACATCAAGAGGTCGGGGCGGGCGGCGCAGAAAGGCGGTGCGATTGTGTCGTGACTCAGGGCAGATTGCTTGCCGCAAAACCCAGAAAGCATAGTTTTGCCACATGAGCACTCTCGCAGAAATCGAAATGGCCGTTCAGCATCTGGCGGCGGGCGAGCTTTCGCATTTGGAGCGGCTGATCCACTCGTTACGCGTTCGCCATTCGAAGAAGCAACGCAGCGCCTTCGATCTGGCTCCGTTGCAGCTTGGGAAGGTGCTGAAACCGTTGAGCGCCGAGGCCGATCTGCTGGAGGAGATGCTGCCAGCCCGGCTCACGTTTTAAGGCTGCCTATTCCACGCTTGGCATTCCAAGGACGATCCGTTACCATCCTGCATCATGGCTACCCAAGAACTCTTTGCTCAAGCTGCCCGTCTTCCCACCGAGGAGCGGCGATTCCTGGCGGAAATCATCTGGGAAACCGTGGACGCGGATTTGCCGGCGCAGTGGGAGAACGACTCGACCATCGCCTCCGAGGTGGAGCGGCGCTTTGAGGCGTTCAAAGCCGGGCGTGAGCGCGGGTTGAGCCACGACGAGGTGTTTGCGGCTGCCAAGGCGCTTGTGGCATGAAGGTGGTGTATTCGGAGCACTTCCAGGCGGAGCTGTGCTGCATCACCGGGCGCTACAGCGCCGAGGGCAAAGAACTGGGCCGCCGGTTTGTGCAGACCGTGGAAAGCGCCTGCTTGGAGATTGCCGCCGATCCGTTGCGCTGGCGTGTGTTGGAGGGGCGTGTGCGCCGTTGCCTCGTCCGCCGCTTCCCCTACATCATCTATTATCTGGTGGAGGACGATCTGCTCTACTTCGGAGCCTTGCTGCACAGCGCCCGCCACCCGGAGACGTACCGCGCCGCGTTTGAGGATCTGTGAGCAGAGCGCGGCCCGCAGCACTTCGCAGGCACCTAACGCCCCGCCTTCGCCCTGCAACTTCGCCACACGGAGCGCGAGTATGGCGCAGCCTACTCGCCTGTTTCGAGGTGATTCGTTCCCGCTGGGCGCTCCAACAGGCGAGTGGTCTTCGACACACTCGCGCTCCACCCAGCGGGCATGTCGGGACAGGAGCGCGAGCCTCCGAGCCCGCAGCACTCCGCTGACACCTAACGCTCCGCCTTCGCCCTTCAACTTCGCCGCACGGAGCGCGAGTATGGCGCAGCCTACTCGCCTGTTTCGAGGTGACTCTTCCCCGCCAGCGGCGATGCAACAGGCGAGTGGTCTGCGACACACTCGCGCTCCACCCAGCGCGCACGCCGGGACCGGAGCGCGGGCCTCCGAGCCCGCGGCACTCCGCAGGCACCTTGCGCCCCGCTTTCGCCCTGCACCTTCGCCACATCGAGGTTCACCCTGCTTGCGGCAGCGAAGACCCGATGAGTTCACGCTATTGGCTGACGACCCGCTGCGGACTCGGAGGTCCGCGCCCCGGCCGGAACGAGCACGCCGGGAGGTCGGGGCGGGTCGCGCGAACAGGCGGGGCGATGGGGACGTGGCTGAGAGGCGATGGCCGGTCGGTTGTCTGTTTGTTCCAGCCTGAGGTGATTTCCCCCAGATTTCGAGCGCCAGGGTCCTACCAGCAGACACGGCAGGTGTTGTCTGGTTATTATGGTTGGTCATGTTCATTAAAGAAACCGGACTCGGAAAGTCATTTCCCCTCCTCGGAAAATGGTTTTCCAAGTCCGGAAAGCCGCTCCCCGAGTCCGGAAAGCCGTTTCCCGAGTTCGGAAAGGCGTACCCCGAGTCCGGATAGCCGCTCCCCGAGTTCGGAAAGCTGTTCCCCGAGTCCGGAAAACCGTTCCCCGAGTCCGGAAAGGCGCTCCCCGAGTTCGGAAAGGCGCTCCCCGAGTTCGGAAAGCCGTTCCGCGAGTCCGGAAAGCCGTTCCGCGAGTCCGGAAAGCCGCTCCCCGAGTTCGGAAAGCCGTTCCCCGAGTTCGGGAAATCGTTCCCCGAGTCCGGAAAGCTATTCCGCGAGTGCGGAGAGCTCGTCGCCGAGGCCGGAACGTCTCTCTCCGACTCATCCCGATCCGCCCACGCTGAGGTTTGAGATCAGCGTCTGACAATCGGCTCAAATCCATCCGTTCCCAGCAGCCCGAGGCCAAAACGAACCTGCCGGGAGGTCGGTGGCGGGTGGCGCGGACAGGCGGCGCGATTGGGTCGTGGCTGAGATGAGATGACCGGGAGTTTGTCAATTTGTTGCACACTGACGTCGTTTTCCGGCCGTCCGTTTGCGGCATCCGGCCGTCTGTTTGCGACATCCGGCCGTCCGTTTGCGACATCCGGCCGTCCGTTTGCGACATCCGGCCGTCC
>CAMAZK010000266.1 GCA_945863205.1 Akkermansia muciniphila | reverse complement strand
ATGACCTCCGTGATGATTCCGAGCGTGCCTTCGCTGCCGATGAAAAGGTCCTTCATCGAATAACCGGCCACGTCCTTGACGCATTTGTTGCCGAGAAAGGTCTGCGTGCCGTCCGGCAGCACGACTTCGATGCCCATGACGTAATCCCGCGTCACGCCGTATTTCAGGCCGCGCAATCCGCCAGAATTTTCGGCCACGTTGCCGCCGATCGTCGAGATTTTCATCGAGCCGGGGTCAGGCGGGTAAAAGAGGCCCACTTTGGCGCAGGCGTCGTCGATCTCCTTGGTGATGACGCCGCTTTGCGCACGCAGCGTGAGGTTTTTCTCATCGACCTCGATGAGCTTGTCCATCTTCACCAGACAGATCACGAGGCAGCCGCTCAGCGGCACGCTGCCACCGCTCAAACCGGTGCCTGAACCGCGCGTGACGACCGGTATGCTGCGATCACGGGCCAGTTTTACGCAGGCGGCGACTTCCAGCGTCGTGAGCGGAAAAACCACGACTCCGGGACGCTGCTTGAGAGCGGCGGTGCCGTCGAAGCTGTAGGGCACCAGATCCTCGTCAGAGGTCAGCACGCGTTCCGGGGACAGGACTTCCCGTAATGATTGAATGAAGCTGGCGTCGGCGATGTTCACGGGCTGAGAGTGGCGAATGGCAGGTTGTCAATCCACCCATTTTTTGAATTGTGGGAGGGGATGATCAAACGCGATACTTCGCACATGACATTCAACGAACCCATCCGCTTCCACCCGATCCATCAAACCCGCGTCTGGGGAGGCCGCCGAATGCAGACCCTGCTCGGCCAGACGCTCCCGGACACCACGAATCCCTATGGCGAGGCCTGGTCCGTCTCCGACCGGCCTGAAGCCCAGAGCACGACGGCGAACGGCATGACACTGCACGAACTATGGACGCATCATCGCGCGGCGGTTTTTGGCGCCGGGGCCCCTGATTCGGAGCGTTTCCCCCTGCTGATGAAGATTCTCGACGCCTGCGACGACCTTTCCATCCAGGTGCATCCGCCGGCGGACAAGGCGGTCGAGCTGAACGGAGAGCCAAAGACGGAGATGTGGTTCATCGCGCATGCCGATCCGGGCGCAAAGATCTATGCCGGCCTCAAAGAAGGCGTGACGCGCATGGATTTCGAGGCCGCGCTGGAAAACGGCACGCTGGCCGAGGTGGTGCATGTCATCGAGGCGCGCACAGGCGACTGCCTTTTCATTCCAAGCGGACGCATTCATGCCATCGGCGCGGGCCTGCTGATCTACGAGATCCAGCAGAACAGCGACACGACCTACCGCGTCTTTGATTGGAACCGCGTCGGCCTCGACGGCCAGCCGCGGGCGCTGCACGTGCAGGAATCGCTGGAGAGCATCGACTTCACGGATTTCGAGCCGGGCGTCCAGACGATCGAAGCCGACGGCACGCTGGTGAAGTGCGAGTTCTTTGATGTGCGGCTGCGCAGAGAGGCCGGAGCCGTCGGCACCACCGGTGAATGCGTGACGCTGGCCGTGGTGGGAGGCGCGATCCGCGTGGGCGGTGTGACTTTGAATGCCGGCGACTTCGCGCTGCTGCCAGCGAGCATGGACGCAAAGTCACGCGAGGTGACACCGGTCGATGCAACGACTCAGTGGCTGGAGATCCGGATTCCAGCGTGATTTGTAGAGCTGAAGGTCATCCAGCCCCGGCGAGAGGGGCTGCGAGCCTGTGGGAGCGTCCAGCTCATCTTGCGGGAGCAAGATGGCTACTTTGCTGAAGCTGTCACCGCCCGGCCTGACGATTCACTTCTTGGCCTCGACTGCGGGCTTTCCGGCCTTTTTGATCTCTGGATCTTTCGGGGTGCTGGGCACGGCGATGAATTTGGCCTTCTCGGGTTCCATTTTCGGCAGATCGCCCTGAGGGACCGAGATCTCCGGTTTCTCCTTCTTTTCCAGAGCGGCAGCCGGTTTCGGGGCCGTCTCGCTTTTTGGCTCCGGCTTGACCGCTTCCTTGCCGCAGGAAGCGAGAGCGAAGGCGATGGCGATGAGAAAGGCAAGGCGTCTCATGAGCAGCGGATGGAAACGGAGCGGCCATGCGCATCCAGGCCTTCGACCTGGCTGAAGGCGCTGACGACGGGTTCGGACTTTGCGCAGCTCTCGCGGTCCAGCCGGATGATGCTCGTGCGGCGCTGAAACATGTCCGCCGTGATGCCTGGAAAGGACTTCCCAGAGCCGCCCGTGGGCAGCGTGTGGCTGGGTCCGGCGAGGAAGTCGCCCACGGCGACGGGCGAGTGATTGCCAAGGAAGATGGCGCCTGCCGTGCGAATCATCGGCAGGATGACTTCTTCCCGCGTGGTGATGAGGGAGAGATGCTCCGGTGCAAATTCATTCACGAGGCGTGCGCCTTCCTCCAAGCTCGGCACGAGCAGGCAGAACACACCTTTTTCGAGCACGGGAGCGAGCTGGGCCTGACGGCTGAGCGTTTTCGACTGTGAATCGACCTCGGCGACGACGGCGTCGAGCAGCGCGGCGTCATCGGTGAGGAATCCGGCCATGCTGTCCTTCCCATGTTCCGCCTGGGCGAGGATGTCGGCGGCGATGAAGGCGGGATTGCCGGACTTGTCGGCAAGAATGAGCACCTCGCTGGGACCGGGCAACAGATCAATGGAAGCGACACCGAATGCCTGGCGCTTCGCCTCCACGACGTAGCTGTTGCCGGGGCCGAAGATTTTCACGACAGGGCGGATCGTCTCCGTGCCAAAGGCGAGAGCGGCGATCGCCTGCGATCCGCCGATTTTATAGACCTCGGTGGCGCCGGCGAGTTTCAAGGCGGCAAGCAGTCCCGGATTCACGCTGCCATCACGACCGCAAGGCGTGCAGACGACGATTTCCGGCACGCCGGCCGCCGCAGCGATGGCGACGGTCATCATGACCGTGGAGACGAGCGGCGCCGTGCCGCCGGGGACGTAGCAGCCGACGCGCTCAAAGGGATGAAACACCTCGCCCACCGCCGCGCCTTGCTCGTTCGTGCCGTTCCAGTCCTGACGCAGGCTGCGTTTGGCGAAGGCGGCGACGTTACGGTGGGAGGCTTCAAGCGCCGAGCGCAGGGTGGGATCGGCGCTGCTCCATGCGGCGTCGATCTCATCCTGCGAAACGCGCATCTGCGCCGGGGTGAGCTTGGCGCCGTCGAATTTTTCGACGAGTTCGATCACGGCGGCATCTCCGCGCTCACGCACAGCCTTGATCACGCCGGAGACGACTTCGCGCACGGCATCGCTGGCCTCGGCACGGCGGTTCAGGGCGGCGACGGCGTCTGGATAGCCGGGATCGTTGGGGCGGAGTACTTTCATGAGGTAAAGGCAGTCAATGAGGCGGGAGGTCGGGGCGTCAAGGATGGAGAGCCCGGAAGATACGAAAGCGGGCACCGTTTGGCGCCCGCTTTGAAGAATCGTTTCGAAAAGCACCGGCGGCAGCCGGGATTCGCATTGGCGACGGCGGTCGCCTTACGGGACGACTTCGCCCGAGCCGGTGTACACCCATTTTTCGACGCGACCGTTCTTGATGCGAGCCTGGGCCTCGGTCTCGAACTTGCCGAACATCGTCTGCGTCTCGTATTTCACGTTCACGGTCCAGTAGTCGGTGCCATCGATCTTCTCCTGCTCGACATCGCCCCAGGACTTGATGTTGTCGGGCTTGATTTCGGTGACCTCGCCGGACTTCATGCTGGCAAGAAGAAGCGGATAGGTGCCGTCGGCGTCTTTTTCGGGCTTGTCGTTGCCGGCGCTCCCGGACGAAGCACTCGAGGACGCGGGGGCGTTTTTGGCGCGTTCCGCAGCGGCCAACCGGTACTCGTGGGCTTTGCGGGCCTGGTCGATGCGGACGACTTTGATGTCCTCGTAAGCCTTGCTGAAGACTTCCTTGAAGTCGGTGTCGTCCATCGCGACCACGCCTTTCATCGGCGAGCCTGCCGAGGCTCCGACGACCAAGTCCGCTCCCTGCTGCCCCATGACGAAAATCTTGGCACCGGTCTTGAAAGTCGAGGCGGCGGTGGCCTTCCCCATCTGCATTTTGATTTCGAGATCCTTGTTGATCGTGATCTGCTTCGGCGTGGCAAAGAAGCCCGCAGGGACGGCGGTCCAGTTTTTCGTGACATCATCCACCGAGGGGAAGACGGGAGCAACGAAGGCATCCGGGTCCGGCGGCGGAGGCTCAGGGATCTTCGGCATCTCAGGCTTCGGCTCCGGCTTCGGCTCTGGCTTCATCTCAGGCACGGGCTCCGGCTTGGGCTCTTCTTTGACGACCGGCTTGGGCTTCGGGGCCACGACGACCACTTCCTTCTTTTTCGGAGCGGGCGCCACATGCTTGGTGAACTTCATCGCCTCGGCAAAAGGCGGGTAAACATACTCGTAGGCGACGTAACCGACGGCCGCAGCCAGGATGATAACAATGAGGGGTTTCATGACGGGATGAGTCTAGGGTGAAGTCCGGGGAATGCAACCTGCGCGGCGGCCCCGCCTTCTGCAACGCCCGGATGTGTCCTTTTCTTGGGCTTGCAGTCCCCTGCCCCACGCGGCAACTACCCCGCATGGCCGAAGACGTGATCCGCGTGCGGGGTGCACGGCAGCACAACCTCAAAAACATCGACGTGGACATCCCGCGCCACAAACTCGTGGTCCTCACGGGTGTGAGCGGCAGCGGGAAGTCGTCCCTGGCTTTCGACACGCTCTTCGCCGAAGGCCAGCGCCGCTACGTGCAGAGCCTCTCCGCCTACGCACGGCAGTTTCTCGATCAGATGCAGAAGCCGGACGTGGATTTCATCGAGGGACTCTCCCCGGCGGTGGCCATCGAGCAGGTACACTCGAATCCAAACCCGCGAAGCACCATCGCCACAGTCACGGAAATCTACGATTACCTGCGCGTGCTCTACGCCGTGGCCGGACAGCCGCACGACCCGCAAACCGGAGAGAAACTCCAGCGCAGCACGCCGCCGGAGATCGCTGACAAGGTTCTGGCCCTCGGCGAAGGCACGCGGGTGATCGTTTTGTCACCACAGCCGAAGGCCAACGGCACGGCAACGCGGGCGCTGTTTGAAAAACTGAAGCGCCAGGGCTTCGTGCGAGTGCGTTTGAACGGTGAGATCGTGGAGATCGAGGATTCGCTGAAACCGGCGGCCAGCAGCCAGCATCGTGTCGAGATCGTCATCGACCGCCTCGTGTTGCGCACCGATTCCCGCCAGCGGCTCATGGAGGCCATCGAAAGCTCGCTGCACTGGAACGAGCGGGAGGTGCAGTTCCTCGTGAACCTCGACGGCAGCGATGAAATCCTCAGCTACACCACCGAGTTCGCCAATCCGCGCACCGGCTACGTGATCGAGCGCCTGACACCGCAGCATTTTTCCTTCAACACGCACGCCGGCGCCTGCCCCGCCTGCGAAGGCACCGGCACCACATTGACGCCGGATGCGACGCTGCTCGTGCCGGACGAGTCGAAATCGCTCGCCAAAGGTGCGATCAAGGCCTGGTGGGCGAAGCACCCAAAGCTGCGGGTCATCTTCAACCGCGGCATCGAAGCGCTGGCGCAGCATTTCGAGATCTCGATGGACGCGCCCTTCAAGGCGCTGCCGCAGGCCTTCAAGGATGCGCTTTTCCATGGAACCGGAGACGTCCTCATCAACACCGGTTGGAAAAAGTCCGACACGAAACGCAGCGTCGCCAAGCCCTTCGAAGGTCTGCTGAACGAGGTCCGCCGACTCTACGACAACGCCGAAAGCGAAATGCTTCGCGCCAATCTGACGCGGCTGATGAATCCGCAGCCTTGCGTGAAATGCGGCGGCAGGCGGCTTAAACCTCAGTCGCTGGCCGTTCGGTTGAGTTCCAAGTTTCAGGTCTCAAGTTTCAAGTTGGACGACGCTCGTGATCCCAACCTGAAACTTGAAACTTTAAACTTTAAACCCGGCTTCGATCTGAACATCCACGAATTCACCTCCCTGCAAATCCGCGACGCGCTCAAGTGGATGCACGGACTCGAAGTCACCGAGCAGCAGAAGGCGTATGTGGGCGAGTTGCAGCGGGAAATCGTGAAGCGCGTCGAATTCCTTGAGCAGGTTGGACTCGGCTACCTGGCGCTCAATCGCGAAAGCGGCACGCTTTCCGGCGGTGAGATGCAACGCATTCGCCTGGCATCGCAGATCGGCGCTGGCCTGGCCGGCGTGCTCTACGTTCTCGACGAGCCCAGCATCGGCCTGCATCCCTCCGACAACGAGCGCCTCATCCAGACCCTGCTCCGCCTGCGCGATCTCGGCAACACCGTGCTCGTGGTCGAACACGACGAGGCCACCATGCGGGCCGCCGACCACATCATCGAGCTCGGCCCGGCTGCGGGCACCCACGGCGGAAGAATCACCGCCCAAGGCACTCCCGATCAGATCTCCGTCAATGCGGACTCCATCACCGGTGGCTACCTGAGCGGCCGGGTTCGCATCCATGCCAACGCACTCCCTCCGACCCTCTTGACCGAGAACTGCGAACCGCGAACGGAGAACTCTTTAACCATTCACGGAGCCACCGAGCACAATTTGCGAAACGTCACCGTAGCCTTCCCGCTCGGCCGCTTCACTTGCGTCACCGGACCGTCCGGCAGCGGAAAATCGACGCTGGTGGACGACATCCTTATGCGGGCGCTGCGGCGGCACTTCTACGATGCAAAGGACATTCCCGGCAAACACGAGAGCATCACGGGCCTCGAACACCTCGACAAAGTCGTCGTCATCGACCAGTCGCCCATCGGCCGCAGCCCGCGCTCGAATCCCGCGACCTACACCGGCGCCTTCGGGCCGATCCGCGAGCTTTACGCGCAGCTCCCGCTCGCCCGCGTGCGCGGTTACAACGCCGGACGCTTCAGCTTCAACACGCCCGGCGGCCGCTGTGAGAAGTGCGAGGGCGACGGCTCGATCAAGATCGACATGCACTTCCTCGCCGATGTCTATGTGACCTGTGAAGCCTGCAAAGGCAGCCGCTATGGCGCAGAGACGCTGGAGATCACCTTCAAGGGCAAAAACATCGCCGAAGTGCTCGACATGACCGTCAGCGAGGCC
>CAMAZK010000265.1 GCA_945863205.1 Akkermansia muciniphila | reverse complement strand
TCCGCCGGGATGTCTCTGGGTGTCATGAAGCGCCTGAATTGGCAACCGTCCGCTGAAAAAGCAATCGCGAGCCATTGAGCATTGCGCCCGGCGCAGGTCTCCATCATTCTCCGACCACCATGGTCCGCCCACGCAAAAAATACACCGTCCACGATCTCCGTAAGCTCAAAGGCAAGCGCTGCCTCACGCACATCCACGTCAAATCACCGCAGGAGGCGGCCGCAGCCGAGGCCGCCGGGATCGACCTGATGAGCTGCAGTTTTGACTCTCCAGAGGCGCAGGCGCGTCTGCCGCTGCTCGTCGCCGCTGCGCCCACCGCCTTCCTTTCCGGCAGCACACCGCATGGCATGGCCACGCAGGAGGAGGCCATCCGCACCGGCTTCCGCGCCCTCGAAATGGGGGCCAGCAGCGTCTATTGCTCCGGCAGCCCGTTTTTGATCGAAGCCATGGCGCGGGAGGGCATCCCCGTCGTCGGCCACATTGGCATGGTGCCGCGTCATGTGACCTGGACCGGCTACCGCAGCATCGGCAAGACCGTCGATGAAGCGAAGATGATCTACCAGAAAATGAAGGACCTCGAAAACGCTGGTGCCTATGCCGCCGAGATCGAAATCGTGCCACACAACCTCGCCTCGTGGCTCTGCAAGCAAACGAGCATGCTCCTCATGTCCCTAGGCTCCGGCACCGGCTGCGACACGCAGTTCCTTTTCTCCTGCGACATCCTCGGCGACTACGACGAGCGCATCCCCCGCCACGCCAAGTCCTACCGCAACTTCGCCGAAGAAAACCGCCGCCTGCAAAACGAACGCATCGCCGCCTTTAGCGAATACATCGCCGATGTGAACGAAGGCCGCTTCCCCGAGCGCTGCCACCTCACCGAGATGGATGCCGGGATTCTCGATGAAGTGGTGAAATCCTGCGGCTGAGTACAACCTGCATTTGCGCGTTTTCGAACTCCCGCCGCCCGAATCAGTCAAGAATCACCGCATCGGCGTGCCAAGCTGTGAAATGCTTCGCATTCCCATCATCGACTCCCACACCGGCGGCGAACCCACGCGTGTCGTGCTCGGCGGAGTGACCGCGGCCGAGCTCGAAACCTACCGCCGCGCCATCATCTGCGAGCCGCGCGGGCATGAAGTCATCGTCGGAGCCCTGCTCGTGGAGCCCAAAGACGCGTCGTGTGCAGCTGGGGTGATTTTCTTCAACAACGTGGGCCTGCTTGGCATGTGCGGCCACGGCATGATCGGCCTCATCGCCACGCTGAAGCATCTCGGACGCATTTCGGCAGGCGAGCATCGCGTGGAGACGCCGGTGGGCGTGGTGACGGCCACGCTGCATGACGATGGCCGCGTGAGCATTCGCAATGTGCCGTCGTATCGCCAGGCGAAGGGCGTGAAAGCAGGCGGTGTGACTGGAGATGTCGCCTGGGGAGGAAACTGGTTCTTTCTCGTCGCGGATCATGGACTCGATCTCACGCTGAAAAACGTCCCGCAACTCACGCAGGCCAGCCTGGCGATGCGCGATGCCGTGCGAGCGGCTGGCTATCCGGAAGTCGATCACGTCGAGCTTTTTGGCCCGCCGCAGGAAGCCACGAATCACAGCCGAAACTTCGTTTTGTGCCCCGGCGGCGAGTATGACCGCTCCCCCTGCGGCACGGGCACCAGCGCGAAGCTCGCCTGCCTCGCCGCAGACGGAAAACTCGCTCCCGGCCAGGTGTGGCTGCAGGAAAGCATCCTCGGTAGTGTGTTTGAAGGAAGCTACGAATCCGCCGACAGCGGCATCATCCCCACGATCACCGGAGAGGCCTTCATCACGGCGGAGACGACATTGATCCTCGATCCGGCGGACCCATTTCAATTCGGCATCGCATGAAATCACTGCTTTTCCTCACTTTGAGCCTTTCGGCCTTCGCTGCCGACTTTGAGGCCGCGCTCAGTTTCCCGAAGCGAACGGAGAACAAGGTCTTCCGCGACCGCGTGCAGGCAAACTGGCTGCCAGATGGCAAAACGTTCTGGTATCGTGTGCAAACAGCGCCCGGGAAGTCCGAGTTTGTTTTGATCGACGCCACCCACGGCAGCCGCAAAACGGCCGCGACGCTCAAACAGCTCGGTTTGCCGCAAAAAGAGGCCGCGAAGACTTCCGCGATGAAAGTCGAGCTGCGACGCACACGGCGCACAGGCGAGTCCTCGGGCCTGAAGTTCATCAACGAACTCGGCGAGGACGTGGAGCTCTACTGGATCAACCAAGAGGGCGGCCACGTGCGATATGGCGGTGTTCGCGCAGGCACGGAGCGCGAGCAGCACACCTTTGAAGGCCATGTGTGGCTCATCACCAGCCGAACGGGCGAGCATCTCGCCGTCGTGGAAGGCGCGTCGCAGCCGCAGACCTTCATTATCGACGGAAAAGGCATCTCGAAGGCCAAAGCGGAGGCTCCAAAGAAGCCCGAGCGCGGTTTCCGCTCACCGGATGGCTCGTATGTGGTCTTCACTGATGCAGAGAAAGTGGAGCGACGAAAAGTGACGATCGTCGAATCAACGCCGAACGACAGCGTGCAGCCCAAGCTGAAAGTCATCGACTACATCAAGCCCGGCGATCCGCTCCCGAAGCCGCAGTGGGTCATCGAAAATAAGGATGGAACGAAGCTCCGCGTGGCGCGTGATCTTTACGAGAATCCCTTCACCGAAAGCGGCGAACTAGATGCCGTGTGGGCACCGGACAGCAGCGAGTTTTACTTCAACTACAACCAACGTGGCCATCAGCTCTACCGCATCCTCGCAGTGAATGCGAAGACGGGCGCAGTGCGCGTGGTGGTAGAGGAAACGTCGAAAACCTTCATCCACTACTCCGGCAAAAGCTGGCGTCACTGGCTGCACCGCAGCGGTGAACTGATCTGGATGAGCGAGCGCGATGGCTGGTGCCATCTTTATCTCTACGACGCGAAAAAAGGCACGCCGAAGCATCAAATCACCAAGGGCGCATGGCCAGTGCGCGAGGTTTTGCATGTGGATGAGGCCAAGAAAGAGATATGGTTCCTTGCGAGTGGTTTGCGGGAAAAAGAAGACCCCTATCATGAGCATCTCTGCCGCGTGAACTTCGACGGCAGCGGCTTCAAACAGCTCACCGAGGGCGATGGCAACCACCGCGTCGAGTTCTCTCCGACTCGCGAGTATTTCATCGACACGTGGTCTCGTGCGGATTTGCCACCGGTGATGGAACTGCGACGCAGCAGCGATGGCGGGCGGGTATGCGAATTGGAGAAGGCGGAGGTCTCCGCTCTGCTCGCTGCGGACTGGACGATGCCGGAGCGCTTCGTAGCGAAGGGGCGCGATGGCAAAACGGACATCCACGGCGTGATCGTGAAGCCCTCGAACTTCGATCCGGCGAAGAAGTATCCTGTCGTCGAGAACATCTATGCCGGTCCGCATGGTTCGTTTGCGCCGAAGGAGTTCAGCCGGTCGATGGGACATCATGTCATCGCTGAACTCGGGTTCATCGTCGTGCAGATGGACGGCATGGGCACGAATCATCGCGGCAAGGCCTTCCACGATGTGTGCTGGAAGAACATCAAGGACGCAGGTTTTCCAGATCGGAAGCTGTGGATCAAGGAAGCGGCGAAATCACGCCCGTGGATGGATTTGAGCCGCGTGGGCATCTACGGCGGCAGCGCCGGTGGGCAGAATGCGATGCGGGCGCTGCTCGATCATCACGACTTTTACAAAGTGGCCGCCGCCGACTGCGGCTGTCATGACAACCGCATGGACAAAATCTGGTGGAACGAGCAGTGGATGGGCTGGCCGGTGGATGAGAACTACATCAAAAGCAGCAACGTCAAAGACGCCGCGAAGCTCCAAGGCCACTTGCTTCTCATCGTCGGTGAGCTCGACACCAACGTCGATCCCGCAAGCACCATGCAGGTCGTCGCCGCTTTGCAAAAGGCCGGGAAGAGCTTCGACTTCATGCCGATCGCCGGCACAGGCCACGGCGCGGCCGAGACGCCGTATGGCTCACGTTTGCGGATGGAGTTTTTGGTTCGACACTTGATGCCGTAGTTTGGATGGAGGAGGCGCCTCAAAGATCAGACCCGCTCGAGTCAGCAGACTTGCCTTCTCGGCACTGAGTTGACCCCGACGGTGAAGATTGCGCTGCGTTTGCTCCCACTTCGCCAGATCATCGTCCTCGTCACCGATGGCCGTGAGGTGCCGTGTGCGGCGGCGCTGGGTGGCGGCCTCCCAACGCCTGAACTGCCGCTCCCAATACCCCTCCTTGCCATCCCAGGTGAATCGGATGGATTCGAGTTTCTGGATCTGGTCTGCACTTAGTTTGCCCTGATGATAGAGCACCCGCTGGGTTTTGGCCCAGATGTCGAGGCTGTGATGAGCCTTGTCCGCCTTTGAAACGTGCGGATGTCCGTATCTGCGGCGGAAGGCCACCAGATCGGCGAAGCGCTCGTCCCAAGATCGCAACAAGCCGGGCTGATACTCAGCCTTACCCCACTTGAGGCCGATGGATTCAAGCTTCTGAACCCTGTCTGCCTTTAGCATGCCCCGGCGGTGCTTCACCCGCTGGCTGGCCACCCAGGCGGCCAACGCGGGGTGCTCTGCGTCGGTTGAGCGTACGTTGGCATGACCGTGGGCTTGATGGAACTCGATCAACTTCGTGAAACTTTCCTCCCAGGTGAGGCTGAGAATGGGTGAGTTGTTTCTTTCCCCCTGCCAGAGAAAGCCGAGGTCTTCCAGTTCCTGAATGCGGTCCGCGCTGAGTTGTCCTTTCTTGTAGCTGATGCGGGTATTCGAGACCCAGTTCCCCAGGATCGGATTGGGCGGGTACTTGGTGGGCACATTGGCGTGCCCATGCCGGGCATGAAACTCACGCAGTTCAGCCATGCGCTGGTCTGTGCTACGGCTGCCACCGCGCGGTTGAACCTGTCCTCCGCGACCCATGGCAGGATTCCAGTACATACCGACTGCGTCCAACTGCCGGACACGATCTGGCGGCAGACGCCCCTGACGGTGAAGGAAGCGCTGACGCACGACCCAGCCGCCCAACTTTTTGTCTTCCCCCCGATGATGCGGCACACGAGTGTGACCTGTGCGCTCCTTGTAGGCGGCGAGTTCCCGAAGGTGATCTTCCCAGCTCTGGGAGGGGTGCCCTAGCCGACTTCCTTGTCCCGGTTCCCACGGGAAGCCCAAAGCTTCCAGCTTCTCCTGATGCGCAGCCGAAAGACGACCACTGCGATGATACACCCGCTGTGCCACGACCCACCAACGCAGCGTCTTGAACTCGTCCTTTTTCTTTGGCACGCGGAAGTGCCCGTGCTCGGCCACAAAGGCCTGCAACTCGGCGAAACGCTGATCCCAGATGCTCGGCCCTCGTTCCATCGGCAAGGACGCAGCCGGGCGCGAATTCGGCGTGTCCCAGGGGAAGCCCAGTTCTTCCAGGCGCTTGATCTGGTCTGCTTCCAGACTGCCTTCCTCATGCTTCTTCCGCTGTTCCAGCATCCATTTTCGCAGCCGACGATCCAGCCTCCCGGGGACATTTGCGTGACCGTTCAGTCGGTGAAACTCGACCAACCGGGCATAGCTGCGCTCCCACATTGCCATGGGATCTTGAGGCACAAAGGAGCCCTGCTGGCTGCGTGTCTGTGCTGGTGCGACCTCACGCCATTCGATGCCCAGGGTGTCCAGCCGGGCCAGGCGCTCCGGCAGCAACCCGCCCACGCCGGAGCCTTTGCGAAACTTGAGCCTTTGCTTCTGCAGCCACCTCGCCAGTGCGGGATCTTCCCGCCACCCCTTCGGCACATGAAAGTGCCCCTGCGCTTCTTTGAAAGCCTCCAGCCGGGCAAACATGCCGTTCCACTGGGCCATGTGGTGTTCATCTAAAGCGGGATCATGCGTTCCTTGCCGTTCCCACTCGAAGCCGATCTCATCGAGCTTTGACTTCTGCTCCGGTTTCATGGAGCCGCCGCGAAGCCGGAGGCGCTGGTTGTCGAGCCAGTGCGACATACCACGGGAAAGCTCATTGCTCTTGGTGACCCGCAGATGCCCATGTTTTTCTCTGAAGGCCAGCAGCTCCGCAAAACGTCCCTCCCAGCCGCTGACGAAGTGCAGATTGTCCGATTTCCAGTCAAAGCCGATTTCCTCCAGCCGCTGCCGCCTCTCTGGCAGCAATGTGTTGTTCTTGTGATGGTTGCGCTGCCGCTGCACCCACTTCCCCAGCGTATCATCCGTTCCTTTGATATGCGGCACCTGGCAGTGACCGTGCTGTTCACGATATACCTGCAGCTTCGCAAACATTCTTTCCCACAGCTCCACATTGTGCACCTCCATGGAGGGACTGAGCCGCGCAGGATTCTCCCACTCAAAGCCGATGGCCTCGAGCTTCGCCCTCTGCGCCGGCAGCATCACACCGTTGCGGAAACGGATGCGTTGATTGTCCCGCCAGTGCATAAACCCTGCGGAAAGCTGGTTCGTTTTGGTGATCCGCAGATGCCCGTATTTTTGCTTGAAAGTCACCAACTCGGCAAAGCGGCCCTCCCAGCCACTGAGGAAAGTCAGTTTGTCCGACTTCCACGCAAAACCGACCTCCTTCAGCCGCTGCCGCCGCTCTGGAAGCAGTGTGTTGTTCTTGTGATGGTAGCGCTGCCGCTGCACCCACTTTGCCAGCACATGATCTGCTGAGCTGCTATTCGGCACCTGGCAGTGCCCGTGCTCTTCACGGAATGCGAGCAGCTTCGTAAACATGCTCTCCCATAGCGCCACGTTGTGCTCCTCCATGCAGGGGCTGAGCCTTTCGGGATTTTCCCATTCAAAGCCAATGGCATCGAGCCTCGCCTTTTGCTCTGGCGGCATTACACCACTATGAAAGCGGAGGCGCTGATTATCCCGCCAGTGCATCATTCCAGCAGACGATTGGTTCTTCAGCGTGACACGCAGATGCCCGTGCTTTTTCTGAAAAGCCACCAACTCCGCGAACCGCCCCTCCCAACGTGCTGCCCAATGTCTCTGCTGACTGTGACGGTCGTCCTCCACATCCCACTCCATCCCCAGCGACTCCAGTTCCCGCTGCTTGGCCCTCGAGAGCTT
>CAMAZK010000264.1 GCA_945863205.1 Akkermansia muciniphila | reverse complement strand
CACGTCTTCGAGGGTGAGGGGCTCAAAGTAGAGCTTGTCGGAGGTGTCGTAGTCGGTGGAGACGGTCTCGGGGTTGGAATTGACCATGATGGTCTCGTAGCCGAGCTCGCGCAGGGCGAAGCTGGCATGGACGCAGCAGTAATCGAACTCGATGCCCTGGCCGATGCGGTTCGGGCCGCCACCGAGGATCATGACTTTTTTGCGGTCGTTGTCGCGCACCTCGTCCTCGATGCCGTAGGTGGAGTAGTAGTAAGGCGTGAAGGCCTCGAACTCGGCCGCGCAGGTGTCCACGAGGCGGTAGGTGGGCTTAACTCCAGAGAACGTGATGCGTGTTTGCCTCATCCCGAAACGTTCAATCTGTTCAAGATCCTGAGGGAAGCTGAACTGTCGTTCAAGCTGCTTATCTGAGAAGCCCATCTTCTTCATCTTTCTCAGAACTGGGCCATAAATGGCCTGATTGTCTTCGATCATCGTCTGGCCATTTGAAAATGGTAGATGCTTGATGATCAAAGGCGTGGTTTTGAGCATTTGAGTGAACTTATTGAGTTCGACGACAATCTCCTCAATCTGCCTCAAGAACCACCGATCAATCTTGGTGAGCGAGAAGACCTTCTCCACATCCCAGCCCTTCGCGAAGGCCTGGCCGAGGAAGAAGATGCGCTCGGCGTTGGGCACGGTGAGCTTGGTGGTGAGGGTCTCGTCATCGACTTCCTTGTCGGCGCCATCGCCGATGAGGCCGAAGCGTTTGATCTCCAGGCTGCGCAGGGCCTTTTGCAGGCTCTCTTTGAAGGTGCGGCCGATGGCCATGGCCTCGCCGACGGATTTCATCTGCGTGGTGAGCGTTTCGTTGGCGCCGGGGAATTTCTCGAAGGTGAAACGCGGGATCTTGGTGACGACGTAGTCGATGGTGGGCTCGAACGCGGCGGGCGTGTGGCGCGTGATGTCGTTCTTCAACTCATCGAGCGTGTAACCGACGGCGAGCTTCGCGGCGATCTTCGCGATGGGGAAGCCGGTGGCCTTTGACGCGAGCGCGGAACTGCGGCTGACGCGTGGGTTCATCTCGATGACAATCATGCGGCCCGTGTCGGGATGCACGGCGAACTGGATGTTCGATCCACCCGTCTCCACGCCGATCTCGCGGATGCAGGCGAAGGAGAAGTCGCGCATGATCTGGTATTCGCGATCGGTGAGCGTCTGGATCGGTGCCACGGTGATCGAGTCGCCGGTGTGCACGCCCATGGGGTCGAGATTCTCGATGGAACAGATGATGACGCAGTTGTCCGCCTTGTCACGGATGACCTCCATTTCGAACTCCTTCCAGCCGAGCAACGACTCCTCGATGAGCACTTCCGTGACCGGTGAGAGATCGAGTCCGCTGGCCGTGATGGTTTCAAATTCTTCCTTGTTGTAAGCGATGCCGCCGCCGGTGCCGCCGAGCGTGTAGGCAGGGCGGATGATGAGCGGCATGGTGCCGATCTGCGCAGCGATCTCGCGTGCTTCCTCGATGGTATGAGCGACGCCGGACTGCGGCAGGTCGAGGCCGATCTTGAGCATGGCTTCCTTGAACTTGAGGCGGTCCTCGCCCTTCTCGATGGCCTCCGCGTTCGCACCGATCATGCGCACGCCGTGCTTGGTCAGCGTGCCGGCATTCCACAGCGACATGGCGCAGTTCAGCGCGGTCTGGCCGCCGAGCGTGGGCAGCAGGGCGTCCGGCTTTTCGGCGATGATGATCTTCTCGACGATCTCGGGATTGATCGGCTCGATGTAGGTGCGGAAGGCGAATTCCGGGTCGGTCATGATCGTGGCGGGGTTCGAATTGATGAGCACCACCTCATAGCCTTCCTCGCGCAGGGCCTTGCAGGCCTGGACGCCGGAGTAGTCGAACTCACAGCCCTGGCCGATGACGATGGGGCCGGAACCGATGACGAGGATGGTCTTGATGGTGGTGTCTTTGGGCATGAAGGTGCGTAGGGCGAAGAGCTGGGAGCGAAGAGGAGGGAAAGCGTATGATCTGGGCGCTTTCGGGGGCGGGTTTCACAGGCTAGAAAGCCTATGCTACGGCATCGCGGGGCCGGAAAGCGCGGCATCTTGCACGGTCTGCGGGGGGCGTCAAATGCGGGGTTGATTTGCAGGTGGTGGTTCGGAGAAATCGCGTCGATTTCCCTGAAAACATGCCCGCCCCGCCCCCGCTCAGTTGGCAGAGACCTTGAGGCCGATATTCTTGTAGGCCTCCACGAGTTCCTGAGCGATCTGCGAGTAACCCCGTTCGTCGAGCAGGAGCTTCAGGTGCTTGAAGGGGGCGGTCTCGGATTTCATGTCCGGCGGCGGGAAGTCACTCGGGTAGGAGAAGCGACCGTCGGGGAAGGTTTTGACCCGAGGATCGGCAAAAAAGGCCCGCAGTGCGGTGACCTCTCCATAGACGGCATCCATGAAGCGGATGAAGCGCCGGCCCTCGCGGTCCTTTTCACCGTCGAGGTGATTGAAAAAGTAAACCAGCAGGGCGGAGCGGAAATACAGCTCTCCCATGGCGTGGCTGGAGGTATCGGCGATGCCACTCCAGGTGGAGCGGTTCATGGTCATGTGGGTTTCGAGGTTACCGATGTCGAGGGAGTAGCCGCGCTTCTCCATCTCTTTGACGTGGTCGCGGAAGGCGGTCTTGTGGGAGCCTGCGCGGAAGGTGCCGGCGTTGTAGGGCAGCATTTCGACGTATTCGGCGGTGCCTTCGATGACCCAGGTGGGCAGGAAGGTGAGGTAGTCGTGCATCATCTGATGCGTGATCTCGTGGATGAGCGTGCCGCCGTCGTAGTTGTCGTTTTTGAACCAGGTCTTGCCGCGCATTTCCAGGCCGATGCTGGGGAAGGGGACCTTGAAGATCTTCTCGCCGCTCATGTAAACCCCGCCCGAGTTTTCAGGGCCTCCGGCGGCGATGTAGTCGTTCCGGGTTTCGTATAGTGCCGCCTGGTAGCGCTCCAAGCCGGACGGTGGACGGCAGAGGACGCCCCATGGCATCTCGGAAACGACGGCGCGGGTGGCCTCAAACGTGCGGGCGACCTCCTTCATGACGCTTCCTGCCAGCTTCGCCTGGGAGGTGAACTCGAAGGCCTCCGAGCGATAGACGAACTTCCGTGCGGGGGCGGACTCCTCCAGGGTCTGGATTTCAATGGAGCGGGAGGGAACGACGACGTTCAGCGGCCAGGTGCGCTTTTCAGCCGGGAGGCGGGCCGGGTCGGCAGTGGGAGCCTGCATGGCGGGCGCGGGCGATCCCCCTGGCGCAGGGGCGGCAGTGCGGCTCCTGACAAAGGCCTGATCCTCGGGGCAGAAGCGGGAGATCGCGATCTGGTGCTCCTTGCCATCGGCCATGCGGAGGGTGACCTGATCTGCGGTGGCGCTCACCATGACGGCCTGGATGACGCGGCCCTGAACGTCCTTCCAAGGGCGTTCTTCGTCATCCGAGGCGGAGACACTGACGGGCAGTACGGCGGCAAAGAACAGGCTGCGGCAGGCTAGCTTCATGGTGGTGGGGTGAATATCACGGGCCGGGAATTTACGCAAGACGGCTGTGCTTTTCATGTCAGAGTCTCACCGATGGTCCGCGTCCTGCTCGGTCAACGAGCGGCGCCGATTATGCCACGCTTCGATTTTCCCCATGTCCATGACCTTTCCCGCTTCATCCCGCGCCCTGGTGCATGTCTTCAACCAGTACCTTTTCCCGGGTGGCGAGGAGCTGATCGTGGACAAAATCCATCAGGATCTCTCCGCCGTGCACGAGATGACCTGGTGCCGCTTCCAAAGCTCGGAGTGGAGCGGCCCTGCGGCGCCGTCGGCGATTCAGCAGGTCAAAAAGCTCTTCTATAACCGGGAGGCGCGGCAGCGCTTCGAATCGGCGGTGGAGGCGAGCGGTGCTGGCGCGGCGCTTTTTCACAATGTCCACCCCGTGGGGTCGCCGGCGCTCTACCATGCGGCGCTACAGCGAGGACTGCCGGTGGTTCAGTTTCTGCATAATTACCGCCCTTTTTCGGTGGGCGGTGCGCTCCTGGTGAACGGACGGCTGGCCCCGGACGCCCTTTACGGCAGCCACTGGAAGGAGGTGCTTTCAGGGGCGTGGCAGGGCTCGGTGGTGAAGAGTGCCGCCTTTGCTCTCATGCTGAAAGCGCTGCATCGCAGCGGCTGGCTGAAAAGCGTGAAGGCATGGATCGCCGTGTCGGAATTCATGCGGGAGAAGATGGTCGCCGCCGGAGCGCTGCCGGCCGGGCGTGTGCATGCCCTGCGCCACTGCTGGAACGCGCTGCCTCAGCCGCCAGCGCTGGAGGATGCCGGCTACTACCTTTTCCTCGGTCGTCTGGTGGAGACGAAGGGGGTCATTCCGCTGCTGGACGCCTGGGATGCGCTGCGCGGCCAGCTCGGCAAGAACACGCCCCTGCTGCACATCGCCGGAGAGGGCCCGCTCAGCGGGGCGGTGCAGCAGCGCGTGCGGACGAATCCCTATGTCGGCCAGCTCGGGCACACCGGCGGGGAGACGAAACGCGAAGCGCTGAGACGCTGCCGGGCGGTGATCGTGCCCTCCACCTGGTGGGAGCCGCTGGGACTGGTGGTTTACGAAGCCTACGACTACGCCAAGCCCGTGCTCGCCGCACGCTCAGGCGGGCTGACGGAAATCGTGCGCCATGATCACACCGGTCTGCAACTCGTGCCGGGGGACGTGCAGTCCATCGTCAATGGCGTGCTCGCCATGGAGTCGATGCCCGCCACCGCGCGTCAGGCGATGGGCAGCTCTGGACGCCAATGGCTGCTGCGTGAGGCGAGTCCGCAGGCCTGGCTGAAGCGCTTCGAGGAGATCCTGGCCGAGGCGATGCTGAGTTAAGGGTTGGTTGACCGTCGTTGACGATGGATGGCCGTGGTTTTTCGAAACCGCTGACAATGCATGTGCTGTTCTCAGGATTTCGGCCCGAAAAGGGTCAACAACTGCAAACAACCGTCAACCATCGCAAACCTCATGCTCAATGCATGATCGTCACGCGCGTGCCGACGCTCGCATTTTGGAAAATCGTCTCCGCCATGTCGCGGGGCAGGCGGATGCAGCCGTGAGAGGCCGGTGCGCCAGGATTCGGGATGTTACCCGCATGCAGGCCCACACCGTAGCCGGTGATGCGCATCCAGTAGGGCATCTTGGCACCCACGAAACGTCCGCCAGGAGGCACCCGCGACACGCCCGCCGTCGCGTTGCTGTTCACCACATTGCCATTGCGGTCGAAAACCATGCCGTAGCGGTTCGAGCGCTTGTCGGCGATCTTTTCCATGATCCGGAAGGTGCCTGTGGGCGTGGCGAATCCGCTGCGCCCCGTGGCCACGTAGGTCCAGCCGACGTTCTGGCCGTTTTTGAAGAGGAAAGCCTTCTGCTGGCTGAGGTCGATGTTCACGCTCAGCGGCCCGGGTGTGCCGCCGCCATGCCAGACATACAGCGGAGATTGGGAGGCCGAAGCGGGCAGCACCATCAGGGGGCGCCGCACCGTCTCACGGAGTGCGGGGAAGAAAGCCACCCGCGAAAACTGTGGCAGCTCGCACTGGCAAAGAAGCAGCGCACTCAGGAGGGCGAGGGAAAAACGACTGGTTTTCATAGCAGCTCCCAGTGTAGAAGCACATTTCAAGCCGATGCAACTCATCAGCTAGAATCAGTGCAGGTAAAATCATTCTATTAATTCCGCTGATTCCAGTAAATCTTAATATTCTTGCTGCGACGGCCCGCCGCGATGACCTCCAGGTCGCGATCCCCGTCAAGATCGGCGCAAACGGCATCCTCGCAGGCCATGCCGCCGTCGTCGATGAAGGCCTCCTGCCAGCCGTTGCCGTCCTCCTTGGTCGTCCAGAAAAGCTTCACCGCGACCTTCCCGATCTTCTGCTGAGCCCGCCAGCCGACGACGATCTGCCGGTTGTTCAGGCCGAGCAGATCGTGCGTGGCGATGGCGTGACCATCGACCAGCCCGTTCGTGATCACATGCCGCCTCCACTCGCCGTTTTTCGGGCCTTCGGGCTTCGGAGTGTAAATGACGAGCTTGTCGCCGTGCATCGGCTCGATCGTCACCACGTAGGGCTGGCCGCCTGCGAACGCACCGTAGCGCACCTCGCCGGCGCCCTGCAGTTCGGCGTCGTCCTTCGGGTGCTTTGAGATCCAGTGCTCCTTCCAGCCGTCGTCGGTCGGGTCCAGCCGCACCACGCCTTCGCGTCCCGCCAGCAGCAGGCTCTCTGCCTCTCCGTTGGGAGCGGGAATGATCTCCAGATTGTGAGTCTTGTGCATCGTGCCCTGCACCAGGGTGGTGTTCCACTCCATGCGCGGATCTTTCGGAACGTGATAGGCCAGAACGCGCACGCCGTCGCCTTCGCCGTTTTTATCATTGCCCCGGCCATGCAGCGGAACCACGACGAGATCGTAACGCCCGCCGCGGTTGCGCACCCACTTCATGCGGTGTGTCGTCGGCTCGTGCGTCAGTTGCACCGGTTCCCACTTCTGCGTCCGGTCCGCCGGCGGGATCAGATAAAACACCGCGCCGCTTCCCGTCGTGTCCCCCGGATTCCATCCCGCACCCACGGCGATTTCGCACTTCCCATCACCGTCGATGTCTCGCGCTGCAATGCAGACGTGATCCTTTTCAGTCAGTTGCTCGGCGATGACATGCTTCTTCCACGTCGGATTCTCATACCAGACGATGACCTTGCTGTCGGCCAGCAGGATGTCTATCTGGCCGTCGCCGTTCACATCGGCCGTAGCCAGTCCGTAGCCGATGCCGACCTCGGAATCGATGAGCTGTTCTTTGAAGTTCGGAGTCTGGGCCTGTGCGACGGCCCCGGCCAGCAGGAGGGAAATGAGCGTCAATTTCATGTGAAACGCAGCCTAGGCGAAGCTGCGGCCATGAAGCAAGCCCGCAAAATCAAACCGCCTCGACTTTCCGCCGCCACCGCATCCCCAGCGCCACGCTCCACTGGTACTTTCGCGCATGCTCGCGGATCAAAAACGGCATGTCGCAGGTCTTGCCCAGGTCAAAATGCGGCTCCAACAGCGACTTGAGCCAGTCCAGTGTCGAACCCTGCGGCCAGTTGCCACGCGGCGTGAATTCTTCCAGCCAGGTGCAGGGCGTCGTGAGCAAAAGCTGCCCGCCGGGCCTCACCAGGCTTGGCAAACGTTCGATCAGCTTTAGCGGA
>CAMAZK010000263.1 GCA_945863205.1 Akkermansia muciniphila | reverse complement strand
TGTCTGATTAATCAGATTCTCAGGTTGTGTGATGGCAATAAATGGTGAGGCGTTTCTGGCTAAACCTGTATAAGTTGTGGTCCCATTAAAGCGCTGGGTGACTTGCTGAATCTGATGTTTTGCAAAAGCGTCAGTATGAATATTTTGACATGAGCAAAACAGAACAAAACTCAGAAATACGGCGCCAGATTTCAAGGCATCTAAGTTCATGAGTTTTGGATTAAAATTGAACTCCTTGAAGACCTTTGGGGAACTCTTGCCAAAAGAAATCAGTGGGAACTTGAGCACTTCGTGTCCACTTAGACTCTGTATCAAATGTGCACTTTTCAGGACAGCACGCTTTGAATGCCTTTATCACCTCATCCATTGCTGTTCTAGAGTCCATCATGTAAAAAAAGATGCCTGGCATTCTGTGAATGAGAAGTGGCTAAAATGTTGGTTTGCAACCCTTTAAATGAGATTTACGCGCCATAGGACCGGCGCATGATGGGTTGTGGGCGGCTTCGCCGAGAGCCTGCCCTCGGGTTTCGGCTTGCCGCGTCCTTGTCTGTTGGGGCAGTCCTGGGGCTTTGTTGAGCATCACCAAACGGCGAACGCGAAGAACAGAAACAGTCGCCAGTCATTTTGAGTCTGCGGCTGGCAGTTCGAGGTGGCGCTGGACGCCAGTCAGCGGGTGGGCCAGTCATTCGGCGTGGAAGGCATCCCGCATACGGTGATCGTGGGGCCGGACGGCAAGGTGGCGTTTGTGAAGACCGGCTACGAGCCGGGCGGGGCGAAGAAGATCGCCGAGGTGGTGCGGAAGCTTTTGGAGCAGCGGCGGTAGCGATTTGGCACGAGTGCGTGTTTTTTCTGGCACGGAGGCTGCATCCGGCGCATGGATCATGCGGCTGTCCCGCAACACCGGCTGAGCCCGGAAGCAGACGCCGAGTAGCCCCGTCATCGTTCTTGATCTTCGCCACCCAGCCCTCGAAATCGCCCGCCTCCCCTCCTGTGAGCGGAGGTGAGGGTGCCGTGGTGTCCCAGCTAGCGGGGCACTATGACGAGCTGCGGGATCCGAAAGGCGTCCTCCGTGCCCACTACGGACTGATCATCGATGATCTGAGGAAACGCGGCGTGACCGGAGTGAAGCGCCTGGCGGACAATGCGCGGCGCCTTTTGACCGAACGCGGCGTGACCTTCAACCTCTACGAGGCCGGCGGCATGGACACGCCCTGGCAGATGGACCCGCTGCCGATGGTCATCGCACCCGCTGAATGGGCGAAGATCGAGAAGGCGCTGATCCAGCGAGCGACGCTGCTGAATGCGATTTTGACCGACAGCTACGGACCGCAAAAGCTGATCCGCCAGAAAGATCTGCCGGCTGCGCTGGTGCTGGCGCAACCGGCGTATCTGCGGCCCTGCCACGGCATCCAGACGCCGAATGCAAAGCCGCTGCAGGTTTATGCGGTGGACCTGGCCCGCTCCCCGGACGGCAAGTGGTGGGTGGTCGGGGACCGCACCCAGATCCCCACGGGCGCGGGCTATGCGCTGGAAAACCGCCTGATCACCTCCCGCCTGCTGCCGGACGTCTTTCGCGATGCGCGTGTGTGCCGCTTGGCGGCCTTTTTCCGCCAGATGCAGCAGTCCCTCGGCGCCCTGGCGCCGCGGCCGGTGGAGGAGCCGCGCGTCGTGCTGCTGACGCCGGGGCCGTACAATGAAACCTACTTCGAGCAGGCCTATCTGGCCCGCTACCTCGGCTACACGCTGGTGGAGGGGGAGGACCTCACCGTGCGGGATGATCGCGTCTTTTTGAAGACGCTCAGCGGCCTGGAGCCCGTGGACGTGATTCTGCGCCGCGTGGACGATGATTTTTGCGATCCGCTGGAATTGCGGAACGACTCGATGCTCGGCGTTCCCGGTCTCGTGCGGGCCGTCCGCGCCGGCAATGTCGCCATGGCCAATGCGCTCGGTTCCGGCCTGGCGGAAGCCCCGGCGATGATGGCCTTCCTGCCGGGCCTGTGCCGGAAGCTGCTGGGGGAGGAGCTCCTCATGCCCTCCGTGGCCACCTGGTGGTGCGGGCAGGAGCGGCCGCGGGCGGAGGTGGAGCAGAATCTCTCACGGCTGGTGATCAAGCACGCTTTCCGCATGCGTGGGCGGCGCATCTGGTTCGGAGACAAGCTGACCGCCGCCGAGCGCACGGAACTGCTGAAGCAGATCCGCTTTGCCCCGGAACGCTGGGCGGCGCAGGAGCAGGTGCGCTTTTCCGCCTCTGCCGTGTGGGAGGACGGGCACCTCGTTCCGCGCCCGGTCGGCGTTCGCGCCTACGTGGTGGCCACTCCGGACGGATATCAGGTCATGCCCGGCGGGATGACCCGGGTGGCGCCCAGTCCCGAATCCTCCCTCGTGTCCATGCAGCGCGGCGGCAGCAGCAAGGACACCTGGGTGATGAGCGAGGGGCCGGTGGAAAACGTGACCCTGTTGTCGGCCACGCGAACTCCGGTGGAACTCCGCCGGGTGGGGCACAATCTCGGCAGCCGCGTGGCCAGCAATCTCTACTGGCTAGGGCGCTATGCCGAGCGTGCGGAGGCCTCCGCACGCCTGCTGCGCTCCACGCTCTTTCGTTGCACCCCGGAGAGCGGGATGAGCGAAACGCCCCTGATGCTGCCGCTGCTGGAGACGCTGAAAAAACTCGCCGTGGTGGAGGAGGTCCCGGAGCCGACCCAGCTCACGGCACTCCAGGAGCAGATCGAGGCCCGGCTGTTGCAGGCCGTCTTTGACCCGGAAGAGCCGGCCAGCATTCGCGCCAGCGTGGGACACATTCAGCGCATCGGCGTGCTGCTGCGGGACCGCATCTCGGTGGACACCTGGCGGGTCATCAGCCAGCTCTCCGAGCCGCTCGATGCTTTCGACGCGAACACTAGCGTCACGCCGGTTTCCGACGCGCTGAACGTCCTCACCCGGGTGATCCTCGACTTGGCGTCCTTCCATGGTCTGGCGAAGGAAAACATGACCCGTGCGCAGGGCTGGATGTTTCTCGACATGGGGCACCGCATCGAGCGCATCGCGCACATTTGCGAGCTGCTGCTGGCGGGCCTGCGCAGCGCCGACGCGGAGAATCCCAGCCTGCTGGAGGCCATTCTGGAGGTAGGTGACAGCACCATCACCTACCGCAACCGCTACAGCCTGCTGCCGCGCCTCGCCGCCGTGTATGACCTGCTCATGCTGGACGATCTGAACCCCCGCGGCCTCGGCTTTCAGTTCCGGCGCATCGAGCAGAGCTTCCTGCACCTGCCGCTGGAGCAGAGCACGGCCGTGATGACTCCCGCCATGCGGCTCCTCGTCGAAAACAGCACGCGGCTCCGGCTTTGTGATCCCACCGAACTCGGCCGCGTGGAGCCGGGCGCATGGCCGCAGACCCAGGTGGCCGGCGTGCTGGCGCAGATCGCAGCCTCCATGCCCGCCCTCAATGACGCGCTGATGGCCTCCTACTTTGCCCACTCCAACATCAGCAGCAGTGATGACTCCACCGAAGTGGTGAACACGATGGAATGAAGTACCGCATCACCCACCGCACGACCTATGCCTATGCTGCGCCGGTGGCGGTGTCCCACCACGCCGCCCATCTGCGCCCCCGTGACACGGATACGCAGCGCTGCCTGGAATTTGGCATCACCTACGATCCGCGCCCGGACCTGACGACGGAGCACACCGACAGCTTCGGCAACCGCGTCGCCTGCTTCTCCATCCAGCAGTTGCACACGCGATTTGAGATCACCTCCCGCAGTCTCGTTTCGATCGCGGCCGGCCTCCGGCCCGAACCGCAGCAAACCCCGCCCTGGGAGTCCGTGGCCGTCATGTTTCGCGACCCCGTGGCCGTGGATCTCCTGGATCCCTGCCAGTTTGTCTTTCGCAGTCCGCTGCTGACTCCGGAGCCCGTCATGCGTGACCTTGCCGCGCCCTGCTTTCCGAAAGGACGCCCCGTGCTGGCCGGAGCGGCCGCTCTTTGCAGTCTCATCCACCGCGACTTCGCCTTCGACCCGAAGGCGACCTCCGTCACCACGCCTCTCGAAGAGGTGCTCGAGAAGCGCCGCGGCGTGTGCCAGGACTTCGCGCACCTCGCCGTCGCCTGTCTGCGCTCCATGGGGTTGCCGGCGCGTTACGTCAGCGGCTACCTGCGCACCCGGCCGCCCCCCGGCAAGCCGCGTCTGCAGGGCGTCGATGCCTCCCATGCCTGGGTCTCCTGCTTCGTTCCCGGTTTTGGCTGGGTGGACTTCGATCCCACGAACAACTGCTTCACCTCCCTCGATCACATCACCGTCTCCATCGGCCGCGATTTCTCCGATGTCAGCCCCGTGCGCGGCATCATCACCGGCGGTGGCGAGCACACCGTCGGCGTCGGAGTCGATGTGGAACCGATCGAGGGCTGATTCTCTGCTTGGAATCCGGAGCACGAACCGTGTAGGCTCCGGGCATGACTCCGCAAAACCTCTCCCGCCGTAAGTTCGGAACCCTCGCCAGCGTCAGCGCCATCGCCGCGATGCTGCAAACGCAGATCGCAGCCGCTGACAAGGCCGCCGGAGGCAAGGTGCGGCACTCGGCCTGCAAGTGGTGCTACAAGGACATCCCGCTCGAAGACTTCTGCCTTGCGGCGAAGGAGATCGGCCTGGAATCGGTCGAGCTGCTCGATCCAAAGGACTTCGCCACCGTGAAGAAGCACGGCCTGCACTGCGCCATGGTCAGCTATCCCACCATCGAAGGCCCCGGCGGCATGAAGATCGGGCCGATCCCGAAGGGCTGGAACCGCGTGGAGCATCACGATCTGCTCGTGCAGGCCTACGAGCCGCTTTTGAAGACCAGCGCCGAAGCCGGGTTCAAGCAGGTCATCTGCTTCAGCGGCAACCGCGAGGGCATGAGCGACGAACAGGGCCTCGAAAACTGCGCCACGGGCCTCCAGCGCCTGATGCCTTTGTGTGAAAAGCTCGGCGTCACGCTCGTGATGGAGCTGCTGAACAGCAAGGTGAACCACGCCGACTACATGTGCGATCACAGCGCCTGGGGCGTCGCTCTTTGCAAAAAGCTCGGCTCACCGCACTTCAAGCTGCTCTACGACATCTACCACATGCAGATCATGGAGGGCGATGTCATCGCCACCATCCGCCGCGATCACGAATTCTTCGCCCACTACCACACCGGCGGCGTCCCCGGCCGCGCCGAGATCGACGAAACGCAGGAGCTGTTTTACCCCGCCATCATCAAAGCCATCCAAGAAACCGGCTACACCGGCTACCTCGGTCAGGAATTCATCCCCAAACGCCCCGACAAGCTCGCCTCGCTCAAACAGGGTGTGCAGATCTGCACGGTGGGGTGATGGCTGGCGGTAGATTCGACTGGCAGTCGAATCCGCATGTCCTGAAGGCTTCGATTGCCAATCGAAGCTACCCGCGCAGCGGCTCCGTGCCCTCGCTGAGGATCGAGAGATAGGCGTCGTAGGCATACAGGCGACCGTATTTGCCGCCCGTGATCTCGCGGACGATGCCGAGGGTCTGGAGCTTGTGGAGTGATTGGGTTGCTGTGTTAAAGGCCATGTCGAGTTTGTCGGAAAGGCCGATCACGCTGATGATGGGCTGCGTCTGCATCAATTGATGCACGCGGATCATGTTGCCCGACGCACGACCCGCCATGCTGATGCGTTCCACATCAGCAGTGAACATCGTGCGCAGGCGGCGAGCTGCGGAGACGGCCTGCTCGGCGGTCCGTTTGACACCCGTGAGAAAAAACGCCAGCCATGCCTCCCAATCTCCATTCCGACGGACATTCTGGAGATGGTCGTAGTACTCGGACCGGTGTTCTTTGAAATAGAGGCTGAGGTACAGCAGCGGTTCATTGAGCACGCCTTCCGCGCAGAGAAGGAAGGTGATCAAAAGGCGGCCCAACCGCCCGTTTCCATCCAGGAATGGATGGATCGTCTCAAACTGAACATGTGTCAGAGCCGCCTTGATCAAAGCTGGTGTGGCGAAGGGATCGTTGTGGATGAACTTCTCCAATGCACCGAGGCAGTTCATGAGTTCATCCGGCGGGGGCGGCACAAAGCGGGCAGTGCCCGGTCTGCTGCCACCGATCCAGTTCTGGCTGCGGCGGAATTCCCCCGGCTCCTTGGTGCCTCCGCGCACACCAGACATGAGCACGCCGTGGATTTCTTTGATGAGTCGCAAAGAAAGTGGGAAGCCCTCGCGCAGACGTTTCAAGCCGTGATCCAGAGCGGCGACATAGTTGGAAACCTCCTGAACGTCATCGACCGGAACACCGGGGGCGGCTTCCATTTCATACATCAACAAGTCGGACAAAGAAGACTGCGTTCCCTCGATTTGAGAGGAAACGACAGCTTCTTTGCGGACATAGGCATAAAGAAAGATGCCCGGCGAAGGGAGCAGCGCGGAGATGCCATCCAGCCTGCCGATGGCCATCGCTGCCTGCTCTGCCATCTGATGAAGCTCTTGATTCCACACTAGCGGCGGGTCAGGCGGCAACGGGTTGGGAACAAATGCACGAAAGGATTCCCCGGCGGTGGCGACGGTGACTTCCTGGCCTGTTGCACGGCTTGGCATGATTCGAATTTCAAATTAGAGCCTTAAAGTGAAAATTATCCAGGGTGAATTTCAATTTGCCTGTCTAAAGTGAAATTGCATCCCGCCAAATTTCAGTTTTTGAAATTTGCCTGCCGAACTTTCTTCATAGCCTGACCCTCCTGAGTCGGTCTGGGAGTGATTGGAGTAGCTGGCTCGACTCTGGAGAGTCAAGCTACGGGCACCAGTTTTTCCAGCTCCTCCGTCGCCTTTTCCCACTCGCTGGTGAGTTTGGAGATCTTCGGCTCCACGGCTTCGAGTTCGGCGCTGAGGGCGCGGAACTGGGCGGCGTCGGCGTAGGTCGCTTCTTCTTGGAGGAGATTGACGATCTCGTGTTTGCGCTTGTCGAGCGTGGCGAGTTCCTGCTCGATCTTGAAAATGCGCAGGTCGAGTTCCTTCTTGGCTTTGCTGTAGGCATTGCGGGCATCGGCCTCGGCACGGCGCTGCTGCTTGCTCTTCGGCGGTTCGCGGACGGCGGGCGCGGCGTAGGCGGTCGGCTGGGCGTTGTGCAGCGTGGCAGTCAGGGCTTCGCGGGCGGAGCCGGACTTGGTTTTGTCGAGGTAGTATTGATAATCCCCGGCGTAAGGCGTGATCACGCCA
>CAMAZK010000262.1 GCA_945863205.1 Akkermansia muciniphila | reverse complement strand
CACCACTGCCCGCTGCCGGGCTTTCCCAAGACCGACTACGCCACCGCTGCGAAGGGCTATTTTGATGCAGTGACCGCAGGCGGTGCCTGGAATGGCTTGGAGCAGCCAGCCACCGCCCTCCCGGTGCCCTATCATGTGAATGTCTCCATGGGCTGGGACAGTTCCCCGCGTTGCCCGGCGGATGCGGATTGGATCAACATCAAGCGCGGCTACCCCTTCGGGCCTGTCATCGTCAACAACACACCGGAGCGGTTTCGCAGCGCCCTGCAGCGCGCGAAAGAACTCACCCTCAAGAACCCACCCAGCGCCCGCATCATCACCCTCAATTCCTGGAACGAATGGGGAGAGGGTAGCTACCTGGAGCCGGACACCGTCCACGGCATGAAATACCTCGAAGCCGTGCGGCAAGTCTTCGGCCTCGCCTCCGCCAAAGCTCAAGCTCAAGCTCAGCAGAAACCACTGCCAAAACGATGAAACGCACCCTTACACTACTCACCACATTGCTGCTCGCGTCGCTGGCGGCACTGCACGCCGCCGATTCACCCAAGCCCAACATCGTCTTCATCCTCGCGGATGATCTCGGGTGGACGGATGGCGGTTGTTTTGGCAGCAAGTTTTACGAGACACCCAACATTGACCGGCTGGCCGCTCGTGGGATGCGGTTCACGCAGGCTTATGCGGCGAATCCGCTTTGCTCGCCGACACGCGCGAGCATTCTCACCGGGCAATCCCCGGCACGCATTGGCATCACCTACCCGGATTGTCATGAGCCGGTGGCGCAGTTGGAGAAGAAGCTAGCGGCTAGCACACCGCAGACACGGGTGCTGAACGCTGACAGCATGAACCGCCTGAAGCCGGAGTATTTCACGCTGGCGGAAGCGTTTCAGGCAGCCGGTTTCGCGACGGCGCACTTCGGCAAGTGGCATCTGGGCCACAATGGTCCTTACGAGCCGAAGGATCATGGTTTCCAGTTTGAGTTTCCTCACGCGCCTGCGGTGCCTGGACCGGCGGGAGGTTACTTCCATCCGTGGAAGTTCATTCCAGCACCGGGCATCATCGGCAAGCCCGGAGAGCATATCGAGGAGCGAATGGCGAAGGAGGCTGCGGAATACATCCATGCGCATCGTGAAGAGCCATTCTTCCTGAACTACTGGGCCTACTCGGTGCATGCGCCCTTCAATGCGCGCCGCGACTACATCGACCACTTTAAAGCAAAGCTGGACGCTGGCAATCCACAGCACAATCCTCTCTATGCGGCCATGGTGAAGAGCCTTGACGATGGTGTGGGGCGCATTTTAAAGGCCGTGGACGAAGCTGGCATCGCCGACAGGACGATCATCGTTTTCTCTTCCGACAACGGCGGCTATGTGAACATGCCGAAGACAACCGATCCCGAGGGTTACGAGCACGCGGCAGTCACTAGCAATGCTCCACTGCGCGGCGGCAAGGGTTCGCTCTACGAGGGCGGCACCCGTGTCCCATGCGTCATCGTGTGGCCAGGCAAAACGAAGGCTGGAGCGACCAGCGATGCGTTGCTCCAGAGCACAGACTTCTATCCGACGCTCCTGGCTATGTGTGGACTGAAGCCGCAGAAGGGTGTGCTGTTCGATGGGATGGACCAATCGGCGGCGTTGCTGGGGCAGGCCGGGCCGAGGGATCGTGTCTTCTCCCATGCGCCGCACGGGGTGGCCACCGGCGTGAGAGATGGGCGCCGCATTGGCTTCCAGCCGGGCACCTATGTGCGCAGGGGCGACTGGAAACTCATCCGCTTCTACGCAGACAATGATGACGGCAGCGATTCACTGGAGCTCTATCATCTCAAGGCCGATCCCGGCGAGACGAAAAATCTCTCCGCCGCGCAGCCGGAATTAACGCAGGAGTTGAATGCCCTGGTCTCGGACTTTCTCAAGGAGACCGAGGCCGTGGTGCCAAAGAGAAATCCCGATTTCAAAGGTCCCGCAGTTTCTAGCTCGAACAATGAGCCTAAGACCCGTTCCCTGGGACCGCTGCAAGGCTGGGTCCCCCGTGATTGCAAGGCCATGGTAAAGGATGGTCGTCTGGTCATCACGGAGCAGAAGGACACATCGTTCCTCGGCTTTCCGGTGGGGAAATTGGAGCAATCGGGCAACCTGCGTTTCCGAGTCCGAGGCACTGCGGGCAGCGGGCGGCTCGATTGGATGCCTAACGCCAACGCAGGTCAGGCCGAAACAAAATCCACACCCTTTGTCCTCACCTCGGGTGAATGGCAGGAGGTTTTCGCCGCACTCCCAGCTCCCCCTGGCAAGCCCGGCCTGATGCGGCTTTACCTCCCAGCGCAGCAGAGCGGCATCGAGGTGGAATGGGTCGAACTGATCTCCGGCGACACAGTGAGGCGGTGGGATTTCAGCCAAAAGGCCGGGGATGACAAAGCCACTCCCTCGAAGAAGAAGCAAAACCCACCAGCATCGCCACCCAATGCCGACGAGGCCTCAGCATGGCAACGCGAGGCGACCCCATTACTCTCCGGTTTCGTGAACATGTATAATCCCTGCGTGGTCGAGACCGGCGGTGAGTGGCGTTACCGCATGTGGTTCTTCGGCTGGTCGGCCAAGCCCGCCAATCGCGGCATGGGCTGGGGATGCGATGCCATTTTTCATGCGCGATCGCACGACATGAAAACATGGGAGGTCTGGAGTGGTGACGACCAGTGGGACGCCACCATGAGCCCCGAGCACTGGCGGCCTGTCTTGCACGCAAGCGAGCGCTGGTATGACAACTGGCACAACGGGGATCCGTCAGTCGTCTTTGAAAATGGGCGCTTTCACATGGCCTACAGCGCCACCTCGAAAACGATCCCCAAAACACCTGGCTACCCCTCCAACATGGTCCTCTGCATCATGGGAGCCACCTCTGGTGATGGCATCCATTGGGAAAAAACCAACCAGCCCCTACTCATCCGCCAAGAAGACATCGCCTCACCCCGACCGGAACCGGATCGCATCGGCGACTTTCATCGTCCCTGCCTGCGTCGCGAGGCAGGCGTGTGGAAACTGTGGTTCGACTACTGGGTGCCGGGCAAAGGGGTGTGCCTCGGGCTAGCGGAGAATACCGGCGACTTCTCGCTCACGAATGGCTTCATGTTAAAACACGATCCTGCTAAGCCATTGCTGGAGAATTGGCCCAATCCCGAAATCGTCCGCATCGGCCATCGCTGGCATTCCTTTGCCGATCCTGCAGGTTATCCGATACCAGCGGATACCAAACCTGAAGCGGCTCCATGGATCGGGCGTCAGTTGCGCGAAGCCGTGTCTGATGACGGACTTCACTGGCAACGACTGGAGTTCATCCCGCCGGACGCCGACGCGGTCGCCTGCCACGTTCCGCAAGCATTGGTGACCCGCCAGGACGGACGTGACTGGCTGTATCTCCTTTACGCAACCGAAGTGGGCTACAAACCAAACGACAAACGCTTCCACTATGAATACGACCGCATCCGCGCCATGCGGCGGGAGATTCAGCCTTCCAAGAAATGAACTGTATGAAAACCACCCTCACCGTTGCCGGTATCTCTATGAAATCGGTTTGGCAGGCTGTTTGCCGGCCTGCTCGCGACCGGCTTTGTCGGCTATTTGCCTCCGGCGATCTCCGCTGCGCTCCGGTTCCGCTGCGCTCCGGTTCCCTTCGATCGGCTCTCACCACCCTGCTGCTCGCGCCACTCGCCACACTGCACGCCGCCGATTCACCCAAGCCCAACATCGTCATCCTCTACGCCGATGACCTCGGTTACGGTGATGTGCAGTGTTACAACCCGGAGCGCGGCAAGATCCCCACGCCTCACATCGACAAGCTCGCCACGCAGGGCATGCGTTTCACCGACGGGCATTCCTCCTCCGGCGTTTGCTCGCCCTCACGCTATACGCTGCTCACGGGGCGCTATCACTGGCGCACGCGTCTGCAGGCGAGCATCGTGCCGCTGTGGGGTGCCCCGCTCATCGCGCCGGATCGCGTCACGATTGGAACCCTGGCAAAACAACAGGGCTACCGCACCGCTTGCATCGGCAAATGGCATCTCGGCTGGGATTGGCCCATCCCTGAGGAACGCGCCGCGCTTTTCAAAGAGAAGCCGAAGGGCGAAGCCACCGCCACCGAGGCCCATCGCTCGGTCTGGCGCGAGGTCTTTTCTCAACCCATCGGCGGAGGACCGACGACACGTGGCTTTGATTCCTATTTCGGGACCGACGTGCCCAACCATCCGCCTTTCTGTTTCATCGAGAACCATCGCACCGTCGGCATTCCGTCTGATTTTCTCGACGCCGAACTTCTCAAGAACAACCAGGCCAGTATCCAGGGTCCGGCGTTGAAAGACTGGACCCTCGAGCCCATTCTGCCCGCGCTCGGTGACCGGGCCGTGAAGTTCATCGCTGATTCCGCGCCGAAAGAAGAGCCCTTTCTCCTCTATCTGCCGTTCACCTCACCCCACACGCCCCTCTCGGTCAATGAGGAGTGGAAAGGCAAGAGCGGACTCAATCTCTTTGCCGACTTCGTCATGGAGACCGACGCCGTCGTGGGGCGGGTGCTCGATGCGCTGGAAAAAAGCGGTGCGGCGGAAAACACGATGGTCATCTTCACCGCCGACAACGGCTGTGCTCCCTACATCGGGGTCGGCGACCTCGAAAAAAGGGGCCACTACCCGAGCGGACCCCTGCGCGGCTACAAGGCCGATGCGTGGGAGGGCGGGCACCGCGTGCCGTTCATCGTACGCTGGCCTGGAAAGGTGAAGCCGGGCAGCACCTGCGATCAGCTCGTGCAGCAGGCCGATTTCATCGCCACCTTCGCCGAGGTGCTCGAAACCCAACTCCCGGACAACGTCGGCGAAGACAGTTTCAGCCTGCTGCCCCTGCTCAAAGGGGACGACAGGCCCGTTCGCGAAACGGCCGTGAACTGCTCCATCGGCGGAGTGCCCTCGGTGCGGCAGGGCAAGTGGAAATACATCGCCGCGCCCGGTTCTGGCGGCTGGGGCAAAGGCGGTGATCAATCGCAGCCCGTCCAACTTTACAACCTCGCCAACGATATCGGCGAAACCAAAAACCTCGCCGCTGCGATGCCGGAAAAAGTCGCCGAGATGAAGGCACTGCTGGAAAAACTCATCACCGATGGCCGCAGCACGCCGGGTGCGAAGCAGTCGAACGACGTCGCTGTCAAACGCCACCCAACCCAAGCCGTTAAAACACCCAAAAAGAACACCCCATGAAACACCTCCTTCTCTCAGTATGGCTCTGTGCCCTCGGTGGCCTGACCGAGGCCGCCACCCCGCCCAATATTGTTTTCATCATCTCCGACGATCAAGGAGCCGGTGACTATGGCTTCATGGGGCATCCTCATATCCAGACGCCGCATCTCGACCAGCTTGCCGCGCAGAGCCTTGCCTTCCCACGCGGGTTTGTTCCCACCAGTGTGTGTTGCCCGAGCCTTGCGAGCATCGTCACCGGGCTTTATCCGCATCAGCACAAGGTCACGGCGAATGACCCGCCCCTGCCGCAAGCGGGCAAACTCAAAGGCGGACGCGGCTCCACTGCCGAGCTTACTGCGCAGTGGAATGGCATGCTCGACCAGTTGCCCACGTTGCCGCGGCTGCTCGCGGGCGCGGGGTATCAGAGCTTCCAGACGGGGAAATGGTGGCACGGCGATTTCATGCACGGCGGCTTCACTCACGGTATGACAAAGGGCAGCCGTCACGGCGATGCCGGGCTCACGATCGGCCGCCAGGGCCTGCAGCCGATCTATGATTTCATCGCCGAATCACGCCGGCAGCAGGAGCCCTTCCTCGTGTGGTATGCGCCCATGATGCCGCACACGCCGCACACGCCGCCCGAGCGTTTGTTTCAGAAATATGCCGCGAAAACTAATTCGCAGCACATCGCGCGTTACTGGGCCATGTGTGAATGGTTCGACGAAACCTGCGGCGAACTGCTCGGACATCTTGAACGCGAGAAACTCGCCGAGAACACCATCGTCATTTACGTGACCGACAACGGCTGGATTCAGTCGCCATCTTCCGGGGGTTTTGCACCCAAGAACAAGACCACGCCTTTCGACGCCGGACACCGCACACCCATCCTCGTGCGCTGGCCCGGACACGTTTCCCCGGCCAGGTCCACCTCGTTGGCTTCATCCATCGATATCGTGCCCACGGTGCTCGCCGCGCTCAAGTTACCTGCTCCAGCAGGGCTCAAGGGCATCAACCTGCTCGACACCAGAGCCGTCGAATCGCGCCAGCATGTATTTGGCGAGGACTTCACGATCCGCTCACAAACGCTCGACGATCCCGCCGCCAATGTCCTCTGGCGCTGGGTCACCGATGGCCGCTGGCGCCTCGTCCTGCCTCGCACCTATGAAGCCGAAGGCACGCTGAAGGCGATCCCGTCCGACGGCTATTTGAAACCCGACCTCAAAGCCACACTGCAGGCCGCACAACCGATGCTCTACGACCTGCAAGCCGATCCGAACGAGGAAAACAACCTTGCCAGCACTCACCCGGAAGTTGTTACCGCCCTTCGCTCGAAGCTCGATGTTCACTGGAGGCCCACAGCCGTATCTCGATGAACTCCACAGCCCCCGGTGCCTGCATCCTTTTGAAATCAGCGTGGCAGGCTGTCTCGCTGCGCTCGGCTCTCGCCGCTTTGCTGCTCTGGCCGCTTGCCGCGCTGCCCGCTGCCGATTCCACAGGATCATCGCCACGCCCGAACATCATCTTCCTCCTCACCGACGACCAGCGTGACAACACCCTCTGCGCGATGGGCCACCCCTTTGTGAAGACGCCGCATCTCGATGCGTTGATGCAGGACTCGGTGCGCTTCAAGAACGCCTACATCGCCACGCCGGTGTGCTCGCCCAGCCGTGTCTCGTATTTCACCGGCATGCCGGAGCGCGTGCATGGCGTGGGCTTCAGCTCCTCGTATGACCTCACCGAGCAGCAATGGGAGCGCACCTACCCGGCGCTGCTGCGCAAAGGCGGCTACTTCACTGGCTTCGTCGGCAAGTTCGGTGTGGAGTATTACACCTTCAAAGGCAAGGCGGCCGAGAAGTTCGACTTCTGGTGGGGGCACGACGGCTGGACGAAGTTCCTGCCAAAGGATCATGACACGCCCAGCACCACGCCCTATCACCACGCCAAGGCGGACCTCATCACGCCGATCATGGGCGAGGCGATGACGAAGTTCCTCGACA
>CAMAZK010000261.1 GCA_945863205.1 Akkermansia muciniphila | reverse complement strand
CCCGGCATCGCCTTCCTGCTTTTCGACATGCGTTGCGAGGAATGGACCATCGACGACGGCGTCACCATCGCCAAACGCGAACTGCCCAGCGATCCCTCCGGCGCCGTGGACATCCATCTTGATGCCGACAGCGAGTTCCTCGGCCATCCCGGCCTCGGCAGGCTCTATGGAGCCAGCTACGACTTCGCCACGACGAACCGCCAGCACACCGACCCGCATCACGAATACCGCATCTGTCGCACGCCGATGAACGCGGACGTGCTCATCAACGTGCCGAAGCTCAAGACGCACAAAAAAGTCGGCCTCACCGTCGCGCTGAAAAACCTCGTCGGCACCACGCCGCGCACGAACTGGCTGCCACGCCACACCGAAGGCACACCCGCCGAAGGTGGTGATCAATTTGCCGAATCCTCCGCCAAACGCGCGCTCGAGGGCACGCTCATGCGCACCGCCAAAAAAATCCTCTTTGGCCGCTTGTTCCTCTCCAAGCTCTTCGTCCCGCTCAAAAAGCTCGGTCGCGTCATCTTCGGCGACACCAAAGAAGTCGTCCGTTCCGGCAACTGGCACGGCAACAACACCGCGTGGCGCATGATCCTCGATCTGCACAAATGCTTCTTCTACTTCGACGGCACTGGCAAACGCCGTGAGAAACCGCTGCGCTACCTCACCATCGTCGATGGCATCATCGGCGGCGATGGCGACGGCCCCATGTCCTGCGATCCCGTTGAAAGCGGCGTCATTCTCGCCGGCACGCATCCCGTAGCCGTCGATTGCGTCAGTGCGCAACTCATGGGCTTCAATTGGCAAAAAACCCGCCTCCTCAACGACGCCTTCGCCATACAGCGCCTCCCCATCACCGGTTTCGCGCCATCGGACATCACCGTGTCATCCAACAAACCCGAATGGACCGGCCCCTTCGAGCAGATGCGCGACTGCTTCGAATTCCAATGCCACTTCGGCTGGGCCGGGCATCTGGAAAGCGATGAGCGGCTGAACAAGCTCCAAAAAAGTGATCCCGAAGGGATCAAAGAAATTAGCCGGGGGTAAACTCGCGTAGCGAGTGCCACCCCCGGACCACGCAACACCCCAAACTCTCTCAAGGTCGCATCCCGGCAGGGATGCAAGAAACGCACAACGACTCCTCGCTCCCTTCTCGCATACCTTCGGCATGCAACCTTGAGCGAAGATGTTCTTGCCGCATTCCAGGGGTCTTTGACCCCTGGCTAATTTCTTTGATCCCTTCGGGATCGCCGAATCAGTCAAAATGCATCTTCCCGATGTCCGAGCGCCGCTGCATGCCGTCGAACGTGATCTTCGCGCTCTCGGCGTAGGCCTTCTCGCGTGCCTCAACCCGCGTCGCACCCTGCGCTACCACGGCAAGCACACGACCACCGTTTGTCTCAAATTGAGCTTCCGCGTTCCGCTTCGTGCCGCAGTGATACACACGTGCGCCGCTCACGGCGTCCAAACCCGAAATCACATCACCGCTGTGCGATGACGCGGGATAACCGGCGCTCGCGGTGATCACGCAAATGCTCCAGCCGGGTGCGAATTGAATCAGTTCCGGCTGCAGATTTCCCTTCGCCGCCTCAAACGCATACGTCGCAAAATCACCGCGCAGCATCGGAAGCACGGCCTCGGCCTCGGGATCGCCGAAGCGGCAGTTGTACTCAATCACCTGCGGTCCCGTGGGTGTGAGCATGAGTCCGAAATAAAGGAAGCCGCGATACTTCAACCCGTCCTTCAAGATGCCCTGCACCGTCGGCTGCACGATCTCGTGCTCGATGCGCTCCATCAGCGCCGGCTCCGCCAGTTCCAGCGATGCCACCGCGCCCATGCCTCCGGTGTTCGGCCCTTGGTCGTTGTCGCGGATGCGCTTGTAGTCACGCGCCGGCATGAGGATTTGATACGTCTCGTCACAAACCGACGCGAAGACTGAAATCTCCGGCCCAGTGAGGCATTTTTCGACCAGCAGATCGCCCGCACCGAAGCAACGCTTCTCCATCACATCATCGACGAAGGCCTCCGCCTCCGCCTTGTCCGTGCAAACCGCAACGCCCTTACCAGCGGCCAGTCCGTCGAACTTCAGCACGATCGGCAGCTCCGTCAGCGCCGCCTTGGCCTCCGCCGCGTTCGTGCAGATCGTGAAATCCGCCGTCGGGATGCCATGACGCTGCAAAAACTTCTTCGCGAAGGTTTTCGAAGCCTCGAGTTGCGCGATCTCCTTCCGCGGCCCCCAGCACGGGATGCCGGCCTCGGCACACATGTTGGAAAGCCCAAGATCCTTCACCAGCCACGCCTCCTCACCTGCCACACAGAGGTCGATGCCATTCTGCGTCATCCACGCGATCAATTCCGGCAATCCCGCCACCTCCACCCTCGTTGCCAGCGTCTCGATGGCATCGCTACCCGGATACGCGAAGAGTTCATGCTTCTGCGGCGACTCGCTGAGAGCCGTGATGAGTGCATGTTCGCGTCCGCCTTTGCCTGTAACGAGGATTTTCATGGGCCGGGATGCTTAGCGAGTCGATCCGGGAGCGCAAGCCTCCTGAAAGTTGCCCTGTTCCTGCGGAACAAGGCAACTCTAACGCGCCGCGTCCGCCGCCCGTTGAAGGCAGCATGAAACACCTGCTCTGCTACTTTGCCTGTCTCACAGCCGCCATGGCAGATACTCCGGAGCAGGCAGCTGCACGCATCGACTACGCTCTGATGCACGACTACGAAATGGTGCAGCCTCGATTGCAGCAAGTGGACTGCCCACCTCTGCCGCCTGTGGCCGACGATACCACCTTCCTGCGTCGTGCGTGCATCGACTTGGCGGGAAGACTGCCTCGCCCGGAAGAAGTGCGCACCTTCCTAGCCGACACCTCGCCCGACAAACATGCCAGACTCACCGACGCTCTCTCCCGCGAACCAGGCGCCACAGAGGTCCGCTTCCGCATGCTGGCAGAGGCATTTCGTGTGACCGATTACGAGTTCAAAACCATCGCGTGGCTGCGGCAGGCCGTCGCCGAAGACCGTCCGTATGCCGAAATCGTCGCTCACATGATCGGCGGCTGGCATGTCGCCGAGATTGACGATGGCAACGTACTCCGCACCGCCGTGGAGGCCGCCTATACGGCGCTGGGAGACGATTTCTACTGCGCCATGTGCCACGACCATCCTTTCAACGGCCACACCGAGCATGAGTTCTACGCCTTCGCCGCCTGCTTCACGGGCCAGAAGGAAATGCGATTGCCGACCGACTACAAATATGCTGACGGCAAGCCGGATGAGGTGGTCCAGCCCGCCCTGGCTGGCCGATGGATCCGAACGGATCAGGACAAACTCGTGCAGGTGGTCCAATGGATCACCGATGAGGACACAACCCGACGCTTCGCCTTGGTGGCGTCGCTCCGGGTGTGGAGCGGCATGTTCGGCATGCCTGGCCAGGAGGTGGACATCAGCGTCGGCGGAATGGATGAGGCGGAGCCCTGGCACGGCATCCAAGGCCGAGGCAAAACCAATCACTATCACCGAAGTTGCTTCAGCGGATCTCCACGCGGAGCTGCCACTTGGATCGGCATGGGCATCAACTCTCCCGGCGATTTTTCCCAAGCCCCCAAGGTGCTCATTGAGGAGTTCCTTCGCTGCGGTGGTCGCCTCGGCGAATTCCAGCGCACTCTCGCTCGAACCGAGGCCTACCAGCGCTCCGGCATCGACTACAATTGGATGTGGCGTGATTGCTACCTCGCTCCGGCCCCGCAAATCCGCCGCCTGCCTTCCGAAGTCATCTGGAAGGTAGTTTCCGGCGAATCCGATGCCCAAATCCCACAGGTGCCGCCGGTCGGCCATCCACTCCGCATGCTCGGCCGCGGCACGCGTGAATGGACCGATGAAAGCCGGACACCCACCTCGCACGAACTCGTCCGCTTCATGATGAATGACAAACTCATCGAGAAGGCCGCCGCCAGACATGGCAATACCAGCGATCTGTTTCTCGAATTGCTGGGGCGTGAGCCATCGACAGCCGAGCAGGCTGCGATCTCACATCACGCTGCGGCAGATTCAGACGTAGCGTGGGCGTTGCTGAACACGACGGAGTTCATGTACAGGCCCTGACATGGAGCGCCAACGATTCGTCGGCATCTCGAACTGGTTTGGGCGACGAATCGTCGCCCCTCCCGATCAATCCCGCGACCCGGGCGTGATCTTCATCTGCACGTCTTTGCCCTCACGCTGCACGGTGATGGTGGTTTCCTTGCCGATCTTCAGATCGCCCATGACGTAGGTGTAGTCGTAGATGTTCGCGATGTCCTTGCCGCCGAGCTTGATGATGATGTCACCGGCTTTCACACCCGCTTTGGCGGCGGGGCCGATGGGGGAGACGCCGCTGAGTTTGACGCCTTTGATGTCGCCCTGGGCGTAGTCGGGGATGGTGCCGAGGTAGGCGCGCAGCCCGGTGCGGACGCCGCTGTTCTTGGGAGCTTCCATCTCGACGTAATCCGGCGCCACATCCGCCGTGGCGATGCCGCGGGCGATGAGGCCCATGAGCTTCGCGATCTTCGCGGCGTTGTCGTAGTCGATCTTGTCAGCAGTGTCGCTCGGCATGTGGTAGTCGGCATGCGAGCCGGTGAAGGCGTTCAAGGTGGGAATGCCTTTGAGATAAAATGCAGTGCTGTCGGTGGGCAGATGGGCGTCGGTTTGAGTCGTGATGGGCAGGCCGATGGGGGCGTTGCGTTTTTCGATCTCCTTGGCCCAAAGCGAGCTGCTGCCGAGGCCCTGCAGCACGAGCGTCTTCTGAAAGCGGCCGATCATGTCCATGTTCAGGCAGGCGGCGAACATGCCGGTAAGCTTCGCGTTGGGATCGCCTTTGATCATCTTGGCATAGACCTCGACGAAGTGATTGCTGCCGAGCAGGCCGAGCTCCTCACCGCTCCACGCGGCGAAGATGATGTCGCGCTTGAGCGTGAGCTTGCCCTGCTTCTTCAAATCGGCCAGCCACTGGGCGATTTCGAGCACGCCGGAGGTGCCGGAGGCGTTGTCGTCGGCGCCGTGATGGATCTTGTTCACTTCATTGCCTTTCGCCCGGGAATTGGAGCCACCGCTGCTGCCGAGGTGATCAATATGTGCCCCGACGATCAGCGGCGCGACGTGCGGATCGGGCTTTTCGCCATAAGGCAGCACGCCGAGCACGTTGCGGCCCTTTTTCTTCTCCTGCTGGATGACGATGTTCGCGGCGAGCGTGAGGCCTTTGCAGTCGATGCCGCCCATGAGGTCGCCGGTGTCGAGCTTGTCCTGGAGCTCCTTCAGCGTCTTTCCCGCGCTCGAGAGAAGCTTGTCGCCGAGCGCATCCGTCATGCTGATGGCCGCGAGGCCGGAATTGGCCAGCGAGGCATCAAAAGTGAGCGGCGCGAGCTGCTGCACGACTTTGGAATTCGGGCCGCTGACGACGATGATGCCGCGTGCGCCCTTCTGGCGTGCCGTGAGCGCCTTGTAACGCAGGCTGGAGTAACGGCTGAGTTCGTTGCGGCGCTCCTGCGTGACGCCTTCCGGCAGGTAGCGCAGCACGAGCACCCATTTGTCCTTCACGTCGAGATGCGCGTAGCTGCTGTAGGTCTCGATGGAAGCCGATTCGGGCGTTTCAATGCCGTATCCGGCGAAGACGATGCCGGCGGCTTTCACTTCGCCGTTTTGAGAGAAGGTGAGAGGCTTCCAGTCTTGTTCAACGGTTAGGGATTGGTCGAGCAGCGTGAGCGTGTTGCCCTCACCGAGTGCGACGCCAGCGGTGAAATCGAAATTGTCGAAGTAGGTGTCGTCATCGCCCATCGCAGCGAGGCCGATCTTCTGGAACACGTCTGCGACATACTGCGTGGCGAGTTTTTCACCTTCCGTGCCGGTGAGACGACCGCCCAGCGCATCGCTGGCGAGGTAAGTGACCTGCTGCTTCATGTCCTCGGCACGGATCTCCGCTGCCGTTGCGGCGAAATCGGGCTGCGCGGCTTGCGGCTCCTGGACGCTCAGCGGATCCGTTTTGAGCCCCAGCGCCGCAAGCGCGTGATCGTGATTCCAGTCGCTGATGTAAATCTGCGAGGCACTGCCCGCTCCGCGTCCACTGGTCCAGGAGAGCTTCTTGCCATCGGGCGAAAAGACCGGCAGGCCGTCGAAACCATCCGTGGTCGTCACGCGCACCGGGGCTTGTTTGCCGGCGGCATCGACGATGTAGAGCTCGAAATTCGCGAAGCCGTTGAGGTTCGTCGTGAAGATCAAATAATCGCCGCTGGGATGGAAATACGGTGCCCAGCTCATCGCGCCGAGCTTCGTGAGCGGCTTTTGATCGCTGCCATCGACGTTCATGGTCCAGACCTCGGCCACATCGCCCTTCGGCGTGAAGCGACGCCAGCAGATGCGCTGGCCATCGGCACTGAAAAACGGCCCGCCGTCGTAGCCGGGCACTTCGGTGAGGCGTTTCACGTTCGAGCCGTCGGCGTCGGCGGTGTAGATCTCCATAAAGTACTGCTTGTCGATCTTCAGCCGCTCCTCGTCTTCTTTGCTCAGCTTCGTCTCGTAAGCCTGCCTATTGCTGGCAAAGACCATCTTCTTGCCATCGGGCGACCAGCCGCCTTCGGCGTCATAGCCACGGGTTTTGGTGAGATTTTTGAGCTTCTTGTCGGCGAGCGTGTATTCCCAGATCTCGTAATGCTCGTCGTAGTCCCAGGAGTATTTGCGCACCTTCGCGTTCTTCCGCTCCTCATACTCGGCTTCCTGCAGTTTTTTTGACTCCGGATCGGTGTGGGTGGAGGCGAAGAGCACGCGCTTGCCATCGGGATGAATCCACGCGCAGGTCGTTTTGCCCATGCCGGGTGAAATGCGCTCCTGATCGCCCGTTTCGAGGTCCATCAGGTAGATTTGATAAAAGGGGTTCCCCTCCTCGCGCTCAGACTGGAAGATCATCTTCGTGCCATCGGCATTGAAGTAGCCCTCGCCGGACCGTTTTCCCTCAAAGGTGAGCTGACGGGCGTTGGTGATGAAATCCGCCTCGGTCTGGGCGAGGGCGGCGGTGGTCAGGAGGGCAAAAAACAAAGAGCGCATGGTTCCGGGGTCTATACGCGCCGTGAAAGGCGCTGCCTGCTGAAAGTTCAGGCAAAAAAGGGCTGACAAACAAGGGCATCCGCCGCTAAAAAAGATTTCCGACCACCCTCTCACCCGCCATGACCTCACGCCGCACCTTCATCTCCCAGTCC
>CAMAZK010000260.1 GCA_945863205.1 Akkermansia muciniphila | reverse complement strand
CTTGTCCGGACCGCCACGCCACTGCTCCTTGCCGGTCGTTTTGTCGAGGGCGATGACCGAACCGTTCTCGGCACCGACGTGCAGCAGCACGCGATCACCATCGATCACCGGCGAGGCTGCAAAACCCCAGGTCGGAATTTTGGCACCGTAGGTTTCGACTGTGTTCACCTGCCAGAGCACGCCACCGGTCTTCGCGTCCAGGCACGATGCCACGCCCGTAGCCCCCAGCGCATACGCCCGGCCATCTGTGATATTCACGGACGCCCTGGGTCCGGTGCCGTATTCCATGCTGCCGTAATCCACCTCCCAGCTCTGCCGCCACACTTCCCTGCCGGTTTCTGCATCGAAGCAGAGCACACGCTCCACCTCCTGCGGTGCCTTCTGACGGTCCATTACATAGACCAGATCGCCGCTGACCGTCACACCGCCGAATCCAGCACCAACCTCCGCTTTCCAAAGCTGCTCCGGCACCTTCTTCGCGATGTCCGCCAGAACATCGGGCGGGTTCCAATGCCCGTCACCCTCCGGCCCGCGCCAGCGCGGCCAGTCTTGGGCGCGGGCGAGACTATTAAACAGGAGAATGAACAAGCAGAGTTTCATGCGCATAAATCGCGATCCCGCAGCCACTTCTTTAAGTTGGTGAATATCAGGATCGTTGGGAACGTGCACGAGCTTCCTGGATCACGCTGGTGGACAAATGGAAATTCGCAGATTGCAGGCGTTGCAATGCATCGTCGAAGTCCACGAGACCACGTCGAGCAGCGTCGGCGACAATGGCCATCACACCAGTGATCGAAATTTCGAGCGCCTTGGCAACTGCACGTCCGCGTCTCTCATCAAGGATCAGCACGGCTGTTTGCCGATGAATCCAGGCCAGGGTGATGGCAGAGGCTTCGCCAGGACCGAGTGCGTTTGTTTCCAGAAGCAATGGGACTGGATCAGCAACGATCTCAAGCCATTCGGGCGGTTGTGCGATCCATCGGCGCATCTCCTCCGGTGCGCCAGAGTGTCTGCACTCCTGCTGAACCGAAGCAGTGATGATCACACGCGGAAACAGATGCGGGAGAAGATGCAACAGGCTGGACTCAGCCAAAGCGGACAGGGCAGAAGTATCGCAGATGACCAGCATCAGTCACGCAATGTGAGTCTGTCCAATGTCGCCAGATCGCAGCGCAGGTCTTCGACCGTGGTGCCCGGCCACACGCCAAGCCGCGAAAGCAAGGATTGTGCTTCCCAGCGCGATTTGAGATCCAGCAGACTTCGCACTTGCTCCAGTGACAAACAATCCTGCTCGTACGCCTTCGCTGCCAGCGCCTCCAGGGCAGCACGCCCCAAATTGCCGAGCTTGTTAGTGAGTTCGCCCGACAACTCCTCAGGGATGTTCAAGGTGACAGTCATGCCGTGTTTTACTACATTAACGCACGACTTGCAACCGGCCTGACCAGCTCCGCGCACTGTCAAGCATCACGCTGGACAAAAGTTTTTCACAGCGCGTGTTCCTTCCTTGCCGCAGCGGGAGCACTCGCTAACACCACCCTTCCCAACCCTTTTTCGACCCACTTTCCAACCATGTCTGCCGCCAACGAACTGAACATCAACGTCGCCCATGTCGAACGCATCGCCTCAGAGCTGAAAATCAAGCCGATCCAGGTCGGCGCGACGGCGAAGCTGCTCGCGGACGGGGCCACGGTGCCGTTCATTTCGCGCTATCGAAAAGAAGCCACGGGCGAGCTGGACGAGGTGCAAATTCTGAACATCCAGGAGCGCATGGGCCAGCTCGTGGCGCTGGACGACCGCCGCGCGGCCATCGTGAAGTCCCTCGAAGAGCGCAAGCTCATGACGGACGTGCTGCGGGTGAAAATCGACAAGGCGGAGACGCTGAATTCGCTGGAGGACATCTTTGCCCCGTTCCGTCCGAAACGCCGCACAAAGGCGACCATTGCCAAGGAAAAGGGCCTGGAGCCGCTGGCGGACTTCATCGAGCAGAACGTGCTCACCGCCGGCGCCAACCTCGAAGCCGAGGCGGCCAAGTTTGTGAATCCGGACGCGGAAAGCGACGAACTGAAGGTCAAGGATGCCACAGAGGCGCTGGCCGGTGCGCGGGACATCATCGCGGAACGCATCAGCGACACGGCAGAGGTTCGCGCCGGGCTGCGAAAGCTTTTCGCTGAAAACGGCACGGTGACTTCCAAGGCCATGTTCGGCAAGGAAGAGGACCCGGAGGCGCAGAAGTTCCGCGACTATTTCGACTGGACGGAGCCGGTGAAGTCCATCCCCTCCCACCGCATGCTGGCCATCCGTCGCGGAGAAAAGGAAGGCTTCCTGCTCATGCGCATCCAGCCGCCCGAGGTGGATGCCGTCGCGCTGGTCGAACGATTGACCGTCAAAGGCAACAACGCCTGCTCGGCGCAGATGAAACAGGCCGCACAGGACGCCTACAAGCGTCTGCTGAGCTCCAGCATGGAGACCGAAGCACGGCTTGAATCGAAGAAGAAGGCCGATGCCGATGCGGTGAAGGTCTTCGCCGACAACCTGCGCGAGCTGCTGCTGGCGGCGCCGCTGGGCCAGAAGCGCGTGCTGGGCATTGACCCCGGCTTCCGCACAGGCTGCAAGATCGTCGTGCTTGATGCGCAGGGGCAGCTTCTCTACAACGACGTGATTTATCTCCTTGGCGACGGCAACAGCCTCATGCACGCGAAGACGCTGCTCATGACGCTGATCGAGCGCTTCAAGATCCAGGCCATCGCCATTGGCAACGGCACCGCAAGCCGCGAGACGGAGATGTTCGTGAAAAAGATCGGCGTGCCGGCCTCGATCCCGGTGATCATGGTCAATGAAAGCGGCGCTTCGATCTACAGCGCCAGCGAGGTCGCGCGTGAGGAGTTCCCGAACCACGACGTCACCGTGCGCGGGTCCGTTTCCATCGCCCGTCGTCTCATGGACCCGCTGGCGGAGCTGGTGAAGCTGGATCCGAAATCCATCGGCGTGGGCCAGTATCAGCACGATGTCGATCAGACGATGCTGCAGGGCAGCCTCGACAATGTCGTGATCAGCACCGTGAACGCCGTCGGCGTGGAGCTGAACACCGCGTCGAAGCAGCTTCTCAGCTACGTGTCCGGCCTCAACAGCGCCCACGCGGCGAACATCGTGGCCTTCCGCAACGAGAACGGCGCCTTCAAGAGCCGCAAGGATCTGCTCAAAGTGCCGCGGCTCGGTGACAAGGCCTTCGAGCAGGCGGCGGGCTTCCTGCGCATCCGCGATGCCGTGCATCCGCTGGATGCGAGCGCGGTGCACCCGGAGCGCTACGCCCTGGTGGAGAAGATGGCGGCCGATCTCGGCTGCGGCGTGGCCGATTTGATGCAGAGAGGCGACCTGAGGGAGAAGATCGATCTCAAGAAGTATGTGAGCGCCGACGTGGGGCTGCCGACGCTGAAGGACATCATGAACGAACTGGCAAAGCCGGGCCGCGATCCGCGCAAGCAGTTCGAGGTCTTCACCTTTGCCGAAGGCGTGAACGACATGAAAGATCTCACCGTCGGCATGAAGCTGCCGGGCATCGTGACGAACGTGACCGCCTTCGGCGCCTTCGTGGACATCGGCGTGCATCAAGACGGCCTCGTGCATGTGAGCCAACTGGCGGATCATTTCATCCGCGATGCGGCGGAGGTCGTTAAAGTGGCCCAGCGAGTGTCCGTGACGGTCACGGAGGTGGACATTCCCCGCAAGCGCATCGCCCTGAGCATGAAGTCGAAGCCGGACTTTGAAAAGAAGCAGGGAGGCGGAGGGCCGCGGCCTGCGGGCGGTGGCGGTGGCGGTGGCGGTGGCGGCGGTCAGCGTAGTCTCGCGGGCGGCGGCGGTCGCAGTTCCGGCGGCGGCATGGGCAATCCTTTCGGTGGCGGCGGAGGCGGTGGCGACTGGTTCACGGCGGCGGCGCAGAAGGGGAAAAAGTAAGCATTCCCTGGCCGGCAGCTGACATGAACAAGAAAGCCACGCCCGCGTCGGAGATTGCGCTCTGTCATTTACGATTCCACCTTCTACTTCATGAAATCACATCTCCTCGCCACGCTGGCGCTGCCCCTGCTGCTCACTCAATGCGTCGATCCATACTATGGTCCGAACGGAGGCCCCTACGGCGGCGGGCCGTATGGTAATACGCCCTACCAGCAGGACACGCGTGAGCAGGGAGCGCAGCTCAGCCGGCAGGCGTATGAGCGCGGCTGGCGCGAAGGGCAGATCGATGCGCAGCAGCGGCAGCCGCAGGACTACAATCGCCATTACCAGAGCTACGACCGAAACACGGAGATGGCCTACCGGGATGGCTTCAACCAGGGCTACGCCAGCGTCGCCGGCAATCACCAGGGCGGAGGCTATCCGCCTGCCACCGGCGGCTATCCCGATCCCGCGACGCCACCACCCGTGCAGCGCGATCCCGCCTACAATCAGGGCTACGACTACGGCCTGCGGGACCGCACCGGCGGACGGCTGGCCGATCCTGCCGCGCATGTCGGGCGCTACGATCCGCGTTACCGCTCCAGTTTCGAGCGCGGCTACCAGGACGCCTACAATCAGCCGTCCGGCGGGCAGGCGCCCACGGGTGGCGCAGGCGGTTTCTGGTTCAGATAGCCGGCACTGAACGGACGCAAAAAAACCGTGAAGGAGTGCCCTTCACGGTTTTTGAATGAATGGACGCTGCGCTGGTTTTTTACTCCGCAGCGGCGGTTTCAACAGGTGCCTCGGCAGCAGGAGCTGCTTCGACGGCCTCGACTGGAGCGACCACGGTCTCGAGGGTCTCCGCCACTTCGACAGCAGCAGCGGCCTTTTTGGCGGCAGGTTTCTTGGCAGCTTTTTTAGCGGCGGGTTTCTTGGTGGAGGCTTTGGCCTCGGAGCGTGCGGCTGCACGGGCCTTGCGGGACACGCCCGCCTTGGCCAGCGCCTTCTTACGGGTGAGGTAGCTTAGACGACGGCGACGCTTGGCGACTTTTTTCAGTTGTTGACCCATGATGGATTGGTTCGGTGTTCGATTGCGGATTAGGGGCGGCTAGAGTTCCACTGAACGCCCCTGAATCAAGACCAAATAAAGAAGGCTCTCTCCCAAAAGGGTAAAAGGGGGGGATCACACGCCTCCCGGAAGCACTCAAGGATTGCCCGCTTCGGGCTTGGTCTCAGGCGCTTCCGTCTTGGATTCCACCTTGTTCTGGGCCTGCTGGGCGGCGGGGACCTTGAAAAGCTTGCCGGTGTAAGGACACTTCACGGTCTGCCCGGCGGACATTCCAGACACGTCCACGAGCTGGGTTTTCCCGGCGTAGGGGCTGTTGACCATGTTCACACGACCCGCAACCACCGAGCCATAGGGGAGATCAGCGACGGGGTCGGACTTTCCTGCGGCAGAACTGCCGGACGAGGTGGTGCTGGGAGCAGGCGTGTTGTTTGCAATGCGGGGGGCCGGCTCCTCGACCGGAATTTTCACGCGCGGGGGGCTGCTTTCGCTGCCGGACCGGGGCTTAGCCGGCGCAGGCCTGGTGCGAGGCCGGGGCGCTTCCACCTTGGGAGCCGGCCGGTAGTAGCGGTTCTCGGCGTAGCCAGGAGATGAAAAGGTCGGCCCATAGGACGACCGACCTGAACCCAGAGAGGACGATCTCGGGCGCAGCGGTGCGCTGTAACGCGGCACGGGAGCGCTGCTGGCGGCATACCGCGGAGCGGGGTGCGATGCACGGGCGCCGAAAGGCGGGGACGCATGACCGGTCTCGTGGCGCATGTAGGTCAGAAGGCCGTTCGACTGAATGTACCTCCACGCCTGCTGCGGTGGCAGCGCACACTGTGAAAGGGAGATAACGGCGACCAGAATAGAGGCGGCGCTCAAAACGCGACGAGGTGCTTTCATGGGATTAAGAAGTGAAGGTCTCCGATACTGACAGGAATCGAAGCAGCCAGCAAGATTTCCGACACAAAGATGTGAGCTTTTACACAGCTTTATGTAATTACCACACCCACAGGACTGAGTGATATAACCTAACCCGTCAGAACCTCGCTCCGTTCCTTTTCGTTCAAGTAGCACGAAGGATCTGGTGCCCACAATTCCCCCGTCATTTGCAAGGCGCGCACGCGGAATCCGCCGCCGCAGACGTCCAGAAATCCGCACTCCGCGCATTTGCCGGTGAGATGCTCCTTGCGATTGCGCAGCGCATTGAGCGTGGCGTTGTCGCGGTTGCTCCAGATGTCGCTGAACTTGCGATCCTTCACATTGCCCAGCGTGAGTTCATGCCAGAACTGGTCAGGATGCACATTGCCTTGGGTGTCGATGTTGCTGATGCCGGTGCCGCTGCTGTTCGCGCCGCCGCCGTTCCAGTTCATGAGTTCCATCGCGCGGGCGGCACGCTCCGGGTTTTCGCGTTTCAGCCGCATGTAGAGGTAGGGGCCGTCCACGGGCTGATCCACGGTCAGAACCTCGCGCGGACGGCCTTCGGCGGCCCATTTGGCCGTGCGGTCGAGGATTTTGTCGATGGCACCACGGGTCTCCTCGTGCGGCACTTCCATGAGCTCGGAACCGCGTCCGCTATAGACGAGATGGTAAAAGCAAACGCGCTCGATGTCCTCACGCTCGATGAAGTCGAGGATGCCGTCGAGATCGGCGATGTTGTGACGGGAAAGCGTGAGCCGCAGGCCGACTTTCTGCCCCACGGCCTTGCAGTTGCGAAACGCGGCCACCGCCTTGTCAAAAGCGCCCGTTTTGCCACGGAAGTGGTCATGCGTCGCGCCCAGTCCATCCAGCGAAATGCCGACATAGGAGAAGCCGATGCCCTTGATGCGCTGCGCCCACTCGGGAGTGATCAGCGTGCCGTTGGTGGAAAGCGTGAGGCGCAGGCCTTTGCCGGTCGCGTACTCGGCCAGTTCAAAAAAGTGCGGGTGGATGGTCGGCTCGCCGCCGGAGAGCAGCAGCGCCGGCACTTTGAAGTCGGCGAGATCGTCAACGACCGCCTGGCACTGCTCCCAGGTCAACTCACCCGGATAGAACTTCGAATCTGAGTCCTGGTAGCAGTGGACGCACTTCAGGTTGCAGCGGCGGGTGATGTTCCAGACCACGATGGGACGGCGTTCAGCGGCGGAAGCGGGAGAGCCGTGACCGCGGCCGTAGCGCAGGTGGTCCATCGGCTGGGCGACATCACAGTAGAGGCGGGTGAGATTGATCATGACCCGCAATCAACGCACAGACCCGCCCGCCCGGC
>CAMAZK010000259.1 GCA_945863205.1 Akkermansia muciniphila | reverse complement strand
AAACATGGTTGTGGATGGTTGCGAGTTGAGGATCTCTTGATAGGTCCTTGGATCATCGTATCGGACTAAGGGATCATCCCATTTTACGAGCGGGTCATCAAAGTGCGGCACAGCAATTCAAGGGTTGACTCTGGGAGTTTACCTGGAGTGCGTTCAGGAAAGCGAGTGTAAAAAATGCATGTTCGGCAGATTCTCGCTTTTAAGAGGGTTGGACTTATGGAAAACACAAAATGCCACGATAAATGACAAATATGGGGCGTTTCAATCTGGGTAAACGACGTTTACCCAGATTGAAACGATGTTTAGACATGGCTTTTCGGCGGTCAGACATGGATACCCGACGGCTAGAAAAGGCTTTTTGAGGGTTAGAAAGGGCTTTTTGAGGGTTAGAAAAGGCCCTTCGGCCCTTAGAAATGGCTTTTCGGCGGATATTTCCAAATATTCACCGCCCAGACATGAATCTGCGGCAGGCAGAAAATGACGGCAGGAGAACAACGTGCCCGTCCCCCCATGGCTCCCACCGATTCAGATCCACCACCGATTGGAAGTGGAGAAGAATCGGTGGTCGTCCTGAATCGGTGGGAAATCAAACAAGGCGATGAACCGAGGCCATCACCCAAACACCTTCCCAGTCATCCGCCGGGCGAAGGCGGAGCGCAATCAAGCCACGCTGGAGAAGCATCGCTCCCTGCTCTATGGCCGAGGCGAGGAACGAGTTGGCGGCAAAGATGGTCGAGCGCTGAAGAAAGGATTCACCCGCGAGAAGGCCAGGAAAGTCGTCGCCAAAGGTGGGCGCTTGCCCGCCAGCACCTACCTGCGCTGCCGTGTGCGCTACTTCACCGACGGCGCTGTGATCGGCAGCCGAGGGTTTGTGAACGAGGTCTTTGAGACGAATCGAAGCCGCTTCGGCCCCCCGCGAAAGACCGGTGCGAGGTTGATGGGTGGGTTGGCAAAGCAAGAGAAGCTTTACTCGATGCGAGCCCTGAAGCTTCAGAGCGTTGCATGAGTGATGCGAGGGGTCACAAACAGTGACTGCCCTCTGAGTGAACGAGCATCGCCGATCCATCCGGCTGCCTTGACACAATGACCTCCGAGCTTCGTTTGAAACACGACACTCACCCCAGCCAATCTGTCATGAAAACCATCCTCTCCCTCCTCTGCCTCACCGCCTCTGCCGTTGCCGGCCCCACCATCGTTTATGTCTCTGAAAGTGGCGAAAAACGCATCGCGGTGTGGTCTCTGGATGAATCATCGGGCGAATTGACGCGCTTGGGCGAGGCGGCGCTGCCGGGAGCGCCCGGAAGTCTTGCGATCAGCCCGGATCGTCGGCATCTTTACGCCTCGGTGCGCTCGGCGAAGCAGTTTGCCACGCTTGATGTGGATGCGAAGACCGGAGCCCTGTCGAATCCGACCTTCGCGGATGCTGGATTCAACGCGGCGTATGTTTTCGCCGACAAAACGGGGCGCTGGCTGCTCGCGGCGTCCTACAGTGAGGGCGTCGTTGGTTTGTCGGCCATCAAAGACGGGCATGTGAGCGGGCTGCCGCTCGTCACGCTCGAAACGGGCAAGAAGGCACACTGCATTCAGCTCGATCCCGCGAACAAGTTCGCCTTCGTGCCGCATGTGGGCGAGTTGAACAAGGTGGAGCAGCTCCGCTTCGATGCGCAGGCCGGCACGCTAACGCGCAACACCCCGCCGCATCTCCCCGGCGGCGAGGGCGAGGGGCCGCGGCACATGCAGTTTCACCCGAACGGCAAATGGGCCTACTTCGTCAACGAGCAGGGGAAAAGCGTCACGCTGTGCGATTACGATGCTGCGAACGGCACGCTCAAAGCCCGCCAGAGCGTGCCCACCGTGCCGGAAGACTGGCGTGACAAGGGCTCCTGCGCCGACATCCACGTCAGCGCCGATGGTCGCTTCGTCTATGCCTCCAATCGCGGCCACGACAGCCTCGCCGTTTTCTCTGTGAATGCGCAAACTGGCGAACTCACCCCGCACGGCCAGACGCCGACGGAAAAGACGCCGCGCTCCTTCTGCCTCGTGCCCGGCGATCAATTCATTGTGTCCGCCGGTGAAGGCTCGCACCGGCTCATCGTTTTCCGACGCAACGCCGAGACGGGCGCCCTGACCCCACTCAAGGCTTACGACTGCGGCAAAGGCCCCGCGTGGGTGATGAGCGTGAAGTTTGACTGATCGCGCCATGTTCGATGGAATGAACATCGCATGAGGTGATGCGACTGGCCATGGAACGGGCGTTCTTTGCCACTTGGCTGAAATCGACGGAGGAAAGATGCGTTTCGACCGGATGCCCAACCTTGCTACGAGACACCTCGCCCTGCTCACCGCCGCATTGTGCCTTCCGCTTTCCGCTGTGGCGGAGTCGAAGCCGAACATCCTCTTCATCTACACCGACGATCATTCCTACCGCACGCTGTCCTGCTACGAAGGCGCGGAGTCGTGGGCGAAGACGCCGAACATGGACAAACTCGCCGCGCGAGGCGTGCGCTTCACCCATGCCTACATCGGCACCTGGTGCATGCCCTCGCGCACGACGATGCTGACCGGGCGGCATCAGTATGGCGTCGAAACCATGCGCATGACGCCACCGTATCCGGGCGCGACGTATGATCCGGCGCAGTGCCGCTTCTGGCCCGCCGTCTTTCGTCAAAACGGCTACCACACCGCGCAGATCGGAAAATGGCATGCGGGCAACGATGCCGGCTTCGGCCGTGATTGGGACCATCAGATCGTCTGGAATCGTCCCCGTCACCCTGACAACGCGCCGAACTACTATCACGATCAAATCCTCTCCATCGACGGAGGCGAGCCGCATGTCGTGAAAGGCTACTCCACCGACAACTACACGCGCTGGGCCATCGACTACATCAAAGGCGAAAAACGCGACACCACGAAGCCTTGGTATCTCTGGCTCTGCTACGGTGGCGTGCACGCGCCGTATCAACCGGCGGAACGCCATCTCAACGATTACCCGGACGCCAAAGTCGCCACGCCCGCCGACATCTATCCGCCGCGTGAGGGCAAGCCAGGCTACATGCAGAAGATCGCCGCCTGGGAAAAAGGGCCGACGGGCGAACCCGTGCTGAGCGATAAGGCGATCGGCAGCGAAGTCGGCGATGAATTCGAGCGCGATCGCGGGCGCACGCTCTCCGTCTGGTCACGCCAGTATCATCAAGCCGTGCGCGCTTTGGATGAAGGCATCGGCCAGGTGCTCGCCGCGCTCGAAGAATCCGGCCAGCTTCAGAACACGCTCGTCGTTCTCACCGCCGATCAAGGCTACGCCTGGGGCCACCACGGCTTCCGCGCCAAGCTCGCGCCCTACGACGCGAACATCCGCTCGCCGCTCATCGTTTCGATGCCCGGCACGCTGCCCGAGGGCAAAGTGTGCCGCACGCCCGTCGGCGGTGCTGACCTTGCGCCCACCTTCTTCAGCTTCGCCGGACTCGACCTGCCGTGGAAGATGCATGGTCACGATCTTACGCCACTGCTGAAGAATCCCGACGCTGCGTGGCCGCACACGACGATGATGCCTTTCACCGCCGACAAATTCGGCGCGGATTGCGATGCGGTGCCCGCGCCGCCTGGCAATGTCCACAAAGCGGGCGTGCCGTGGTATGTGATGATCGTCAAAGGACGCCACAAATACATCCGCACGCTGAGCCCTGACGAGCCGGAAGAGCTCTACGATCTGCAATCCGACCCCGAGGAGCTGACCAACATCGCCGCACACGCGGACAACGCCGAACTGCTCCAAAAACTCCGCGCCGCCGCCATCGCCGAACTCAAACGCACCGACGCGAAGATGGTGGACTCGTTGCCGCCGGTGAAGGAATAGGAATTCATCTCTCTCGCTCATGCGCCTCATCATTCTCCTCGCTCTTTGTCCGCTGCTCTCGGCGCTGTCTGCACCTCCCAACGTCATTTTCATCCTCGCTGATGATCAAGGCAGCGTGGATGCCGGCTGCTACGGTGCCAAGGATCTGCACACGCCGAACATCGACCGGCTCGCGGCCAGCGGCGTGCGGTTCACGCAGTTCTATTCCGCAGCTCCGGTGTGTTCACCGTCGCGTGCGGGTGCTCTGACCGGCCGCTGGCCTGTGCGTGCGGGTGTGCCGTCCAACTGCGCCTCGCAAAAAGGCGCCAAGGGTGCCCTGCCGCCGGAGGAGGTCACGATGGCGGAGATGTTCAAGGCTGCGGGTTACGCCACGGCGCATGTCGGCAAATGGCATGTCGGTTACACGCCGGAGACTTCGCCGCTGGCTCAGGGCTTCGATCAAAGCTTCGGCCACATGGGCGGCTGCATCGACAACTACTCGCACTTCTTCTTCTGGAGTGGTCCGAACATCCATGACCTCTGGCGCAACGGCGTGGAAGTCTATCACGATGGCGAATTCTTCCCCGATCTGATGGTGAAGGAGGCATCGCAGTTCATCGAGAAGAACCGCGAAAAGCCCTTCTTCATCTACTACGCCATGAACACGCCGCACTACCCCTATCAGGGCGATGCGAAGTGGTTGGAGCACTTCAAGGACATGCCGTATCCACGCAAACTCTACGCTGCCTTCGTCGCCGCGCAGGACCAGCGACTCGGTGATCTCTTTGCCAAAGTGGACGAGCTCGGCCTGCGTGAGAACACCGTCATCGTTTTCCAAAGCGACAACGGCCACTCCACCGAGGAGCGTGCTCACTTTGGCGGCGGCAGCGCCGGACCGTATCGCGGTGCGAAGTTCAGCCTGCTGGAAGGCGGCATCCGCCTGCCGGCGATCATTTCCTGGCCGAAGAACCTGCCGGAGGGAGAAGTTCGCGATCAAGTCGCTCACGCCTGTGACTGGCTCCCCACGCTCGCCGAACTGACGGGCGTTAAGCCGCCGCAGAAGCATCTCGATGGCCGAAGCCTCACCACAGTCATTCACGATGCAAAGACACCATCGCCGCATGAAAACCACGCGCTGCACTGGCAGATCGGCAACGGGCCGAATGCCGACTGGGCCGTGCGCGATGGTGAATGGAAGCTCATCGGTCGCTCCCGCGACACCAGCAGCTCCGACGGCAAGTCCACCAAGCTCGAAGACCTGCTGTTCAACATTTCCGCTGATCCCGGCGAGAAAACCAATCTCGCCGACAAACATCCCGAAATCGTCACTCGCCTCCGCAAGCTGCACGACGAACACCTTCAGTAATCCCATGCGCTTTCTTCTCCTCTTTTCGTCATTCGGAATTCTTCATTCGTCATTGGCCACAGAGCGGCCGAACATCCTGCTCATTTTGCCGGACCAGATGCGTGCCAGCGCGATGGGTTGCGATGGTAATGCGGAGGTGAAGACGCCGAACATCGACCGCATGGCGGCCGAGGGCATCCTTTTCAAGCGCACCTACGCCAACGTGCCCGTGTGCTGCCCGGCGCGCTCCATTCTCATGACCGGCACCTATCCGCATGTGAACGGCATGGTCGCCAATGACCTGCGCCTGCGCGAAGAGCACGTCACCATCGCCGAAAGATTGCGCGATGCGGGCTACCGCACCGGCTTCATCGGCAAGTGGCATCTCGACGGCGGTCCGCGTGACCCGGGCTTCGTGCCGCCGGGGCCGCGCAGGCAGGGATTCGAGTTCTGGGCGGCCTACGAGTGCCATCACAAGCATTTCGATCCCGACTACTTCCGCGACACGCTGGAGCGCATCGTGGTGAACAAGTTCGAGCCCGAGGCTTCGTGCGATTTTGCCGTCGAGTTCCTGAAATCGCAGCCCAAAGACAAGCCTTTCTTTCTCACCGTGCAGATGGGACCGCCGCACGATCCCTATGGCGCACCGGAGAACTACATGAAGCTCTACGACGCCGAAAAACTCACTCCGGATGCGAGTTGGCAGGCCGGCAGCGAAGGTCGGTCCACGCCGAAAGGCGGGCTGCGTCGCGGTCCTCTCGCCAACCGCTTTGTGCCCGTCGGCGGGAAGGAAGAAATCGCTGCGTACTATGCAGCGATCACCGCCATCGACGATCAGGTGGGCCGGCTGCTCGCCACGCTGAAGGAAACCGGCGCCGATGAGAACACGATCATCCTCTTCACCTCCGATCATGGCGATATGTTGGGCAATCACGGCATGCGCCGCAAACGCAAGCCGCATGATGAATCCGCCCGCGTGCCAGGCATCGTGCGCTGGCCGGCGCGTGTGCCGAAGGGACAGATCGCGGACACGCTCTTCAGTCACATCGACATGGCGCCAACGCTGCTCGCGCTAGCCGGACAGGAAGTGCCGAAGAACATGCAAGGCGCAGACCTTTCCCGCGTCGCGCTTGGCGAAACCACCGACGGCCCTGAAGCCGTGCTGCTGCAAATCTTCGTGCCCTTCAATCCCGATGGCATCGCCACGCCCTGGCGCGGCATCATCACGAAAGACTACACGTATGCGCGGTATGAAAACGCGCCCTGGGTGCTGTTCGATGACAAGGCTGATCCGCATCAGATGAAGAACCTCGCCGCAGATCCTGGCGCGAAGGACTTGCGCGAGAAGCTCGATGCGCAGCTCGCCGCGCTTATGAAGAAGAACGGCGACGCGTGGAGCTTCAACTCCCCTGAACTCGTCGAAGAAGGCGGCCGCCTCTACAAGCATGGCACCTTCTACACCGTGCAGGAATACCTCGACTGGGCGAAGGCGAATTCCGGAAAGTAGCCCTGTTCCTGCGGAACAGGGGAAGCCTTGTTGCACAGCAACAAGGCAACTTTGACTTCGCATGAAGAATGGGCACGGCCTCGCGTTCCCAGCCCATGATTTTTCGCGCCATCCTCCTGCTTGCGCTCACCTGCGGCCACGCCTTCGCGGAGCCTGTCAAGAATGTCATTTTCATCGTTTCCGATGATCTGCGTGCGAGTGTGCTCGGTTGTTATGGTGACAAGCTGTGCTCCACGCCAAACGTGGACCGGCTCGCAGCACGCGGGATGGTGTTTGAGCGTGCTTACTGCCAGGGGACGGTGTGCGGGCCGTCGCGGGCGTCGTTCATGCGCGGGCGCTACCATGGCGGCAGCGAGATCACGCTGGGCGAGCATTTCATCGCGCAAGGCCGCACCACCGCACGTGTCGGAAAGATCTTCCACATGCGCGTGCCGGGCGACATCATCGCAGGAACGAACGGTGAGGACGTGGAGGCCTGCTGGTCGCAGCGCTTCAACTCGCAGGGAAATGAAGCGCACACACCGGGCGACTACGCCTGCCTGAATCTGAACGTCTTCACCTCTGAGCTGG
>CAMAZK010000258.1 GCA_945863205.1 Akkermansia muciniphila | reverse complement strand
GCGTTTTCACGTCCCAAACCCGCGCCAGATTGTCCGCCCCCCCGGTGGCGACTTGTTTGCCGTCCTGGCTGAGGGCGAGGCACAAAACATTGTCTGCGTGGGCCGTGATCGTCTTGTCAGGTGCGGGTGAGCCCGGTTTCCAGCGGTGGAGCATGCCTTTCATCCCGGCGGCACCATCCGCGATGATGAGCGTGGAATCACCCGGCAGGAAGGCGAGGCCTGTCACGCGACCTTCCAGCGGTGCGGTCAGCGTGTTCGCCACCGTCCAGTCCGCCGTCTTCCATACCTGCACAGTCCGGTAGCCTCCGGCTGCGAGCAGGGAGCCGTCCGCATTCCAGGCCAGGGACTGAACGACGTCTTTGAGCCCTTCGAGCGTGGCTACCAAGGGAGAATTCTCCGCCGTGACATCGCGAACCACGACTCGGTCTCCCAATCCGGAGGCCAGGTGTTTTCCGTCGGCACTCAGAGCCAGCGCAGCGGCCGGCGTGTGACCTGCGGGCAGAGACGCGAGCTTTTCCACCGGCGTCGGTTCGCCGAACTTTTTCAGCGCCACGTCATCCCAGACCGCACCGGCATTCACCCATGCTTTGAGAAGGTTGATCTGCTTTTCCGGCAGCTGTTTCTTGGGTGGCATGTGCGCATCGCCGCTGTCATTCAGGACTTTGATAAGAGCACTCTGCTCAGCATCTCCCGCTTTCAGTGCCGTGCCGTTCTCGCCGCCTTGCAGAGCCTGCTCCCGCGTCTCCAGGGACAGGTCGCCCTTTTTCTTGTCTGCATTGTGACAGCTGAGGCACTGGGTCTTCAGGATCCCCATCGCCTGCGCCGGATGTACGCGTGGAACCTCGGCCTGGAGGAGGGAGGCGAAACTGGTCAGTAGAAGGGCGTGTCGGAAAGGAGTCATCGGCGCCGCAGACTACGGGCGAAGGGGCGATTCTCTTGCCCCGCCTCTCGACGGCGTGGGGTCGGACCTGCCGGATACGTGAACGCAGCTCGGGAGAACGGCCTGGCGGCATGACCTTTGCGTTTCGCAGTGGCCTGTCGGGGCGTGATCGTCGCGGGCAGCCCGGAGATTGACTTTCCCGACAGCCTACACTTTAGGACAGCCCTGATGCAAAACGACGGCCAGACCCCGGACTCCCCTCCAGTGACTACGGTGGAACTGTGGTCTCTGATCAAGCGGGGTGCGGTGGCCTTGTGGCTGTTCCTGAGGCCCTGGGCCTTCAGAGTCACGTGCCTGGTGATCGCAGCGGTATTCTCGATCGTTTGCCTCGTGAAATTCAGGGCCGAGAGCAATCTGATGTGCGTTTTTCTGGCCTACCTGCCGGCTTGGCTGGTGGGACTGCCATTTCTCGGCACGCTCGGCCTGGGCGTGGTTTTCGCCTGCTGGCGCTCCATGGCGCTTTCGGTGCTGATGGTGCCGCTTTTTATCGTCTGGCTGGGCACCTACCGCCTGCCGTCCACCTTTGATGCGGACGTGAAAGGGCGGAGTGACTGCTTCACCGTGGTCACCTACAACCGCGGGCAGGGATCAGATACGGTGCTGGCGAAGTTCGCTGCGTCGCGGCCGCCGGACATCATCGGATTGCAGGATGCCGGGCGGCGGGCGGCCAGGCTGGCCGCGATGCCGGAATTCGTCGGGCATTCGGCGCACTTCGCAAATGGCGAGTTCGTGCTGCTGAGCCGATGGCCCATTTTGCAGAATGAGCCGCTCTACATTCGGATGCCGGGCGCGTCGAAGGACCGGTTGGTCGGGGTGCGCTCGGTCGTGGACTGGAAGGGACGGCGTGTGGTTGTTTACAACTTGCACCTGCCCACGCCACGAGACCTGCTGACCTGGTATGCCAGGCACGGCACCTTCATGTATGGAATCGTGGGCCTCATCCCGAAGACGAAGCTGCATGAGAGGCATCAAGAGTATCTGGCCCCCTGGGCGGCGCGTGCGGACTGGATCACGCGCTTGGCTGCCCGCATCAGCCTGGAGCGTGATCCGGTGGTCATGATCGGGGATGTCAATCTGCCGCCGGTCGGGAAGGGCTACCAAGAACTGACCCGCGTGCTGCAGGACTCGCACACGGTGGCCGGAAGCGGCTTCGGCTGCACCTTTCCAGGGAATTCCAAGGGCCTGAGCAGGAGGATCTCGCCATGGCTGCGCATCGACCAGGTGATGGCCTCCGGGCAGTGGGAGATTTTGTCTTCCGAGGTGGGCGAGGGCGAGTCTCAGCACCTTCCAGTGGCCAGCGTCATGGCCCTGAAGCCCGAAGGGAAGTGACCGGCTTTCACGCGCTCTACTGCTGCGGGCCGGCGGATGCGGGCAATGCGGTCCGCTTGTAAACCAGCAGGGTGCCCTTCTCCCAGCTCTGACGGGTGACGGGTTGCTCAAAATCGAGGCTCCAGCGTGGATCTCTCGATTGCATGGCTGCGAGCAGTTGACCTTCGTGCGGCTGCCGCCGGTCCGCCGCCACCGAGAGGTCGATGAAGACGCGAGACACCTGGATCTCGTCGAGATGGGCCAGCATTTGGGCTGTTTGAGTGAAAGCCGCCTTGTAGTCGCGGCCCATCCAGTCGCTGGAGCCCAGTTCTTTGCTGCCCCTGTAAACGCGCAGCAGGGAAGGGGACCTCTGCGGGCAGTTGAAGGCCGCAGCCGCGATGATCGCCCCTTCACCCCGGGGATCCGACGCGACGAGCCAGTGTTTCTTGCTTTCACCGGGCGCTGGCGTTCCGGAACGCATGACGGCCTCCGTGAAGCCGTGGACTTCCTTTTTCAGAAGGCCGTTCCACATGAGCGGTGCGGCTGCGATGGTTGCCAGGAGCAAAGGCTTTCCAAAACGAGATGCGCTTCCACGCCAGGGAATGACGTCCACTCCAAAGGCACCAGCGATGACGATCACCGGGGCGAGTGTGAGCATGTACCGGGTGCTCAATCCGACGGGAACGAAGAGAAGTACCGCAACCATGCCCACCGACATCCCGATCAGAGACGCTGCTTCATAGCTGAGCGCCTTCCGCCGACACCCGGCGATGGCCCCGATTGCTGCGGCGACCGTCAGGGGCCATCCAAAAACAAGCGGTGTGGCGCCCAGATAGTATGGGACCGCCTCCAGGAAATACTGGAGCGGAGACAGCAAGGTCATGCCTTCCTTTGAAATGCCGGTCGAGTAGATCATCCAAGGCCCCGCAAGCACCGCGACCGGCAGGGCGGAGAGCCACCACGACCCTGTCGCCATCAGACGCAGGCGTCCCGCAAAAAAACTGGCCACTGGCGGCAGCAGGCAGAGGCCCATCCCCGAGCCTTTGGTGAGGATGGCGGCCGCGGCGATGCAACCCCAGCCGAGAGCGCGGCCCACGGTGGGCTGCCTCAAATAGTTCGCCCAGGCAAGGACCGCCCACAGGCAAAGGAAAGCCAAGAGAATGTCAGCCATCACGTGTTGGGCGAGTTTGAGGGCGAAAGGCAGGACGAGGACGGCGACTCCGGCAGCCATCTGGATTCCCACATGAAGGCTCAAACGCCGGGCCGTCCCGACGGTGAGCGCCGCCAGTCCAGCGAGTGTGATGGCCTGAAGAAGGATCAAAATGGTCACCGAGGCACCGGGAAGCAGCAGCGGCGCTGCGACGAGATAATAGAGCGGTGGATAGTGTCCGAGGGCGACGCGCGGAAAGTCCTCATAGTAGGTTCTGGCAAATCCCATCGGCGGGGCACCTGCGGCTGCGGTCGCGTAGTCTCGCAGCATCAGGGCCGTGACGGCGTGGGCGGCCTCGTCCGGATCGCCTCCCAGGTCGGAATCAAAAGCTCCTCCCCAATGGCCGACGGCCACCAGCATGCTGGTGCAAACGATGAAAAAGAACAAAATGCCACGCGAGATCAGGGACGGACGGCACGCAACTGTTGAGGGGGACGGAGGCATCAGACGGTAGGTGGTCAAAACCATTTCAACCTCGTGAAGTAAAGGGGAACCTGTCGGCTTCTGCAACTTGGCGCGTGTTCCTCTCTTGTTGATTGCGCCTTCAAATGCGTGCGTTATGCGTGCCGATGCAGATTTCCGGGAAAGAAAGCGTCAAACAGCGAGCGGATGGAGAATCTTCCTTCTATGGACTGATCGGCAGCGGACTTGTCGGGCGCGAGCCCTTCGACCGGCGGAGCTTTTCAGGAATCAGCTACTATTTCTTCAAAGAGTGCGAGCGGCAGGGACTGCTCGAGGGCGCTGTCGGCTGCGAACTGGAAGGCTGGCGGAAATGGGTGCTCATGGCGCTCAATTTCCACCGCCAGAAATCGCTGTGGCGGATGCGATACTATTTGGATACACGGTATCGGAACCAATTGACCCGAGTGATCGGTTCCAAATTGCCGGGAGACATGGTGTCCAGAACTCTGCTCCAGATCGGTGCCATGTTCGATGGCCCCGCCATTCGCAACGACGGCGGCTATCGCGTTTCCTACAACGATGGGAACATCGCCATGCGCCTGCGCAGCCCCTACGGTTCACGCGGCTTTGATGAGCGTCGTGCCGCTTCGGCGTTGGCTTATGAGCGCAAGGTGGCCCGGCGGTTGGACCGGGTTTTCGTCATGGGGGACTACCTGACTCGGTCCTTCCGGGACGATCTGGGCGTCCCTGAGGAGCGGATCGTCAATATCAGTCACGGTGCGAATCTGGACGAGATTCCGCAAATTGACCCGGCCAAGGACTATGGTGCGGCTGAAGTTCTCTTCGTGGCGGTCGAGTTCGAGCGCAAAGGCGGCCGGACACTTCTCCCCGCCTTCCAAAGAGCCCGAAAGCATGCTCCCGGCGCTGTCTTGCACGTGCTCGGTCCAAAGACGACGCCCCCCTCCGATTTGCCAATGGAAGGGGTGCGCTGGCATGGCTTCATGCGCAAAGAGGTTCCGGAGGAAGCTGCCGTGATCGAGGATCTGTTCCGCCGATCCTCGGTTTTTGTTCTGCCTTCGCTGTACGAACCCTTTGGCATCTCGGTGTCAGAAGCGATGCTTTACGGTATTCCACCCATCATCACCGGAGACTGGGGGGTGGCGGAGAAGGTTCGCCCGGGAGTTTCAGGTCTGCATGTCAAGCCGGGCGACGAGGAAAGCCTGGCTGCAGCACTCACCGAACTGCTCACCGACCCCGGCAAGGCAGAGTCCTTTGGCAAAGCCGCCCGCCAGCGGGGAGTCGATCTCTTCACCTGGCCCGCAGTGGTCCGAAAGCTCCGGTCTGAGCTGGAGCGAATGAGGCAATCGCCACCGCTGGCGGGCGGTGCTCAGGATCAATGAATCCATGTGGCGAATTAGTGCCTTTACAGGCACGATTCTTGCACTAAGAACATTTAGAATTTTCTAAACAATGCCTTCCGCCATTGCCAAACCCCCTCGCACCAGCGCCCCGCCGTCCGCTGGGGCATGGGACCGCGAAGTGGCCCGCTTCATTGACGCGGCTGGCAACACCACGCACTCCTTCGGTCTGGGCAAGCTCATTGGCAGGTTGTTTGCCCTTTTGTACCTCAGCCCTGAGCCGCTGTGTCTGGATCAGATCGCCGGGAAGCTGAGGATCAGCAAGGCCAGCGTCAGCATCACCGTGCGGCAGCTCGCATCATGGCACGCTGTTCGCAAGGTGGAGGACACCAGTGACAGGCGCGACTTTTACGAGGCCGAATTGCAGTTTGGAGTCATCCTCAGAAACGGTCTGCTGCCAGGAGTGCAGAAGAAGCTGAGATCCGCAGGCTTGCAGATTGACCGTGCACTCGGCGTGGCCCCCACGGTTGCTCAGCTTGAGAGCCTGCCCGCTGAAAAAGGCGGGCAGCACCAGGAAGTCTGCCGTCGCCTGCGACTCGCGCGCGGCTTGCATCAAAAAGTCAACACGTTGTTCTCCAGCCCGCTGCTGGAGCATCTCATCTAGCCCGCCTTCCACACAGCGGAATCGTTGCACACCTTGTGGGCAGCACAGACAGTCTCAATCAAAACGCCACCGGTTTCACAACCGAGGGCGGCAGCGTGACTCCAGGGGGGGAGTGAGAGTTTATTTTGAAGAGACCCTATTGCCCGCATGCAACCACCCAAGACAATGACAGCAAATGAGGACTGGGATCTGATCATTCAGCCAAAGAATGGCTGGTTTGATCTCCACCTTCACGACATTTGGCGCTATCGTGATCTACTCTGGATGTTTGTGCGCCGCGACTTCGTTGCGGTTTACAAGCAGACCATCCTAGGCCCCATCTGGTTCTTCATCCAGCCCCTGCTTACCACCGCCACCTTCACCATCATCTTCAGCGGCGTGGCCAAGCTCTCTACCGACGGCCTGCCACCGCTGCTGTTCTATCTCGCCGGCACCACTCCGTGGAATTACTTTGCCACCTGTTTGACCAAGACCTCCACCACTTTCAAAGATAATGCGGGCCTGTTTGGCAAGGTCTATTTCCCGCGCCTCATCATGCCGCTGTCGGTGGTTATCTCGACCTTGATCCAATTTGCCATCCAGTTTGCCACGCTAGGCGTCGCATTGCTTTTGTTTCTGGCTCGAGGCTCGGAAATTCACCCAAACCTAACTGGCATCCTTGTCGGTACGCCGGCCTTGATCCTCATGCTCGGTGGCCTCGGGCTTGGCTTCGGCATCATCATTTCCTCTCTCACCACCAAATACAGGGACTTGGCATTCCTCATCAGTTTCGGAGTTCAACTGGCTATGTATGCCACGCCGGTGGTTTACCCGCTTTCCACTGTGCCAGAAAAATACCGCTTGTGGCTGGAACTCAATCCCATGACGGGCATCATTGAGGCCTTTCGGGCCATTTACCTCGGCGTGGGTTCCTTCTCCTGGCCTCTGCTGGCGTATTCTGCCGGGGTGACCTTCATAGTGCTCTTCCTAGGCGTCGTCATTTTCAACAGGGTGGAGAAAACCTTCATGGACACGGTGTGATCCGTGTCTGGCGTGCCATGTTTGACTTTTCATGAGTTCCGTTATCGAGGTTGAAAATCTGTCGAAGCTCTACCGCCTGGGTGAGGTGGGCACAGGGACGATTCAGCATGACCTTAACCGCTGGTGGCACCGTGTCCGTGGCAAGGAGGACCCGTACACCAAGGTGGGCCAGGTCAATGACCGCACACGCAAGAGCGGCGATGGCGGCGCTCGGGCGCAGCCAGATTATGTGTGGGCGCTGCAGGACATCAATTTTCAGGTCAGCCAGGGGGAGGTGCTCGGCATCATCGGCCGTAATGGCGCGGGGAAGAGCACGCTGCTGAAGCTGCTTTCACGCGTGACATCCCCCACCACCGGCAGCA
>CAMAZK010000257.1 GCA_945863205.1 Akkermansia muciniphila | reverse complement strand
CATCATCCGCCGCCGTCCAATCCAGCATCATCGACCGCACAAAGGCCTGCAGATGGCGCTCGTTGGCGGCAAAGAGCTGAACAAAGTTTTCTTCCGAAGTGTGCGTCGCCGGACTCATGCATCTGTAAACCTCGCGGCGGGAGTTCATCTTCCGAAAACCTCGCAGATCAGGCGGCAGACATCAGGGGAAGTTGAAACCGTCGATCAAAACCCTTCGAGCACGATCTTGCCGCGTGCGGTGCGGCTTTCGATGATCGCATGCACTTTGCGCAGCGTGGCGGCATCGATCTTTCCTGCGACTTCGGTGGCGGTGGTGCGGAGGCGACCAGAATCGACGAGAGCGGCGACTTCGTTGAGGAGCTTGCCTTGTTCCTCGATGTCCGGCGTGCTGAAGAGCGGGCGGGTAAACATGAGTTCCCAGTGGATCGAGATGGCCTTGCGCTTGAAGGGCATGATGCTGAGATCGCCCGGATCATCGATGAGGCCGAATCGACCTTGCGGCGCGATCAGCTCCACGATGTCGGCGTAGTGCTTGTCCGTCTGCGTGGTGGAGAAGACAAAGCCGGGAGCACCAAGACCGAGCGCGGCGACTTGGGGTGCTAGAGGCTGGCGATGGTCGATGACGTGATGCGCACCGCATTCCCGCACCCAAGCCTGCGTTTCAAGGCGCGAAGCCGTGGCGATCACGGTGAGATCGGTCAGGGCCCGCAGCAGTTGGATGGTGATCGAGCCGACACCGCCTGCACCGCCGATTACGAGGATGGTTTTTCCACCTGCCACGGTCGGGCGTTTCACATCGAGCCGGTCAAAGAGCATCTCCCAGGCCGTGATGGCAGTGAGGGGAAGCGCGGCGGCTTCCGCGTCGCTCAGCGTGGCGGGTTTGCGGCCGACGATGCGTTCATCGACGAGATGATACTCCGCGTTCGTGCCGGGCCGGTTGATCGTGCCCGCGTAGAAGACGGCGTCACCCGGTTTGAAGTTCTTCACCTCCGGCCCAACCGAATCGACGACACCGGCGGCATCGAATCCGAGCACGCGCCAGCCTCCATCAGGTGGCGCGATGGCCTTGCGCTGCTTCGTGTCCACCGGATTGACCGAAACGGCGTGGATCTTCACGAGCAGATCGCGTCCGGTGGCGATGGGTTGGTCGAGCGTGATGTCTTGAAGGGCGTCTTCGCGGTCAATGGGGCCGGGTGTTTGGTAGGCGATGGCTTTCATGGAGAGTGCCTGAACTCTACGGACGAATGGGAATCAGGAAAGGGAACTGTCGAGTCCTTGTGCATGCCGGCCAAAAGCGGACGGAATGGATTTTTCCATTCGTCGGCGAGAAGTTGACCCGCAGCGGTTCAGCTTCGAGCGCGTTCCAGCGCCGCGGCGATCTCGCGTTCGATCACGGGCAGCGGATTGAGCAGTTCCAGCGGGTTTTCCACCGGCGTGACCTCGTTCGTGCGCGGATCCCAGTTCACCGGGCCGAATCGGCAGGGTGCGGGATTGCCCGTGAGGATGTGCATGCCGGCGTCGTCCTTGTCGAAGTGCCAGAATTCGAACGGGAAGTGGATGAAGCCGTGCTTTTCCATCATGGCGCAGATGTCCAGCCGCGTGGCGATGTGCTCCGGCGTGACAAACGGCGAGCGCATCGGCGTGCACTCGCTCATTTCGAGATACGGATAGCCGCGCCACACCTCCGTGCCGTCCTCGCGGCGGAAGACGGAGATGTCGATGGCGGAGCCGGACATGTGCGCGCCGATCTTCGGCATGTTCGCCGTGAGCACGATGGCCCGGCGGAACATCATCTCCGGTGTCGGAATTTGCCCGCCGAGTTCCCACATGGTCTTCTTGAGCACGGTGTCGAACACGGAAGGCTTCCGCACGAGCTGCCGCTGCATGTCCAGCGAGCGAAAGCCGTCCTCGATCTTCAAAATCCATCCGCGCTCGTTCATCTCGCGGCCGATGGTGATCACATCCCGCACGAGGCTCTCTCGCAGGAAGTAAACACGGTCCAGATCCCCCGCGATCTTCGAGGTGGAGAACAGCATCTCCACGCCCGCATCCGTCACCGCGTCCGGAATCGAGGCGAACCTCTCCCCGCATTCCTTCACGGGAAATTCGATGAGCTTCTGCACGATGGCATAACCCGCCTCCATCTGCTCAGTCCAGTAGGCGCGGCGGGCTTGGTCGTCGGAGGGTGTGGTCATGGGTTTGGATGCTGGTTGGGAAACGTCGCGATGCTGTCAAAACCTGCTTTTCATCGACTGCCGAACACAGTTGGCCGCCGAAATGTTCGATGGCGACCGCTCGGAGCTAAAGCATGGAAGATACGCCAGCGTCGTGGAGTGCGGTGGCAGAGATGCAAGGACGCCTTGCATCGGCGACACCGCTGTCGTGCACGGGTAGAAGTCTCAAACGACAAAGAACGCCGTCCGGCACACGACGGCGGTGTCGCGCCAAGGCTTGCCACACGCACTCCACGACGCTGGCGCGATTTTCGAACCTGCTTCCAACTTCTCGCCTACCGACCCGCCTTGCCGGACTCCAGCCTAGTCTTCTCCTCCGCCTCGCGTTTCTCCATGTCTTTGGGATGCTTGGAGAACGACTCGAACACATCGCCGACGACGCGGTCGGCGAGTTTGCCGAGTTCTTTGAGGAGGATGGTCTCGGCCTCGGGTTTGAGGTGGCTGCGGTTCGGTTCGTAGCCACCGACTTCGTGCGCGGAGGCTGTGGCGATGTAGCCGATGTTGCCGTTGGCGTAGCCGACGATGACCGGCGTGGCGCGGTCGGCGATGGATTGCTCGAGCTTGAAGCCGTATTCCACCATCGGCTCGCCGGGCATGGTCAGAAAGAGGAAGGGGCCGACCTTCATCGCCATCAACTCGGCTTTCACCGGCTGCTCCTTGCCGGGAAGCTCGATGACCTCGCTGGCGACGCGGATTTGATAAAAGGTCTCGCGCTTCTGCAACTGCTCGCGCGTGATGCTGAACGCGGCGGCGCGTGCGGTGGCGCCGCCGAGATCGCGGCCGGCCCACTGGATGTCCGCCTCGTCGGCGCAGCGGTAGGGATAGCCGGGCAGGTTCGGGCGGATGTCACCGGCGCAGCCCTGCATGAACATCGACGCCGTTTTGCCCGCGTAGCACATCTCGACAAAGGTCTGCGCCTCGCCGGGGAAGTCGGCGGTCATCATCGGAAAACCCTTCGGATGCGGCGGCGAACCTTTGTCTCCCCAGGTGAAGAAGCACGGATGGCAGACGGCGTGCATGAGGATGGCCATGGGCGCGAGCGACTTGCCGTCATCGAAGCGCAGCACCTTCACGCGTGGGTCGTTCGGGCCGTCTGGATTGAGACGCACGACCGCGCGGCCGTCGATGGTCTTACGGCGGTTAATGCCGAAGCTGATGCGGTCCTCGCTCATGCCGATGCTGACGGGGCGCATGCTGGATGCGGCCTCCTTTGCCGCAGCACCGAGCTTTTTGATCAAGTCGGAAGCCCAGCGCATGTTTTCCGTCCAGCCGGGGCCGGAATGATTGTGCGAGGCGCAGATCATGATGTTCGCCGCAGGCACGCCACTGGCTTTTTCGATCTCCGCACGCGCCAGCGCGACCATCTCCTCCCACGCGCCGATGGTGTCCAGCGTCACGACGGCCGCCTTCGTTTCACCGTCGTCCATGAGCAGCACGCCCGCGCGGAGCGGATCACGCACGCCATTGACCTCGCGGCGATGGCCGGCGACGATGACGCCTTTCACCTCCGGCGGCGTGATGTCCACCTTCGCGACACCAGCTTTAAGGTTCGAAGTGACGGGAAACTGGCCGTCGATGACCTGCGCATGCGCGGAGGCGAGGAGGCAGAGGAAGAGCAAATGTTTCATGGCTTGGGTTTGAGGAAAAGAACTTCGGCACGCTCGATCCAGCCCTTCCGCAGGTCCATGCGGAACCAGCCGTCGCTGTTCTTGCGGTTGATGCGGCAGCCGGAGCGCGGGCCAAATTCCTTGAGGTCGTACTGCGCCCAGGTCTTGCCCATGTCGGGCGACCAGATGATGCCGCAGGCGTAGGTCGAGGCCGGCGCGCAGTGCGTGGCGACGAAGACTCCGTCCTGCACGAGCATGTTCGCGGATTCAAACATCGGATTGAAAAGCAGTGTGTGCTTCGCGGTGTCCGTGATGTCTTTCGGATCGCACATGAAGATGCCACGATCATGCCTGTTAGCGAGGGCCGGACCGTTCGCATCGGCGATCCAGTACATCTTGTCGCCGATGAAGTTGATGCCGCCGCATTTGAAGCGGGAATTCGAGTCCACCGAAATGACATGCTTCCAGTCCCAGGCATCAACCGTGGCATCATAGGTGCCACGAATCCAATGCACCTCTTTGCCATGCGTGCGGTCGATGTCGCCGGTGCAGGCGTAGAAGGCGTTCTCGGCGGGATCGTAGGTCACATTGTGAATGTGACGGGCAATGAGCTTGTTGTTCGGGTCGCCGAGCAGCGGCGCATCCGGCAGCGCGCCCTTCTGCTGGAACTTTGGGTTCTGGCCGAAGGCATACGCCAGCTTTACCGTCTCGCCGTTGTCGGTGGAGTAGTAGATGTTCACCGGCACGGCACCGCCGAGCACGTTGCAGTAGTTGCCCCACACAAGCATCTCCTTGCCGTTCACATCGAAGCAGTGCTCGCCGTCGAGCGAGTGAAAATACCAGCCGGGCGCTTTCGGATCGACGGGGTCGTGCACCCGGTAGTCACCGCCGTCCGGCCGTTTCACGATGATTTCGCGATGCGTTTTTAGATTGTCCGTGCTGAGGAAGAGCCGGTTGAGTGTCGCGAAGAGCACGTTCCCGTTCTTCAAGATGACGCTGAAGGTGATGTTCTGGGCCTCCGGGAACTCCGCGCGATGCGGCCAGGTCTTTCCGTTGTCCTCTGACAGCAAGATCTGCGTGCCCTGAAACGCGAAGGCCTTGCTGTCGCGCTGCGTGTCGATGTACGGCTCGTCCGCCGAAGGCATGCGATACCAGAAGTGCTCCGTTTCGCGCTCGAGCGGCGTGGCGTGAAGTCGCTGAGTCCAAAGACTCCCTGCGGTGGCAGCGACGCTGCCGAGGAACTGACGACGAGAGAGTGGGGTCGAAGGGTTCATGGGATGCGGGATTAAACGCAGCCACGGAGCGACTTTCCTCGTCGCTTGGCAACTCTATTCATCCTGACCGGCCCTTGATTTCCCTTTTCCTTTGACTCTCTCGCGCTTCGAGGTCGCGTAGGCGGCGGCAGCAGTTTGCGATAGCAGCCCAGCGTGCGGAAATTGTGCTCGTCGGTCTGAATGATGAGGACCTTCGGCTTTGCCGAAAATGACGAATGCGGAATGGAGAATAACGAAAGGAGGATGAGAAGGCGCATGGCGCTGCAACGGGAGGAGTTGAGGCAAGTTTCACGGATGTGCGCCGTTACGAGCGGCCACCATGCGCTTTCTCTCTGCCCTTTTTCTGCTGACCGCTTTCACCCATGCCGCGGACCGTCCGAACATTGTCTGGATCGTCTCTGAGGACAATTCCGTGCACTACTTGAAGCACTTCTTCCCCGGCGGGGCGGAGACGCCGGCGATCGAGGCACTGGCGGCACACGGGCTGACCTTTGACAACGCGTTCTCCAACGCGCCGGTCTGCTCGGTGGCCCGCACGACGCTGGCGACGATGTGCTACGGACCGCGCATCGGCACGCAGTTCCACCGCCGCCACAAGTCACCGCCGCTGCCGGACGGCCTGCGCATGTTTCCCGAATACCTGCGCAAGGCGGGCTACTACACGACGAACAACTCGAAGACCGATTACAACGCGGAGGCGGGCAAGGAAGTGTGGGACGAATCTTCGAACAAGGCCTCCTGGCGCAACCGACCCGATGCCAAGCAGCCCTTTTTCCACATGCAGTCGCATGCGCCGTCGCACGAGAGCTCGCTGCACTTCAGCCAGCAGAGCTACGAGAACGAAAAAACGAAGCACGACCCGGCGAAGGTGCAGCCCGGCACCCATCTTCCCGACACGCCGCTTTTTCGCTACACGCATGCCCGCTACCTCGACAATCAGCAGATCATCGACGGCATCGTGGCCGAAACGGTGGCGAATCTGGAAAAGGACGGACTGCTGGAGAACACGTTCATTTTTTACTTCGGCGACCACGGTGGCGTGCTGCCGCGCGGCAAGGGCTACGTCTATGACACCGGACTGCACGTGCCTCTGGTGATCCGTGTGCCGGAGCACTTCAAACATCTCGCCGAAGGAGCACAACTGGGCGCTCGAGTGCCCGGCTTCGTGCAATTCATCGACTTCGGTGCCACGGCGTTGCAGCTTGCCGGTCTGCCATTGCCGCAGGGCATCGACGGCAGACCATTTCTAGGTAAAAGCGTGCCGCTGGAGAAGGTCAATCAGCAGGACGAGGCCTTCGGCTATGCGAACCGCATGGACGAGAAGTACGACTTCGTCCGCACGCTGCGGAAGGGGAAGTATCACTACATGCGCTGCTTTGAGCCGTGGCTGCCCGACGGTCTGCATAACAACTATCGCTACAAGATGCTCGCTTACGAGGAATGGCGACAGCTTTGGAAGGACGGCAAACTCACCGGCGCTCCGGCGCTGTTCTTTGAATCGAAACCGGTCGAAATGCTCTTCGATTGCGAGGCTGATCCCTGGAACGTGAAGAACCTCGCCAACGATCCCGCCCATGCGGCCACGCTGCAGGATCTGCGCAGCCGGCTTCAGCAGCGTATGCGTGAAATGCCCGATCTGAGCTACTACCCGGAGAGCCATCTCGCCACGAACGCGATGGACAATCCAGTCGCCTTTGGCCAGGCGCATCGCGAGGATATCGCAAAGCTTGCCGACATCGCCGATCTCATGCTGCTTCCGTTTGGTGAAGCCAAAGCCGGCATCGAAGCGGCGCTGAAGAGCGACCAACCGATGCAGCGCTACTGGGCCGCGATGGTTTGCACATCCTTCGGCAAAGAGGCCGCCCCGCTGAACGATCTCGTTCGCCCTCTGCTCGATGACGCGTCCGAAATCGTGCGCGTGCGTGCGCTGGAGTTTCTCGGGTCCACTGGCGTGACGAATCCGCAGTCTGCGCTGATTGCGCTGGTCAACCAGACAAAGGACCCAGTCCTGGCCGTGGAGGCGCTGAACTCCGTCGTCTGGTTCAAGGACCATTTCGACGGGAAATACCCCATCCAGCGCAGCGATTTCCACCCCAAACAGACGGGCGGCGACATCGACGACCGGCTGAACTACATCAACGGCGTGCCCTACCCCAAGGAAGGCGCCGCCAAAAAGAAGAAGGGCAAAAAGTAGATTCTACTGGCAGTCGAATCCGGCTAGGAAACTTCAGATTCGAGGGCGTATCGAAGCT
>CAMAZK010000256.1 GCA_945863205.1 Akkermansia muciniphila | reverse complement strand
GAGCATGTTGTCATCGGCACGACCGACAGTCATGCGTTCGGCGTCGAGTTCGAGCACGCCAGAGGCGCCATCGGTGGTGGTGAATTGAATTCGCGGCATAGCAAAGGGGTTTTTAGCAGGCCGGGGCAAAGCTGGCAAGAAAGAGTTCTCGCCCCGGCTTGCACGGGCGGGGGTTCTCGCTACGGAGTCGGGCGATCCTTCCCTCCCCTCCTCCGTGACCAAACTCTTCGAAATCCTCGGCAAGTTCGACACCGACAGCGACTGCCACAAGCTCCTCTACGCCCCGCATCCCCTCCCTCTGAAGTATCGCGAGGGCCGCCTCTACAAGATTGAGTTCGAGGGCGACGAGTCAGCTCTGGACGCTTTTGTAGAGCGTGTCCTGATCGACCCGATCAGTCAGGAATCACGCATCGGCGGTCAGCCGGCCTTCGAAAAAGCGTCTTTTGTCCTGGAATACGGCATGAAGGGGGCTGCGCTGGATTTGGAGAAGGAGATGATCCTCAATTATTATCGCGCCATGGAGAATCCGGGCTTCGAGCTGAAAAAACTCACGCTGCGCACCCGCATCTATGTTTTTGGCGAAGGGGCCGCACCGGAGCAGTTCGTCCGCGACATCGTCAATCCGGCGATCCACACGCACGAAGTGCTCAAAGCGGCCTGATCACCTGCTGGGCCGCACGCGATAGCTTGCACCGGAGACGAGCGTTCTGTGACGCGCCATGACTCCGACCGCCAGCCACCGCCTTCTCTCCCTCGACGCCTATCGGGGATTCATCATGCTCCTCATGGCCTCGTCCGGCCTGGGGGTTGCGCAGATGGCGGCGGCGAATCCGGGATCGTTTTGGGAAACCCTCCGCCCGCACTTTGAGCACAAGGCCTGGCAGGGCTGCTCGCTGTGGGATCTGATCCAGCCCAGCTTCATGTTCATGGTGGGCGTGGCGGTGCCCTGGTCCTGCGCGAAGCGCCGCGAGCACGGCCAGACCTTTCTCGCCATGGCCTGGCATGCACTCACGCGCTCCGTCCTGCTGATCGCCCTCGGCATCATGCTTTCCACGCAGGCGAAGGACGGCCAGACGGTGTTTCTTTTCACGAACGTGCTGGCACAGATCGGCCTCGGTTACTTTTTCCTCTTTGTACTTTCCCGGCTCGGCTGGGAATACATGGCGGCGGGAATCATCCTCATCCTGGCGGGCTACACCTGGTTTTTCATCCAGCACCCGCTCCCCACTGCCGACGAACTGGCGGCGATCGCGGGCATGAAAGGCACGGAAAACGCCCTGCTACCGGGCTTTGCCGGACACTGGAACATCCACACAAACGCCGCCGCCGCTTTTGACCGCTGGTTTTTGAACGAACTGCCGCGTGCCGCCCCCTTCACCCACCACAGCGGCGGTTACACGACGCTGAATTTCATCCCCGCCCTGGCCACCATGCTCGGCGGCGCCCTCACCGGCGATTTCCTGATGCGCAGCCGGAAAACGGACCAGCAAAAATGCGCCACGCTGATCATCGCCGCGGCCGTCCTGCTGCTCATCGGCACGATCCTCGACGTGACCCTGCTGCCGGCGGTGAAGCGCATCTGGACGCCAGCCTGGGCGCTTCTGAGCGGCGGCTGGGTGCTCGTCCTGTTGGCGCTCTTTTACTGGATCGTGGAGGTGGTGGGCCTGCGGCGGCTGGTTTTTCCCCTGGTCGTCGTCGGCATGAACAGCATCGCGATCTACCTGCTCCACAGCCTCGGTGCGGGCTGGATTCGCGATCACCTCCACAAGCACCTGCCCGCTGCGGCCTTCGTTCCCGGCTGGGAACCGGTGATCGAGCGCCTCGGAGTGCTCTTTGTGCTTTGGCTTGTCTGCTTCTGGCTGTATCGCCAGAAAGCCTTTCTCAAACTGTGATCGCCCGTCTCTCCCTCCCCGCCGCCATCCTCCTCCTCGCCGCCTGTCAGAGCCCTGAGGGGAAGGCGCCGGACGTCTCCGCCACGCGCGATCTGAAGGAGGAGGAGCGCCTGCACGAGGCCGGGCTCATCCTGCTCCATGACCTCCGCCACGCCAGTGCCTGGGAAAAGCTCATCCATAGCGACATGGGCGTGCCGCCGCGGAAGATCGAGGTGCAGGCCGGCCCGGGCACCACTCACGTGATCATCAAAGAACTCGCCAACCGGGCCGATGCGGAAACCGTCGCCCAGGAGCTGCGGGACATCGCCGCGAAGCAGCCGGAAACGTTCGGCCCCACCCACGTCGAAGTGCGGCTGCAAAACTCCGGACCGCCCACCATCAGCCCCTTTGTCCTGCCCACGGAAGCCAGCGTGGCCCCCGTCAATCCGGGATCGGCTCTCCCAACGCTTTCATTACCGCCTCTGCTGCCCGGCGGCCGCTGAGCAGCGCCCCGTTGATCGACACGTCCTGGCACCAGTCGCCACAGCGGTAGAGGCCCGGCTCCATCACTGCGGAAAGCGGGCTGGCGCCAAGCTTCAGCTGCCGGGCTTCAGGCTGCGCGTGCCGGATCTGGTAGGTCCGCAGATGCCGCCACTTCGCGACGAGCGCCTCGCCGAACCAGCGGTTCATCTGATCGCGCACGACCAGCTCCAGCTCCCCGCTGCTGGGCACGCCGATGATTGAGGCGGAGATCAAATGCCGCCCCGCAGGCGCGTAATGCGGCGAGATGAGCGAGAGCGCCGCGACGCTGTTCACCGGCCCCCGGCCGTCACCGTCCAGATACAAAATCGGATCGCGGAACGGCCACTCATCCGTCGAAAAGTAAAGGCAGGTCGTCGAGCGCCCCGGCAGCGGCGCAGGGACGGCACCCGCTGGCAGCAGGCGGTGCGCCACCTCCTCGCTCACGGCCACGATGACATGGTCCGCCAGCAGCACCTCGCCGCTGTCCAGTGTGACCTCTCCGGCACGCACCGATGAGACCGGAGCGCCCAGCCGCAGGCAGCCCGGCGGCAGCGCCACGGCCAGTTGATTCGGAATCGACTGCATGCCGTGCGCCGGCAGGGCGCTACCCCCACGGTCAAACATGGCAAAGAGGAACTGCAGCATCGCCGCGCTGGTGCGCAGATCTTTTTCCAAAAAGATGCCGCCAAAGAAGGGGCGGAAAAAGCGGTCGATCATGCTCTCCGAAAAGCCGAACTCCCGCAGAAAAACCTCAGACTCCGTGGCGCCGATGGCACTCGGCGGCTGGCGCAGGCCGAAGACCTCCTTTCTCAGCAGCAGCGTCGTCCACTTGTCCCGCATCGTGACGAACTCGTCCCCCAGGTTCTTCAGCGCATCCAGCGGATGGGCCAGCGGATCAGCGACCCGGTGAAAGCGCGTCTTCACAAACACGTCCGCACCGCGATAGATCGGCCGCAGATCCAGGCCCTCATAATCCAGCACCCGCCGCGCCTCCGGATACGCAGGCAGGAAGACCTGAAAGCCGCGATCCAGCCGGAAGCCGTCCACCTCGTCCGTCCGCACCCGGCCGCCGACCGCATTCGAAGCCTCCAGCAAGGTGAAGCGCAGACCCGCCGCCGAAAGCACCCGCGCACAGGCCAGCCCCGAAAGGCCGGCGCCGACGATCACAATCCTGGGGCGTTCATCACTCATCCAAATCGTTGTGCTGGCACCCTTCGGGCACGCCTTTTGCCTTTGCAAGCACGGGAGCCATGGCAAGCATAAGCCATGCCCGCCCCCCGCATCCTTGTTCTCGGTTCCACCGGCGGCCTCGGACGCGCCCTGATCCGGCGACTGGCCCCGCAGCACCCCCTCACCGCCCTCACCCGGACCGACCTCGATCTGGAACGCCCGGAGGCCATCTCCGACCAGCTTTCCCGCCATTCATTCGACATCCTCCTCAATGCAGCCGGCCTCACCAGCCCAGACGCCTGCGAGGTCCAGCCGGAAAAAGCGCAGCTCGCCAACGTGACCGGCCCGCAGGCGCTGGCCGAGCACTGCCACCGCCGCGGCGCCCGCATGATCCACTTCAGCACCGACTACGTCTTCAGCGGCGCTCCGCACGATCCCTGGACCGAAGACGACCCGACGGAACCGGTGAACATCTACGGCCGGACCAAGCGTGATGGCGAACTCGCCGTGCTTAAAGCCAGCCCGGACGCCCTCATCGCCCGCGTCTCCTGGCTCTTCGGGGCCGACAAGCCCAGCCACCCCGATCAGATGATCCAGCGTGCGCTGCAAAGCGATGACCTGACCGCCGTAGAGGACAAAACCTCCGTCCCCACCAGCAACGCCGACATCGCCGGCTGGATTCATCACCTCATCCATCATCCCGCCTCCGGCCTGCTGCACCTTTGCAACAGCGGCACCGCCACCTGGCACTCGTGGGCGGAAACCGCACTCCAAATCGCTGAAAGCTTGGGCGTCCCGGTCAAAACCACCCGAGTCCGACCGATCAAACTCGCCGAACTCACCCAGCTCAAAGCTCCCCGCCCCCTGCAGACCATCATGAGCAATCAGCGCCTGCAAGCCCTGCTCGGGAGCGAGATTCGAAACTGGGCCACCGCACTGGAAGACGATCTGGCCGCGAAATTTCAGCCAAAATGAGCGCAGCCCCCTCCATCACCCGCTGCGAAGTTTTGCACGAAGACCGCTTCCTCCTCGTCGTGAACAAGCCCCACGGCGTACTTTCCCATCCCAACCCCAAATCCGTCAAACCGCAGTCCGCAGCCTTCGAAGGCCGCTACGACGCCGATGCCCGCTGCTTCACCGGCCCAGCAGGCAAAGTGTGGCTCATCCATCGACTCGACCAAGACACCTCCGGCGTGCTGCTCGCCGCCAAGGACGAAAAAACTGCCGCCGCCTGCCGTGCGGAATTTGACGCCGAAAAAGTGCGGAAGATCTACCTCGCCCTCGGCGCCGGCGGCGGCCTGAAACACGAAGGTGTGTGGCTCGACCACCTCGTCACCACCCACGAACGCCATCAGGTCCGCACCACCGTGCGCCACGGTCTGCGCCCCAACGCCGAAGCCCGCTACCGCCTGCTCGAATACTCGCCCGCGCAGCGCCTTTCCCTCGTCGAGATCGAACTCATCACCGGTCGCACGCACCAGATTCGCGTTCAGGCAGCCTCACGCCGCCTGCCGCTCGTCGGCGATGATGTTTATGGCTCCTTCGACCTGAACAAAAAACTGCGTCAGAGCCTCGGAGCGCGTCGCCTCTTTCTGCACGCCAGTGAACTCCGCCTCAAGCATCCCGCCTCCGGCCAACCGCTCACCATCAAAGCCCCCCTTCCCCCGGATTTGACCAAGGTCGTCGAAGCAGCAGGCCTGCGCCCCGTGGCTTCATAGCCAAGCCAGCATCAGTTTGCATTCAACAGTCAACGCCAGCCTTGATGGCCACAAAAAGCCCCAAGGCTCTCTCGAACCTTGGGGCGCTTGATTGTCTCTTTGTCAGTCAGCGATCAAGGCAAGCTTGTCGCCCCCATCAGGAAGCGATCGCACTCGCGGGCGGCGCCGCGGCCTTCGTTGAAGGCCCAGACGACGAGGGATTGACCACGACGGCAGTCGCCGGCGGCGAAGACGCCGGGGAGGCTGGTGGTGTATTTCTCGTGCTCAGCCTTGATGTTGCTGCGGGGGTCAGTTTCGACGCCGAGGGCCTCGACGAGGGGCTGTTCGGGGCCGAGGAAGCCCATGGCGAGCAGGACGAGCTGCGCGGGAAGGACTTTTTCCGTTCCTGGGATCTTCTGGGGACCGAAGTTGCCCTTTTCGTCCTTCTTCCACTCGACATTGACGACGTGAACAGCTTTGACGTTGCCGTTTTCATCGCCTTCGAAGTGGGTGGCGGTGGTGAGATAGACGCGGGGATCGTCGCCGAACTTGGCGGCGGCTTCTTCCTGGCCGTAGTCCATCTTGTAGGTCTTGGGCCACTCGGGCCATGGGTTGTTCGCGGCGCGGGTGAGCGGCGGTTTGGCCATGATTTCGAGCTGGGTGACGGTGGCGCAACCGTGACGGACGCTGGTGCCGACGCAATCGGTGCCGGTGTCGCCACCGCCGATGATGACGACATCTTTGCCGGCGGCGGTGATGTATTCTCCGGAGGGATCGAGCACGGCTTTCGTGTTCGCCGTGAGGAAGTCCATAGCGAAATGGATGCCCTTCAATTCACGCCCGGGGATCGGGAGATCGCGCGGCTTGGTGGCTCCGGTGGCGACGACGATGGCGTCGAAGTCTTTGCGGAGCTGCTCGGCGGTGATGTCGCTGCCGACGTTGACGTTGCACTTGAAGGTGACGCCTTCGTCTTCCAGCAGCTTCACGCGGCGGAGGACGACTTCGGTTTTATCCAGCTTCATGTTGGGAATGCCATACATGAGGAGGCCGCCGGGGCGGTCGGCGCGCTCGAATACGGTGACGGTGTGACCGGCTTTGTTGAGCTGGGCGGCGGCGCTGAGGCCGGCAGGACCGGAACCGATAATGGCGACGGTTTTGCCCGTGCGCTTTTCAGGCGGCTCGGGTTTCACCCAGCCTTCTTCCCAGCCTTTGTTGATGATGCTGACCTCGATGTTTTTGATCGTGACCGGCGGCTCGTGGATGCCGAGCACGCAGGAGCCTTCGCAGGGGGCGGGGCAGACGCGGCCAGTGAACTCGGGGAAGTTGTTCGTCTTGTGCAGGCGGTCGAGCGCCTCCTTCCAGAGGCCGCGATAGATGAGATCATTCCACTCGGGGATGATGTTATTGATCGGGCAGCCGCTGGCCATGCCGCTGATGATCGTGCCGCTATGGCAGAACGGGATACCGCAGTCCATGCAGCGAGCGCCCTGATTCTTCAGACGCTCTTCTGGCAGGTGCAGATGAAATTCCTTCCAATCTTTGATCCGCTCAAGCGGAGCACGGTCTGCGGGGATTTCGCGTTCGAATTCGATGAAGCCGGTTGGTTTTCCCATGGTCTCTGGTCTGTGAAAAGGTGTTGTCTGTGTGGTTCGTGAAGGGCGAGGGCGATTCTAGCTTCCTCCGATGCGGGAGACGTCCCTCGCATTGGCTTCAAAGGCGGCGATCAGGGCGTCGTCGCCGGTGAGGCCGTCGTCTTTGGCCTTCTTGAGGGCCTTGAGCACGCGGGCGTAGTCGCGGGGCAGCACCTTGACGAACTGCTTCACGCTCTGCTCCCACAGGGCGATGATCTTGAAGGCTTTCTGGCTCTTCGTGGCCTCGGCGTGCTTCTTGATGAGTTCGTAGAGGCTGTCGATCTCTTCCTGGTCGTCCAGCGGGAAGAGGTCGGCCATGCTGGTGTTGCAATGGTTGGCAAAGTCGCCGGCTTCATCAAGCACGTAGGCGACGCCGCCGCTCATGCCTGCGGCGAAGTTGCGACCCGTGGCGCCGAGGACGACGACGCGTCCTCCGGTCATGTATTCGCAGCCGTGGTCACCCACGCCTTCGACGACGGTATCAACACCGCTGTTGCGGACGGCGAAGCGCTCGCCGGCCATGCCACGGAGGAAGAGCTCGCCA
>CAMAZK010000255.1 GCA_945863205.1 Akkermansia muciniphila | reverse complement strand
TAAAGTATCCCATCAACCGTTACATCGTAACCCTCGGGCCGTTGCCGAGTCTGGACTCTCACCGTCTTTTCGTAGTCGTAGCAGGACAGTGTGCCCTCGGTGCCCTTCAAAACAAAGCCGCACTTCGGCTGCGGCTGGAGTGTCCATGGATCGGTGAAGGTTCCCCATCGCGTTTCGCTTTTGCTCAGTCCTTTATCGTATTTTATTACGGCTATGGCGTGTTCATCGACTTCGAGCCCGACCGGCTCGTCCCAAACGCCGGTCACCTCCAAAGGAACGGCGCCGCCAAGATGCCAAGTGCCGAGTGTGGCTCCGTAGCCCATGTAGTCGAGCAGGGATCCCCCGCCCTGCTCTTTGCTGTAGAACCAGCTCGCGGCTTTTTCCGTCGCGCTGGGCTCCTTTTCGATTTTGTCGGCCCCATGATACAAGGGGCCACGATTTCCGCCGTAATGGTGAAATTCGCGCACCTCGCCAATCAGCCCTTCCTGGATCAACCGGTGGGCTGTCTGCTGCCCGGCATCCCAGACCAGCGGCCAGTTCACGGTGAGGAGTTTGCCGTGGGATTGCATCGCCGCGATCATGGCATCCGCCTCCGCTAGCGAACCGGCGAAGGGTTTCTCCATGATGATGTGAGTGGCGTAGGGGGCGATCTTCTCCACCCAGATCCCGTGTTTCGAGGCGGCGGGACACAGAATCACGATGTCCGGCTTCGTCTGCTCCATGCAGGCCCGGTAGTCGGTGAACACCTGGGCGTCGCTCAGCCCGAAGTTCCTTTGCGCCTCGACCAGCCGCTCAGGCTCTTCATCGCTGATCCCGACGATCTCGGCATTCGGATGATCGAAGGTCTGCCGGAGCAGGTCCCCCATGTGGAAGTGGTCAAAGTTGATTCCTGCGACGCGCCATTTTTTGCTCATGACCGCATCGAAACCGAAGCACAGGGAGAACACAATCCGAAAATCGAAGTCCGCGCTTGCCGCTTGCCTCCCGCGCACGTTTCATCGCCCGATGGCCGCCAACGAAATCCGCGACACCCCCGGACGCCTGCTGTTCGGTTGGGCTGTCCTGCTGACCTGCCTGGTCATTCTCGCCTGGCGCATTCACCTTCGTCCGGCGGATTACGAGTGGACGGAGTACCCCACGGCGCTGGGGGACACGAATCACTACACGCGGCTCGGCCAAGAGGACCGCTACGCGCCCAACCTCCACTTCACCGGGCGGAAAGGCGGGCTCTACCGGCGCTCCGAAGAGCCGGAGGTATTTGACGATGCCGCCATGCTGAAACTGGATCTCGACGAGTCGGGAAGACACTTCATCTATCAGAAAGCCGAGGACTTTGGTCGGAAAGACGGCCCGCTCTTCCTGAAATCCGGAGAAAACCGTTACATCGAGTTCGGCGCCCGTAAGCACTACCCGCCTTTCGTTCCGTTGCGGCCTTGATTTTCGGCATGGAATCGGCGCGTAGAATGCTCTTGGCACCCCTGCAATTCTCCCTTTACTCCCCCCCCCCGAACCAACCCACCCCTCCCTCATGCCCATCGCCCGCGCCCTGCTCTCCGTCTCCGATAAATCTGGCCTGCTCGACTTTGCCAAAGGTCTGGCCGCCCTCGGAGTCGAACTGCTTTCGACCGGCGGCACGGCGAAGCACCTCAAGGAAGCCGGTCTCCAGGTCACCGACGTCTCGGACCACACTGGATTCCCCGAGATGTTCGACGGACGGGTCAAAACCCTGCACCCCAAAGTCCACGGCGGCCTGCTGCAGCGCCGGGACAACGACGATGACAAGCGCAACGCCGAGAAACACGGCATCCCGGTCATCGACCTCGTGGTCGTGAACCTCTATCCCTTCGAGCAGACCGTCGCCAAAAAGGACGTCACTCTCGACGAAGCCATCGAGAACATCGACATCGGCGGCCCGTCCATGCTCCGCTCCGCCGCCAAAAACCACCGCTGGGTCACGGTGATCTGCGATCCGTCCGACTATGACGGCGTGCTGGAGGAGATGAAGGAGCACGGTGGCGAGACGACCCTCGGCACCCGCGAGCGCCTGGCCTGCAAGGTCTTCCATCGCACCGGCAGCTACGACAGCGCCATCGCCAGCTTTCTTAACAAGGAGCAGGTCACGCAGAAGACCTTTAATCTCTCGCTCCCGCTCTATTCGGAGCTCCGCTACGGCGACAATCCCCACCAGAAGACCTCCCTCTACGGCAACTTCGGCGATTATTTCACGAAGCTCCACGGCAAGGACCTCAGCTACACCAACGTGCTCGACATCGAAGCAGCGGCCGGCATTGCGCTGGAGTTCCGCCGCCCGACGGTCGCCATCTTGAAGCACACGAATCCGTGCGGCGTCGGCTGTGCCGACGAGGACCTCCGCGAGGCTTGGCAGAAAGCCTTTGAAACCGACAAACAGGCCCCGTTTGGCGGCGTCATCGTCGTGAACCGCAGCATGACCCTGGGCCTGGCCCGGATCATCTCGGAAATCTTCACCGATGTCATCATCGCCCCGGATTTCGACGCCGACGCCCGCGCCCTGCTGCAGAAGAAGAAAAACCTGCGTCTCATCCAGATGCTCCCCGGCGTGGCGGAGGCGCTCGCCGAGCCGGTCATCCGCTCCGCCCCCGGCGGCGTCATGGTCATGGATGCCGATTCTCACGCTCTCGGCCTTGAGGATCTCGAAACGAAGGTCAAGACCGTCCGGCCGCCCACCCGCGACGAACTCGAAGCCATGCGCTTTGGCTGGCGCGTCGTGAAGCACGTCAAATCGAACGCCATCGTTTTCGCCACGCATGATCGCACCCTCGCCATCGGCGCTGGTCAGATGAGCCGCGTGGACTCCTGCCGGATCGCCATCTGGAAGGCGCGTGAAGCCGGGCTCGATTTGAAGGGCAGCGTCGTGGCCTCCGACGCCATGTTCCCCTTCCCCGACGGTCTGATGGCAGCCGCAGATGCCGGTGCCACCGCTGCCATTCAGCCCGGCGGCTCCGTGAAGGATGCAGAAGTCATCGCTGCAGCCGATGAACGGAAAATGGCCATGGTCTTCACCGGCCACCGGCACTTTCTGCATTGATCGCATCGGCGTGCGGGCCGCCCTGTGCAGCGTGATCGGACACGTCGCCTCCAAATGAAAAGCGGGATGGTCTTTCGACCATCCCGCGCACACATGCTGAGCTGCTCAACAAATCAGGCTTCGTCCTTGGGCTTGTCACCTTCGGTCGGCGGACGGCGGAAACCGCCGCTTTCACCACCGCGAGGAGGACCGCCGGGAGGTCCACCTTCAGGGCGACGGAAGCCGCCTCCCTGACCTGGCTGACCGCCAGACATCCGGCTGCGCATCATTTCACGCATTTTCTCAGCGGCTGCGATGTACTCGTCTTCTGAGACGCTGCCATTGCCGTCGGCGTCCATGCGCTTGAAGGTTTCCTTGGGATCACCAAACATGCCGCCCTGGGGCGGGCCACCTTCCGGGCCGCCGCGTGGGCGGTCGCCTTCGGGACGACCTGCACCTTCAGGACCGCGCGGGCGGTCACCTTCGGGACGACCTGCGCCTTCAGGGCCGCGTGGGCGGTCACCTTCGGGACGACCTGCGCCTTCAGGGCCACGGGGGCGGTCGCCTTCGGGACGACCTGCACCTTCAGGACCGCGTGGGCGGTCACCTTCGGGACGACCTGCGCCCTCAGGGCGTGGGCGGTCGCCTTCAGGGCGTGGTTTGCCTTCATCACCTGGCGGGCGACGGAATCCACCTTCACCACCGCCGGGTGGGCCGCCTTCTGGACGGCGCATGCCTTGGCCTTGCCCCTCGCCGCCTCGGCGCATCATCTGGGCAATCTTGCCAATTTCTTCCTGATCGACGAAGCCGTCGCCGTTCGCGTCCATCTTGCCAAAGCGCTCTTCGCTCTCCTTGCGGCCCATGCCGGCGAATTCGTCCTTGCTGATTTTGCCATCACCATCCGCGTCAGCACGCTTGATGAATTCCGCCATGCGAGCGGCTGGATCGCCGCCTCCTGGAGGACCTCCGGGTCTGCCACCCTCAGGGGGGGCTTTGCGTTCGCCTTCCTGAGCGCTGGCGGTGCAGGTCAGGCACAGGATGCCGATGCCGTAGATGAATGTTTTTTTGAGTTTCATGTCGTGAGTGCGTTTGGTTGTTTGGAGCACGACGACTGAAACAGAGTCTCTCTGCAATGGTTGCGGGAGCCCCAAAAAAAATCACGCAAGCTCTGCAAGCAGCGCCTGATTGAGCCGCACGCCCGCCTCGAAATTGGCGATCGGGAAGTTCTCATTCGGCGCATGTGCCTGGCAGTCCGGCAGCGCCAGCCCGAGCAGCAGCGTATCCACCCCGAGCACGTCTTTAAATGCCTGCACGATGGGAATGCTGCCGCCTTCACGAATCAGCGCGATCTTGTCTCCAAAAACCGTCTTGAGAGCCCGCTGCGCCGCAGTTCCCAGCGTGGAATGCGGATCCATGATGTAGGGCATGCCGGTGTGGCCGGGGATGATTTCGAGCCTCACGCCTGGAGGCAGGTGCTTCCGCAAATGCGCTTCCGCTTTTTGCAGCACCGCATCGGGATCCTGATTCGGCACGAGGCGGAACGACAGCTTCACGAAGGCCTCACGTCCGATGACCGTCTTTGAGCCCTCGCCCTGGTAACCGCCGCCGATGCCGTTCACTTCCGCCGTGGGACGCGCCCAGCGGCGCTCGCGCTCGGTGTAGCCCGGTTCGCCAAACAGAGCCGGGGAACCGGTCAGTTCCAGCATCTCCGCATCGCCATCGCCCAGTTCCGCCCAGGCCTTGCGCTCCCAGTCGGCGATGGCCTGCACGCCATCATAAAAGCCGTCGATCATCACGCGACCCTCCGCGTCATGCAGCGCCGCCGTGAGTCGCGCCACGGCCGTGACGGGGTTGGCGATCGCACCGCCGAAGATTCCGCTGTGGAGGTCGATGCTCGGGCCGTGAACCTTCGCCTCCAGACAGGCGATGCCACGCAGACCATAGGTAAAGGTGCCCACGCCGGGAGCCACCATGCCGGTGTCGGATATCGCCACCACATCGCACTTCAGTTCATCGCGATGTTTTTCGAGAAACGGCTTCAAGTTCGGGCTGCCGATCTCCTCTTCGCCTTCAAACAGCACCGTCAGATTCACCGGCAGGTCCGCATGCTTCGCCATCGTCTCGGCGAGGCCCTGCACATGCGCCATGAGCTGGCCTTTGTTGTCCGTGGCACCCCGGCAGTAGATGCGGCCGTCGCGGATGGTCGGTTCAAAGGCGGGCGTCTTCCATTCACCCAGCGGCTCGGCCGGCTGCACGTCGTAGTGTCCGTAAAGCAGCACCGTGCGGCGACCCGCCACGTGCTTGTTCTTCGCCAGCAGCACCGGATGCCCCGGAGTCTCGTGCAGTTCACCGGTCAGCCCCATGCCGCGCAGCTTGTCCAAAAGCCACGCCCCGCAGGCACGCACGTCAGCGTTGCGGGTCGAGTCGGTGGAGACGGAGGGAAAGCGGAGGCAGGTGAGGAGGTCTTCGAGTCCGGGTGGGTTCATGGCGGTGGAAATGTCGAATGACGAATTAGCGAATGACGAATGAATGTCGAAACCCAAATATGCAGGGTGGTTTTCACACACGGCCTAATGTGCCACTTCGCCCTCAGGTGCTCGTGTAGGTGGTCGAAAGAAGAAGAGCAGGATGAGCATCGCCAACACCGCCAGCCCGGTCGGCAGCAGGAACAGGTTCTTCCAGTCCATGGAGCCGTCCGACAGGGTGTACTTGGCGTTGCCGAAGTAGATCCAGTAGAATTTGGCCAGGATATCCCCCAGGCCGAAGATCATGAGGTTAAAGAGACCTTGGGCGCTGGTGCGAATGTCCGTAGGGCAGTTCTTTTCCACGTAGATGTAGATCGTGGCAAAGTAGAAGGCATAGCAGATGCCATGGATGAGTTGCACACCGACCATCAGCCACTGGTGCTGCGGCACGAAGGCATACACCAGAAAGCGCAGCGCATGACCGGCGATGCCGATGATCATCGTGGTCTTCCAGCCCAGCTTTTTCAAGGTCAGGCCCAGCACCAGCATGGTGAGGATTTCTGCGATCTGGCCCACACTCATGACCGCCTGCGTCCAATTCGCCGGAATGCCCACACTGGCGCTCTTCAGGAAGTTGTCGGTGTGAAAGAAATAGGTGTTATGAATGAACGAGTCGATCATCGTGACGATCCACAGCACCAAGATCACGGGATGCTTCAGCACGCCAAAGGCCTTCACCAGCGCGGAGGACTCCCCGGCAGCGGCCTTTTTCGGCGGAGTGTGCGGCAGCAGCAGGCTGAAACCCGCCAGCAGCAGCGAAGCCACGCCTGCCACAATGTACGTCCAGCGGGTCCCTGCCACCAGTTTGTCCCCTTCCATCGGGCTGGCAAAGGCGACATCAAGCCAGGCCACCATGCCCTGCGGATTCGCGGCGCTCACTTTGTCCCAGTCCACCAGCAGGAAGATGAAGGGCCAGGCCGCTAGGATCCAGCCGACCGTGCCGCCCATGCGCACGAAGCCATACTCCTTCGCCGCATCACGAATGTTCGCAAAAGCCAGCGTGTTGGCGATCGACATCGTCGGTACATACAGCAGGCAGTGGACGGACATCAGCGCAAAGAACGGCCAGAAAGCCACCTTCCCCGCAGCATCCGCCGGCAGGAAGCCTAGGCCCAGAATCGCCACTCCCGACACCAAATGGCTGAAGGCCATGAATTTCTCCGCTGCGAAATGGCGATCTGCGAACTGGTTGCTGAAAAACATGCCCAGGATCGCCGAAACCGGGAACGCCAGCAAGATGGCGAGCTGCTCATTGCCGCTGAAGCCCACCGCCGGCAGGTAGCCGAAGATCTTCGGCAGCCACGCCCCCCAGATGAAAAATTCTAGCACCATCATGATGAAGAGCTTGTTCGTGTGCGGAGAGCGGGCGGCGGTATCGGTCATAAGAGGCCGCGAGGCTATGAAGTCGGCCCCCCATTGGCAAGGACAAAAGGCGAGCGAGGAGGGTTACCGCCAGAAAGATCCAGGCCGGATGTCTTGGGTGGAAAAGATGCCGCGGTCCTCCAGGGAAGCGCTGATCTTATAACCACAGAGACACGACCGCAGCACTCCGCTGACACCTATCGCCCCGCTTTCGCCCCTCCGCTCCGCCGCAGGGAGCGCGAGTATGGCTTCAGCCTACTCGCCTGTTTCGAGGTGACCCGTCCCCGCCGGGTGATCCAACAGGCGAGTGGTCTGCGACACACTCGCGCTCCACCCAGCGTTCACGCCGGGACAGGAGCGCGGGCCTCCACGCCCGCAGCACTCCGCTGACACCTCCCGCTCCGCTTCCGCCCCTCATCTCCGCCGCACGGAGCGCGAGTATGGCTTTAGCCTACTCGCCTGTTTCGAGATGATTCGTTCCCGCCGGGCGCTCCAACAGGCGAGTGGTCTTCGACACAC
>CAMAZK010000254.1 GCA_945863205.1 Akkermansia muciniphila | reverse complement strand
GCACGACTCCTCGTAGGCATGCACAAAGACCTCCCGCAGCACCTCCACGCGGTTCAGCTCATACACGGCGAGGATGCCCGTCGTGTAATCCCGCACCGGCACGCCGGTGAAGGACATCGGGCACATGTTCCCGCGGATGAGCGGGATGTTCGCCGCGAGACGTGAAGTGCGCTTGTTTCCATCGAGGAAGGGTTGCAGATAAGGCATCTGCCCCATGAGGAAAAAGCAGCACTCCAGCGGATCGTGGATGGCCGCAGCCTTTTGCAGGATGAGGTCAAAGCACTCCTCGATGAGCGCGGGATTGTTTGTCGGATGAAAAACACTCCCGCCGATGCCCACCGGCTTCGTGCGCAGGGCTCCCTCCACCTTCCGGCTTTCCAGCAGGTATTCCGTGAGGATCGCGTGCAGGTTGAGGAAGGTGTAGCGGTTGTAGCCGAGCTGTTCCGGCTCCTCGACGAGGAACTCGATGGCCGCCTTGTGATTCAGAATCATGAGCGCCTCCTGCTGCCGCGCGGGGTCATCGCTGCGGCCTTGCTGGAGGAGGAAATCCGTTTCCAGCAGGGAGAAGGTGCTGCCCTCAAGGCGGCTGGAATTCCACACGAGGTCGATCACGAGCCGGTCCATCACCTGCCGGGCGTAAGTGCCCGGCGGCATGCCCTCCATGTCCGGCGGCAGGCCGCGGACCCGCAGGTGCGCCCGCAGATTCTCCGGCAGCCAGGCCGTTTCATTCGGCACGTAGCTATCGAGGAACTCGCGACGGTAGCCCACGGGCTTCCGCAGGCTGTGATGCTCGCGGAAGTAGTCCTTCAGCTCACGGAGTGGATCGCCCGCGTCGGCGGGTGGGTCCTCGCGGAGGATGTTCGTTTCGGAGAGAGGGATGGAAGCCGGGGCCGTCTGTGGCGGGGCTGATGCCACGCGATACTTGGTGGCCCGCGCCTTTCCGACCCGTTCCAACTGCCCAGCACGCACCATCTCATCCAAACGACGTTGGAGTGTGCGGCGGGAGGCTTCTTCGCCGAATCGTGCCACGATCTCGTCAATGCCGAGGCCATTGGCGACCTCCGCAATGGCACGATTCAGGGCTTCTGGCGTGATTTCTGGCATGATTGGCGCGATTGTGGCGCGATAATGGCACGATTCAAGAGATTTTTGGCGTGATTCTCAAAATCGTGCCAAAGCAACGACAGGCTTGCTCTTTGGCCTCCGATCTACTGCAATCGCCCAACCATGTACCTCCGACCCATCCTGCTGCTCCTTCCGGGCCTCGCGCTCGCCTCCTGCTCCTCCCTGCGCTCGCCCATCGCGCCCGGCGCGAAGCCAAAAGATCACGGTGCCATTGGCGCGACCGAAGGCCCCGCGTGGAAGGACGGTTCGCTCTACTTCACCGACGGCAAGCACATCAACCGCCTTGGACCCGACGGAAAGACGACGGTCTTCCGCCACAACGCCTCCAACGGCCTGCTCTTTGATCGCGAAGGCCGCCTCGTCGCCTGCGAGTCGGGATTGCGCCGAGTGACACGCACGGAGAAAGACGGCAGCATCACCGTGCTGGCAGACCGCTTCGAAGGAAAACGCTTCAACACACCCAATGACCTCTGCATGGATTCCAGGGGCCGGATTTACTTCACCGATCCGCGCTATGGTTCGCGGGAGGGGATGGAGATCAAAAAGTGGGAATGGCTCACCGCACAGGGTTCGATTGCCGACACACGAGAAAGCGTGGGGCGAGGCCAGATGCGCTTCATCGAAGGCGTCTATCGCATCGAATCGCCGGGCAAAGTCACCCGCATCCTCTGCGATGGCGCGGAACGCCCCAACGGCATCCTCATCTCGCCAGACGACCGTTTTCTCTACATCGCCGACAACAATAACAACACCCACGGCGGCTCACGGAAGCTGCTGCGCTACACGCTCGACGAAAACGGCGATGTGAAGCCCGGCTCGCGGAAAGTAATCTTCGACTGGAAAGGCGGTCGCGGCCCTGATGGCATGAAAATGGACGCCGCAGGCCGCATTTACGTCGCCGCTGGCACGAACAAGGCCACGGACTACGAAACGACACGCTTCAAAGCCGGCTGCTACATCCTTTCGCCCTCCGGCAGGCTCATCGACTTCATCCCGACCTCTCCCGACGAGTGCTGCAACTGCGCTTTTGGCGGCAAAGACGGCAAAACCCTCTTCATCACCTCCGGAGGCCATCTTTGGAGCGTTCCTCTGAAATGAAAGCCCTCCTCCTCACACTCCTGTTGTTGCCATCGCTGCTCGCCGCCGAGCTGCCGGACATCCAAAGCGTGCCGCCGGATCTTGTCGTGCCCTCTTTGAGCGAAGGCACGCCTGCCGCAGGCAAACGCGTCCGTCTCGGGCTCAACGTCCTCTACCTGCCCACCGATTGGGAGGCTGACACAAAATGGCCCGTCATCGTCGAGCTCGCCGGAAATGGCGGCTACAAGAACAAGTATGGCGATGTCAGTACCGGCCTGCCGGAAGGCAGTAACCTCGGCTACGGTCTCTCCGGAGGAAAAGGCTTCATCTGGCTCTGCGTGCCCTATTTGAATGCCAAAGGCGATCAAATCGCCATCACCTGGTGGGGCGACAAACCATCCTACGACCCTCAGCCAACGCTCAAACACCTCCGCGAAAGCGTTCAAAGCCTCCGCCACGACTTCAGCGGCGATGAAACCAAGGTCGTGCTCGCCGGCTTCTCACGCGGAGCCATCGCCTGCAACTACCTCGGCCTCCACGACGACGAAACCGCGAAGCTCTGGTGCGCCTTCTTTGCCTACAGCCACTACGACGGCGTCAAAACATGGCCCTATCCCGGCTCGGATCGCGAATCCGCCCTCACCCGCCTCCAACGTCTCGGCAATCGTCCGCAGTTCATCTGCGGCGAAGGCACAAACGCTCAGGAAACCGAGAAATACCTCCGCCCGCTCTGTCCCAACGCCGATCTAATCTTCCTCAGCACCGGCTTCCGCAATCACAACGACGCGTGGACGCTGCGGCCTAGTGATGCGCGGGAAAAAGCGCGCGAGTGGCTAAAGCGTGCTCTTCGAAAGTAGCCGCCGTCGAAAAGGAAACACTCCCGCCTTCCGAAGCATTCATTGCCCGCAGCGAACCGCTGTTGCAGCATACCTTCCATGTATCGACACCTCCTCACCACACTCGCGATCCTTTCGTGTTCACTCCACGCTGCTGATCTGTATTTCCCGCCGCCTGACAGCGAAGGCGGCTGGCGTGAAGCGAAGGATATGAAATCCTGCCGGGAGAAGGCCGGCATGGATTTGGCAAAACTCGAAACGGCCTACATCCTCACCGATCGCAGCACGGCCCATGGTGGACTCGTCGTCGTCCGGAACGGCTGGCTCTGCTTCGAGCGCTACTTCGGCCGCGCCAGTCGGAATGCCAATCCCGACATGGCTTCCACGGGCAAAGGTTTCTGCAGCATCGCCTGTGGCATCATGCTGGAGGAGTTCAAAGACAAGATTCCCGGAGGCCTCGACACCAAAGTCTTCACCGAGCAGTTCCTGCCGCAGGCCTTTCCGCTGAATGATCCACGCAAGGCCGACATCACCCTGGGGCAACTGCTGTGCATGACCGCCGGCTACTGGGGAGAGGGCCAGGCTCCCACCGGTTACGTTCGGGGCGATGCCAAGCCTAAGCCGCTCAAACCGGTACCCGGCCAGAACATCAAGGACCTCGACAAGTCATCGCTCAATGTCCCGCTGTGGTGCGATCCGGGCGCGGGTTATTCGTATTCGTCGCCTTCCCCGCACATCGCCAGCATCGTGCTGCGCAACGTGAGCGGCATGGAGCTGAAAGACTTCATCCATGAACGCCTGGCCAAGCCGCAGGGCTGGGGCGCATGGGATTACTGCCTGCATCGCGGCGATTTCGTCATGCCGCATGCGAACGGCGCCGGCAGCACCGCGCTGCATGCCACGGATGCCGTGCGCTTCGCCTACTGCCTGGCCCACGGCGGTCGGTGGAAGGATCAGCAGCTCGTCCCGCCGGCCTACATCGAAAAATGCCAGACCTGGAGCCCCTACAACCCGCACACGCCCTTCAGCCTGCAATGGGAACACAACGCTGACGGCCACGTGGCCGGAGCGCCGAAGGACGCCTTCTGGAAAAGCGGCGCAGGCGGCTTCTGCCTCTACGTCGTCCCCTCGCTCGACCTCGTGATTTACAAGCTCGGCGGCAAGACCGGTCAATACGATCCCACGCTCACCCGCATTCCGCAGCCGGAGCCTGACACCAGCCGCGACACCTGGGAAGCCTTCCCCGGCAGCGCCTTCAAGGAAGGCTCCGGTGCATCCTCGCTGAACCGCATCCTGGAAATGGTCTGCGCCGCCGTGCGCGTCGAGTGACCCGAGGGAGCGCGAGTATTCGCAATCACAACGGTGGTTGGAGCTTGCTGCCGAGTGCGGCACGGGCGGAAAGGTAGGGACTCAACGGCCTGCGGAGCTTAAGCGGGAGACGGCGCTTTTGACCACCCAGCCGGAGGAAACGAGGGCGGCGGTGACTTCGGCGGTGGGGCGGCCCGTGAGTTCCGCGACCATGCGGGTGGCGCGGTCGCGGAGTTTCACGTTGGAGGGGTTCAAATCGACCATGAGATTGCTGATGACCTTGCCGGACTGGACCATGGCCAGGGTGGAGATGAGATTGAGAATGAGTTTGGTGGCGGTGCCGGCTTTGAGGCGGGTGGAGCCGGTGAGAACTTCAGGGCCAAGGTCGAGGGCAATCAGCTGATGAGGGGACCAGTTCTTCTGCCGTGGGGTGAGCTTTTTCAGGGCGGCTCTGATGGCGGGGTTGAAGCAGAGCATGACGGTGTGAGCACCGAGGCGGCGGGCTTCATGCAGAGCACCCCAGACGAAGGGGGTGCGGCCGCTGGCGGCGATGCCGATGACGATGTCTTTTTTACCGACGCGGCGGTGAGTGACGGAGGCGGCACCGGCCTGGACGTCGTCTTCAGCGCCTTCGACTGCGCTCCAGAGGGCCTGGCGGCCACCGGCGATGATGCCTTGGACCTGTTCGCGCGGAGCGCGGAAGGTGGGTGGGATCTCGCTGGCGTCGAGGACGCCGAGCCGGCCGCTGGTTCCTGCGCCGACGTAAAACAGGCGTCCACCTATTGCGAAGGCTTTGGCAACCCGGATGGCGATGCCGGCGATGCTGCGCTTTTCTTTGGCGATGGCGGCTGGGAGAAGGGCGTCCTCGGAGAGCATGAGCGCGACGGCCTTCTCCGCAGACATTCGGTCGAGTTTTAGGCTGCGGGGGTTGCGCTGCTCGGTGGGGGAGGCGGAGAGGATGGTCAGATCGGATAGCGCGGAGGGGAAGGTGAGAGACTCAAAACGAGCGCGGGCGGGGCAGTGGGAAGGGGCGGGAGTAGCGAGCTGACCCGAGCGTGCGAGGGAGACTGCACCGTGGACGGATGGGACGGTGAGCGGGGTGGTTTTGGCCCGGGGAAAGTGAGCACGTAGGCGGCGGGCGACGGCATTGAGGAAGGCGGGGTTTTTCAGGAGGACGCCGCCATTGAAAACGAATTCGAGGGCTTCTGAGGGGGCGTCTTTCCGGAGCTTCTGGGCGCAGGCGATGGCGTCCTCTGCCAGCATGTCTGCGGAGTCTGAAAGGAGGGTCTTGGCGAGGCGGTCACCCTTTTGGGCGATGGTGAAGACGGTGACGGCGAGTTTGGCGATTTCGGTTTTGGTGGCGTTGACGGACCATGGGATCAGCTGCTCCGGCTCGTTGAACATGAGGGTGTTCAAAATCGCGGTGCCGAGGGTGCCCATGCGGCCGTGGTGGTCGAGGTCTGCCATGACAGCGCGGAGGGCGCGGCGGCCGATGTCACAGGCGCTGGCGCGGTCTCCGATGATGTGACCGCGCCCCCCGACTTTGGCGGTATGACCGGCAGCCGTGCGACCGAAGCAGCAGGAGCCGGTGCCGCTGAGGATGAGGATGCGGGTGGTGGGTTTTTTGGCGTCCGGGAAGGAGGCGAGAGCGGTTTCGAGGTCGTTGGTCGCGACGCAGGGAATCATGGGCCACACGCGGGAGGCGGCGCGGCGGAGGCGGTCTGCGTCCGCAGGAGTGCGAACGCCCGCAAGGCCGATGCCAATGGCGGTGGGGGCGACGGGCAGACGGTTGGCGATTTCGCGGAGTCGCCACTGCAAGTCGCGATCTGACATCAGGGCGAGAACGGCGGGGCCGGAGGCGAAATCGGTCAGTACAGTTCCCTTTTCGTCCTCCAAGCGGACGCTGGAACGCGTGCCGCCGCCTTCGATGCCAAGAAAGATGCCGGATGGAGGGTGGGTGCGACGCGGGCGTGCCATGGGGTTAAGGGATGATGCGGTGATGGATTCGACAAGCCGTGATCAGAGTCGAAACGCCGCTCCAGCGCTCCCGGTGACGGTCATTTTTTAGCGCTCAGCACCACCTCGACCGCCTTCAGGATCGTTTCGACCTCGGCCAGACGACCGACACCTTCGTAACCGCAGGCGAGCAGGCCTTCGGCGGGATCGACGAACCGGGCGCCGTAGCCGCGCAGGGTCTCGACGTTCTTCAGCGTCGCGGGATGCTGCCACATCTTGCCGTTCATGGCCGGGGCGATCAGGATCGGTGCGCGGGTGGCCAGCGCGATGGCGGTGAGGGCGTCGTTGGCGAAGCCGTGGGCCATGGAGGCGAGGATGTTCGCCGTGGCGGGGGCGATGAGCAGGAGGTCGGCCTCGTCGGCCAGTTGGATGTGGCCGGGCTGCCAGCCTTCCTTTTCGGCGAAGAGGTCCACGATGACGGGATTCTTCGAGAGCGTGCCCAGAACCAGCGGCGTGACGAATTCCACGGCTTCCTTCGTCAGCACGCAGGTGACGACGTGTCCGGCCTTGGTGAGCTGGCTGGCAATGTCCGCCGCCTTGTAGGCTGCGATGGAACCGGTGACGCCGAGGATGATGCGGGGCATGACGAGACGATAAGCGCGAAAATGAGGGCGCAAAGCCCGAACTACGAACAGCTTGCCTAAGTGCCTGCGAGAAAGCACACTCCCGCTCAACCTACCCCCAGAATGCGCTGCCCCAAATGCGGAAGCTCCCAGGATAAAGTGATCGACTCACGCGAGGCGCGGGAAGGTCATGCCATCCGCCGCCGCCGGGAGTGCATGAAGTGCGACTTCCGCTTCACCACCTATGAGATCGTCGAGCGCGAGGAACTGCGCGTGGTGAAGCGCAACGGTGCCCGCGAGAGCTTCAACCGCGACAAGCTGCTGGGCGGCGTGCGCAAGTCCTGCGAAAAGCGCCCGGTAAAGATGGAGCAGCTCGAACAGCTCGTGGACGACATCGCCAACGAACTCGAAGAAGAAGGCTACCGCGAAATCCCCAGCACCGTGATCGGTGCGAAGGTGATGCGGCGGCTAGAGGCCATCGACCACGTCGCCTACGTGCGCTACGCCTCGGTGTATCGCCAATTTGAGGACGTGGGCGAGTTCA
>CAMAZK010000253.1 GCA_945863205.1 Akkermansia muciniphila | reverse complement strand
CGCGTACCTGACGCAGAAGTTCATGGGCGGAACGAAGGGCACCGCCGTGGCCGGGCTGTTCGGCGGACTGATCTCCAGCACGGCCACCACCGCCAGCCTGGCCCGCCGCAGCCATGATCGCGGCGCCTGCGGCCCGACGCTGGCGACCGTGACGCTCATCGCCTCCGCGATTGTTTTTGTGCGGGTGATCGCGGAGGTGCTGTTCACAGCGCCCGCGCACGTCCGGCAGATGCTGCCGCCGCTGCTGGCCATGATGTTCTGGTTCGGCCTGGTGGCGGCGATCGCGCATCGCATCTCGGAAAAGTCGGGCAAGCAGGAGAACGCTGAATCACCACCCTCCGAACTCAAAAGCGCCGTGCTCTTCGGCCTGCTCTACGCGGTCGTTCTCGTCGCCGTCGCCGCTGCGCGTGAGCATTTCGGGCACTCAGGCCTCTACCTGGCCGCCGCGCTCTCCGGATTGACGGACATGGACGCGATCACGCTCTCCACCTCACGCCTGGTCAGCACCGACCACTTGGAGCCCGCCACCGCGTGGCGCATGATCCTCGTCGGGGGCATGGCGAATGTCTTTTTCAAAATGGGCCTGGCCGTGGCGCTCGGGGCGCGCACCTTTGTGAAACCTATCCTCGTGGGCATGGGCGCATCCTTGGCCGGTGGCGCATTGATCCTCGCTCTGTGGCCGTAAAGCCGGACACGTCCGGTGTCGCCCTTCAAAGATTGCGCAGAGAATCGCATCGACAGCATCGCCGCCCTCGCTCCGGTTCCGGCACCCACCATGCCTGCACAGTTCAAGGACTACTACACCAGCCTCGGCGTCTCGCGCGAGGCGACGCCGGACGAAATCAAGAAGGCCTTCCGCAAACTGGCCCGCAAGTATCATCCCGATACCGCGACCGACAAGAAGACGGCGGAAGCCAAGTTCAAGGAAATCAACGAGGCCTACGAGGTGCTGGGCGATCCCGACAAGCGCAAGAAGTACGACACCCTGGGTGCGAACTGGAATGACGCGGGCGGATTCACCCCGCCACCCGGATGGCGGCAGGGAGGCGATGGCGGAGGCCCGGCGCAGGAGTTCCACTTTGGCGGCACGGGTTTCAGCGACTTCTTTGAGCAGTACTTCAGCGGAGGCAGCCGCTACGGCTTTCCACAGGACTTTTCCGAAGCACCTCGCGGTCAGGCGGGCCGTCCGCGACGCGGGCATGACATCGAGGGCGACATCCTGGTCACGCTCGAAGAGGCGATGCACGGCACGGTGCGGCCCATCTCTCTGCAAACCGTGAATCGCAAGACCGGCCAGGCGCAAACCGACACCATTCAGGTGCGCATCCCGCCCGGGGCCACGGACGGCCGCCGCATCCGTGTCCCTGGCCATGGCGAAGCCGGCCACGGCGGCGGTCAGGCCGGGGATCTGTTTCTGCGCGTGCGCCACGCAGCGCACCCCGAATTCACCACCCGCGAGGCCGATGTGTATCACGAACTCGATGTCGCCCCCTGGGAGGCGGTGCTGGGGGCCGAGATCGTTGTGCCGACGCTGGATGGATCGATCAAGCTGAAGATCCCCGCCGGAACGGAGAACGCCCAGAGCATGCGCGTGCGCGGCAAGGGCCTGCCCAAGGGGAAAAACGGCGAGCGTGGCGACCTGTACGTGGTGATCCAGATCGTGCTGCCTGCGGAGATCAGCGGCGCCGAACGCAGCGCCTGGGAGCAACTGCGCAGCGCCTCCACCTTCAACCCACGCGCCTGACATGAATGAGACCTACACTCTGGAAGTGCTCTCAGAGATGACGGGAGTCTCCACGCAGACGATCGTGGAGTATCAGGCGCAGGGCCTCGTCCGCAGCGGGTTTGATGATGAAACCGTGCGCAGCCTGCGCCGGCTGGAAGCGCTGAGGGAATCCTGCGGTATGGATCTCCAGGGACTCAAGTTGCTCGCGCACCTGCTGGACGAGGTCGAACAGCTCCGCGAGGCGCTCCGGGCCCGGCGCTGATCTTCAGCGATACTCCGCCAGCGCCTGCGGCATAAAGGCGCGCAGGCTTTCGATGCGGGTCGAGTCGAGGGGATGCGTGCTGAGAAAGGCGGGGGTCCGGCTGCCGTCCTGGCTGCGCTCGGCGGCGAAGTTTTGCCACAGCTGAATGCTCTCCTGTGGATCGTAACCCGCCCGGGCCATGTAAAGAGCTCCCAGCTTGTCAGCCTCGAGTTCCTGCCCCCGGCTAAAGCGCAGCATTCCGAGGCCCACCGCCGCGCCGGCGGCCGCACTGGTCGTAGCCCTGCTTTCCGTGCTGCGGTCCGCCCCCAGCGCCGCATCCAGCACTGCAACGCCGACCGCCCCGAGGATGCCCGTGCTCATGCGCTCTCCGCTGTGACCGGCCACCACGTGCGCCAGTTCGTGCCCGAGAACCGCTGCGAGCTGCGCATCATTCCGCGCCACTTTGAATATGCCCGTGTTCACTCCCACCTTGCCACCCGGCAGGGCGAAGGCGTTCGGACTGCCGTCGTCAAACAGCACGAATTCCCAGCGTGCATCCGGCATCGGCACGATCCGCTGCAAGCGTTCGGACACGCGATTCACCGCAGCGGTCTGGGATGCGTTGCTGGAGCGCCTTTTCTCCGACTTGATCTTTTCAAACTCTGTCAGCCCCATCTCGTTCAGGTGACTGCCAGGGATGAAGTTCAGGGACCTGCGGCCCACGTCCGGCACGGTGGTGCATGAGAGCATGATGACACCCATGGCAGCAGCGGAGGCAAGCATGAGAGAGGTGGTGGACTGAGAAGTGCGGCTCATGCCGACAAATGGCATCGCCAGGCCGGCAGGCAACCGCATTTCCGCGCCTGCAGCCGCTACCGCCTCGATTGGCATCCATCGTGCCGATCTTGCTGAAATCCCCCGCCCTGCATCCTGCAGCGGCGCGGCTCCGTACCCTTCGAGGGACTCAACCACCCGCCCGCAACCATGACCTCATCGCCCCACACCATTCTCGCTGCGGTCGATTTCTCGACCGGCGCTCATTCCGCACTCCGGCAGGCCGCCAGCATGGCCATCCGCCAAAAGGCCAGACTCCATGTGCTGCATGTGATTGATTCGGACGCTGTCTCCTCCCTGGCGGACCAGCGTGGCGAGCCCTTCGATTCGGCGTCCAGGACAGCGGTGGAGGGCGCGCGCAAGGCCCTCGACCAGTGGCTGGCTCGCGTCCCCCTGCCGCAGGGACACGAGGTGACGCTCGTCGTTGGGCACCCGCTGCATGAGATACTGCAGCATGCGAAGCACCTCCACGCAGACCTCCTCGTGGCGGGCATCACCGGCGCGGGAGATCACCCTGCAGGCGCGGGTTCCGTCTCCGCCAAACTTGCCCGCAAGGCCGCAGCGAACGTCCTGCTGGTCCGTGCCGGACACGACGCGCCCTTCGCCAAGATCGTGGCATGCCTCGACTTCTCCACGCATTCAGCGCATGTGGCCGAAGCCGCCCGGGACTTCGCGTTCGCAGACGGCAAGTTGGTCGATTTTCTCCATGTCTGGGCCGATCCCGGCGCCCTGCTCGGCGTCATGGCTCCGTTCGGCGAGCCGGGGCTCAGCATGCCAGCGGGAGCCATGCCCACCCGCGAGGAGCAGGTGGCCCGTCTCCAGCACCAGCTTCACCAGGAGGTGAGGGATTCTGCCACAGGCATCCCCACCCAAGAATCCCTGCATGAAGATCGAAACGTGGGGCGCGGCATCGCCGACCACGCACAGGCCGCCGGGGCCGACCTGATCGTCATCGGCGCCAGGGGCCGTTCCAACCTCGCCTACCTCCTTCTGGGCTCCACCGCCGAGCGCGTCCTCACCCGCCTGCCCTGCTCCGTGCTCGTCGTGAGATCGCGGGAGGACTAGTATGCCGCAGTCCGGCCCCCGAATTCCCGGCCTGCCTACTTCAGCGATTTTCCCCGTCCGTCTTGGCCGCTTTTTCGGCAGCCGCCCTCTCCCGCCGGATCTCCCGCATGCGGCGGTAGCCCACGAGTTTCTTGTGCTGCTCGTCCCACAGGCGGTAGGCCACCGACTTCAGGCTCACGCGGATGGTGATTGGCTTCACCATCTGGAAGACCGGATGCGAGTTGTGACACCGCTCCAGATTGTAATTCGGAATCCGTGAGCTCAGATGATGGATGTGGTGGAAGCCGATGTTCCCGGAGAACCACTGCAGCACACGCGGCAGCTTGTAATAGGACGAGCCCTTCAGCGCTGCGGCCGTGTAGTCCCACTCCTCGTGACGCTCCCAGTAGGCGTCCTCAAACTGATGCTGGATGTAAAAAAGCCAGACGCCGAAGACCCCCGAGACACAGGTCACGAAAATCTGCACGGGCAGATACCTCGCCGGACCGAAAATCCACGACATCACGGCCATCATCGCCAGCAGGGCCAGATTCATGTGCCAAACAGATCGCCTCTCACGCACATCCGCCTTCCGGTTCGGAAAGCGCTGCAGCACCACGAAAAGGACAAAAGGCGCGATGACAAACAGCACCACGGGATTCCGCGCCAGTTTGTAGGCAAAGCGTTTCCACAGGGACGACTCCAGGTACTCCTGCACAGTCATCGTCCACACGTCGCCGATGCCCCGGCGGTCCAAATCCCCAGTCGTGGCGTGATGGAGGGAATGCTCCCAGCGCCACTGGTAATACGGCGTGAAGGTCAGCATCCCGGTGATGAAACCCGTGATCGAATTCGCACGCTTCGACTCGAAGAACGAGCCATGGCCGCAGTCGTGAAAAATGATGAACACACGCACCAGCACGGACCCGGCCAGCACCGCCAACCCCGCCACCAGCCACATCGAAACGTCGAACGCGAAATAAATGCCGACCCACAGCGCCGCGTAGGGCACCAGCGTGTTGACCAGTTGCCACACCGCCCGGCTCGTCGATGACTTCTGAAACTCGGCCACGATGCTCTTCCACTCCCTCACACTGGGAAAAGCAACTGGCTCGGCCGGGCGTGGCGCGTCTTCAGCGGTCATCGGGAAAGAGGTCGGGAGGTTGGTCATCGAAGGGGGGAGAGACGTTTCCATAAAACGCCGAAAATGAACAGAACTGTTTGCGTGAATCTCGGTCAATGACCGCGGATAACTACGAGGCGGAGAAGGCCCTGGACGTGTGCCCGGAATGATTTCAGGCCGCCCTCGAAGAATGTCATCCGGAACATCCTCCCTCACCACCCAGTGGATGTCCCCGGCCTTGCCAGCAACAAGGCCCTGGCCTCCTCAACCCGCGACGTCCGCGCCCTTTCATGCCATCATCGTCACCTACGAGCCCGATGCCATCCCACCCGCGCTGGCGGAGCAGCTGAGCGAAGGCGGGCGCATGATCAATCCCGTCGGCCCGGAAAACCAGGTGCAGGAGCTGTATCTGCTCGATAAACGCGACGCCCAAATCGAGCATCACTGCATCACTGCATCACTGCATCACTGCATCACTCCATCACTCCATCACTCCACCGATCCCGCCGAGCGGCTCCAGGCAGACGACGCGGCCTGCGGCGTTGCGAGCGTAGATGCGACCGCCTGCGACCACAGGCGCGGTCCAGCATTTGCCAGGAAGCACGGTCTGGCGATGAAGGATGTCCAGCTTATCAGGGTTCGGCTTCACGATGAGGATCTCGCCTTTGTCGCAGAGCACGAGGCAGTCCGCGGTGGCGATGATGCCGCCGGTGGTGTGACCCGGCTCGCGCCAGCACTCGCGGCCTGTAGCCCATTCGATGCAGACCAGTGCCGTGGGCTTGTGCGTCGTGCCGTCGATGCCGTAAAGATGGCCGTCGATCTTCACGCAGGGATTGAAGTAGTTCTGAAAATCCTTCCGTGCCCAGACGGTGTCCCATTCGCCATCGGCGCGCCTTCTTTTGAGCGCGGAACCGCCGATGGAGCTGACGAGGATGTCCGCGCCATCGGCGATGGGATCGGTGGCGTTCAGCCCCTTCCAAGGAATGCTCCAGACCACACGGCCATCGGCGGCGGCGATGCCGGACAGGGATTTGCCGAGAAACAGAGCCAGCACGTCTTTGCCACCAAGTGACTCCGGCATCGGCACCGCCGTGGAGTAACCCGTCGCCTCCGGCCCACCCTGCCAAACCGTGCGTCCATCGCGTTTGTTGAGCGCGATTCCCGAGGTGCCGGCATTCAGAATGACGAGATCGCCATGGCAGTAAGGCGAGCCGGCGAAATGCCACTCTGGCAGCAACAGAGCGTGATCGGCTTTCAAATCGCGCTGCCAGATCACCGCACCGGTTTCGGGATGGAGAGCGAGGGCCTGACCTTGCTTGCCCAGCACATAAACAGCTTCGGCGGTGACCGTGGGCGTCACGCCAGGACCGCCTTCATAATACTTTGCGTGCAGATCCGCCGCGTAGGCATGTTTCCAGAGCGTGGCACCCGTACGGGCGTCGAGACACCAGACGGTCTCTTTTTCATCCTTGAAGCCCATCGTGTAAACCCGCCCGCCGACGACGGAAAACGAAGAGAATCCGATGCCGACCTCTGCGCTCCACATTTCGTGCAGTGAAGTCACAGCACCGAGTTTCTCCACCGTCTTCCCATCGAAGTTCGGACCACGCCAGTGCGGCCAGTCAGCACCGAAAGCAGTGCTGAGGCTGGAGAGAAGGAAAAGGGAAGTTTGAAGCGTGAAAGAGCGCATGAGCGGCGAAGGGCTGGCGGATCGTCAGGGCGCGAACCAGAACGAGAACACATCCGCATCGCGCAGGTCGAATTTCAGCCGCACGGGCTTTCCGGCGAGGGCGGAGACATCGCTTCCAGACTTCCAGCGGATGACCCGGTCAATGTCGTCGTACGATTGCGCCATGCACTCTTCCAACGAGAAGCCGGGAATGGGTGCGCCGCCTGCGTCCTGGATCTCCACGGCCACATGACCCGCCGCGCCAGTGGCAAAGTTCAGATGCAGCGCCTTGCCGCTGAAGGTGAGCGGTTTTGTGGTCATGCGTCCGCCGTCGTAATCCGCTTGCAGCGAGGCGAAGCCGTCCAGCCGCAGCGTGCAGCGCTCCACAAGATTCACCCCCTGGCCATAGTGGCGCTGCACGAACATGGACAGCTCGGATTTGCCCGTCTGGATGAGGCCGCAGGCGGGATAGTTTGCGCGGCTGGTCCAGTTGCGGAAGTGCAGACCTGGACGCACGAAGCCCTCCATGAAAGTGCGGTTGTAGAGGCCGGAGCCGGAGCGGCTGGTCATGAGCACGGCCTCGGAGGTGTCGGAGAAAAGGGCGGTGTAGGCTTTGGCATCGTCGGCCATGTATTTCTTCGCCTGATCATCCAGCGAGGACTGCCCCTGCATGAAACGCGCCGCCGTGGCGATCTCAATGTGCGGGGCGCGGAAGTAGGGCTGCGTCTGGCTGACGTAGATGTGATCCACCAGCGGCCGGTCGCACTGCATCATCACGGCGGGTGTCCAGTTCACGAAGTCGGTGCTGGTGCTGCGACTGACCCAGCGCACGCCTTTGGGCTGCCAGGTCTTCTCATCCGTGCC
>CAMAZK010000252.1 GCA_945863205.1 Akkermansia muciniphila | reverse complement strand
CACCCACATCCACCTCGACCACGCCGGGGCTGCCGGGTGGTTTGCTCAGAACGGGGCCACCGTTCACTGTCACCCGAGCGCCGCTCGGCATCTCGTTGATCCCTCGCGCCTCATGGAAAGCGCACGCATGGTTTACCAGGACCAGATGGACACCCTCTGGGGGGAGATGATGCCCGCACCCGCTGAAAACGTCGTCGCCTTGCAGGACGGCGAGTCCGTCAGGCTCGGCGATGTCGAGGTCACCGCCTGGGACACGCCCGGCCACGCGCGGCACCATCACGCCTTTGTCATCGGCGATGTCTGCTTCAGCGGGGATGTCGCCGGCATGCGCCTGCAAAACACGAGCTACCTGTCCGTGCCCTCCGCGCCTCCGCAGTTCGACCCCGCAGCCTACATCTGCTCCGTGGACCGTCTCATCGCCGGCGGCTTCAAGACCCTCTACCTCACCCACTTCGGTCCGGTGCATGACGTCGCCGCGCATCTGCAGGCCTACCGGCCACGCATCGCCCAGGTGCACCAGCAGGTGGCGGAGTGGCTAAAGGAAGGCGTCAGCGAGGAGGAAACCCGCCGCCGCTACCACGATGCCGAGCACGCCCTCGCCATGCGCTGCGGACTCAACGAGGCACAGTGGCAGCAGTGCGAAAAAGGCAACGGCACCGCCATGTGCGCCGACGGCGTCCGCCTCTTCTGCGTCAAGGGCAGGTGAGGTGTCGTTCTTCTTCCGACGTCCGAGTCATCCTGCTCCTGACCGAGGGCGCGCTCCGACTTCAGGTTCAATTGGTTGAATGATCATGACGGTTTGAAGCCGCAGCGGGTCAGGTCTTAGGATCGACGTCTTGTTCGCCGTTTGATTTGTCTGGATCGATGCCGTCAAAGAAAAGAAAATATGATCGAGTTGCAGTCCAACGCCAAGGAGCAAGCCTTCCGATCTGTAGTCTGAAGAACGTGTCTACGATCTGGTTCGCTCGGGAACGTTCCTGAATCGCTAGGGGACCGGGGAACTGCCATGCCAAATGGACCAGGTCACCTCAGGGCTCGCAGACGGCGGGCGATGGTGCTGCGATAGAGCGGAATGAGCGCCAGGTAGGCGGGGATCAGGAGCCACGCCGGCCACTCGACCGTCCGCTGCGGCGCCAACGCCTCCGCCGCCTGCTGTTCCGCCTCCTGAATGAAAGGATCCTCCGCGTAGCCGGTGTCATAGGTGTACTCCGGCTCCAGTCCGCTGAAGGGCACCTCCAGCACTTCTCCATCCTGCTCAAATAGGCCGCGGATGGTCTGCATCGGGCCGGTTTGTTCGAAGATCTCGAAGCCGATCCAGAAGTCCTCCAGAAGCTTCTCCACAGGCAGCATGAAGGTCACGTCCACGCTGCGCCCGGAATACTCGAATTCCGTCATCGGCGGCGTGGCCTGCGCCTCCGGCCACAGAGGTGCCCACTTCACGTCCGAGCCCAGCGCGGCCGTCTCCTGGTTGATTTCCAGCCGGATTTGCCGGTTCATGTATTCCACCAGCGCCGGCTGCGCGGCTTCCAGCTCCGCCATGCTGACTTTAGCGTCGCCGTCAGTGTCGATCGGTACAAAGCGTGTCAGCGTCAGGATGTTGAAGGTCAGCCGGATCTCCAGCGCATGCGGGGAAGGACGCAGCCGCATCTCGCTCTGATCCGCCGGATGGGCGAAGGCGGAGGACACTGTGAAAAACGACTTCAGGGCGAATGCCGCCAGGAGAGATGGCTTATTCATGCCTAGTGTCGGTTATGTCGTCGCACTCGAATGATTCCATAAACCATTGTCGTCAGAGCGATGGCGACAAAAAGCAACTCGTCCCACAGTCGTTCGTCATACCTGCCGCTGAGAGTTGTAAACGCGCTCATGATGGGCAGCGATACTCCCGCGATCATCGTTAGAATGGCCGTCGCCGCCCACCGAAACAAGCGGCTCGTCGGTGCTTCGTTTGCGGTCAGATGAATCAGTCCGAAGCCAATGCTGAAGGCCGCGATGCCAGTCAGCAGGGACCACGCCTCTTCTGGTATGACGTTTTGCATCCAAATCGTCAAACGTGGTAACCTCTCCTCAGGAACTTGAACTTCGACAGCCTCGGCGACTTTGATCAAATGGATGGCCGTAGCGTGGCCAATGAGCAAAAACCAGCCAAACAACACCCCTTCCCAGACGGCCATCGGCCATCTCGTCCAGTGTTTGCTTGGTTTACTCGTCATCCATTCATTCTGCCAATTTTCTCGCGACTTGTGAAGATGTTTGTCTCCGTTCTTCAAGCGTGCTTGAGTGATGGATGCCCCCCTCGCATCCCTATCATGTCAGCATTTTTGGTCTCGGTTATGTCGGTGCCGTCACGGCCGGGTGTCTCACGGAGATGGGACACCACGTCATCGGAGCCGATGTGCAGCAGGCGAAGGTGGACAGCTTCAAAACTGGCGCGTCCCCGATCATCGAGCCGGAACTCGAAGAACTGCTGCAAACGGCCAAGCGCGAGGGACGGCTCGATGCCACTACGGACGCCTCGGAGGCCGTGCGCCGAACGCAGGTGAGCATCGTCTGCGTGGGTACCCCGTCACAGGCGGCGGGCCGTTTGAACCTCGAGTATGTGCGCAAGGTCTCCGAGCAGATCGCCGCGGCCATTCGCGAGAAGAATCAGCCGCACACCCTGCTGTTTCGCAGCACGATGCTTCCCGGCAGCACGCGGGGGATTGTCAGCGAGTTCTTTGCCGATCTCATCGCGGCGGGTCAGTTGAATGCTTATTATTGCCCCGAGTTTCTGCGGGAAGGCACCGCCGTGCGGGATTTTCGCGATCCCTCCCTGGCGGCCGTCGGCACGCACAATGGCCAGCCGCCGGCGACAGCCGAGGCGCTGGATCTGCTGGGCCAGAATGCGCAGATTCTCCCGTGGGAAGGCGCGGAACTGCTCAAGTATGCCTGCAATTACTTCCACGCGCTGAAGGTCGGATTTGCCAACGAGATCGGTCGCATGGCGAAGCACCTCGGCGTCGATGGTGCACGCGTCATGGACGTGGTCTGCCGCGACGAGCGGCTGAACATCTCCCGCTACTACATGCGCCCCGGCAATCCTTTCGGAGGTTCCTGCCTTCCCAAAGACGTGAACGCGCTCAGCGGCCTCGCCCGTGTGGAGGGGGTGAACCTTCCGCTGCTGGAGCACGTGATGGACAGCAATCAGGCGCACTTTGAGGCCTTGGTGAACCAGATCACGGCCAAAGACACCCGCCGCGTCGGGCTGCTGGGGCTGGCTTTCAAGGCGGACACGGACGACATGCGCGGCAGCGCCATGGTCGCGGTGGCGGAGACGCTGCTCGGTCGCGGCTACGAGCTGCGCATTTTCGATCCCTCGATCAATCTCAGCCGCCTGATCGGTGCCAATGAGGCGGAGATCCAGCGGCGCATGCCGCATCTGGCGCGGGTTCTTTGTGACTCCGCCGATGAAGTCGTGCGCGAGAGCGATGTGATCGTGGCCTCCCAGAAGTGCGTGAAGGTGGAGGCGCTGGAGGGCGTGGCCGGGGCGGGGAAGTGCGTCATCGACGTCAACGGCTGGCCGGAGCTCAAGGCGCTGCCCTGGAGCTACGAAGGCGTCTGCTGGTGAGCAGGGAAGGTGCAAGCAGCGCCTTGCGTGCCGCCTGCGTCTCGGCATCATCCGCAGACCATGCCGACCACCTACCACATCGTCCCCACCGAAGCCCACAACGACCTCGTCCGCGCCGCCTACCAGCATCGTGGTTACACCGCCGCGGAAGCGCAGGACGGCGCCCGGTTTTGCGAGATGGCCAGTGCGCATGGCATCCGCACCCACAACGCGATCAAGGCGCTCCACCTCGACCACCTCTACGGAAGCGCCACTGGCGGCTGCAAGCCCGGTGCGGAGATCGAAGTCATCAAAAAGAACTTCGCCGCCAGCGAGGCCTGGGACGGGAAACTGAAGCTCGGGCAAAGCGTCGCCTTCAGCGCCATGGAGCGCTGCATGGAGATGGCGGACAAATACGGCATCGGGCAGGTCAGCGTGGACAACGCCTTCCATTATCTCTGGGGCGGCGGCTACGTCATGGACGCGGCCAAGAAGGGTTACATCGCCTACACAAACTGCACCTCCACGCTCGGCGAGGTCGTGCCCTTCGGCGGCAAGTTCCCGGTGCTCGGCACCAATCCCCACTCCTGGGGCCTGCCCACGCAGGATGCCTGCGGATTCCCCATCGTCATCGACTGGGCCACCTCGACCGTGGCCATGGGCCGCGTGCAGCAGCTGAAGCGCGAAGGCAAACCGCTGCCTCCCGGCGCTGCGGTCGATAAGGAAGGCAAGCCCACCACCGACGCCAACGAAGCCGCGTGGCTGCTGCCTTTCGGCGCACACAAAGGCTACGGCCTCTCCCTCCTCATCGAAGTCATGGGCGGCATGATCGGCGGCGGCCTGCCCACCCTGCGCGGTGGTGGTGCGCATCCCGACATCAAGTCGAAGCCCTTCCCGGCAGGCGAAAAGCGCACCTCATCCTTCTATTTTCAGGTCATCCACCCGGACGCCATCAGCACCGGCCTCTTCTCCAACGGCCGCAGCTTTTCTGAAAACGTGAAAGCCGTGATCGACGACATCCTCGGCCACGGCAACGAAGGCTGCCTGCTCCCCGGCCAGCCCGAAGCGCAAAACGCCGCCCACACCGCCAAAGCCGGCGGCCTGCTCTTCAGCACTGCGGAGGTCGAAGCTCTCAACGAACTGGCTGACGAAGTTGGCTCCCCCCGCTTCGATGCCGCCGCCTTGGGAACCTACGACGTGCCCTAAGGCAGCGCCGTCTGCCTCCCGAGAACGGTCTCCGTGAAAGTTGCGTTGTTGCTGTGCAACAACGCCGCCCTGTTCCGCAGGAACAGGGCAACTTTACCGCTGCTTTTTGGCCGCGAATGCAGGGCTCCGGCTGCTGATCACGCCAATCGAGGCATCGGGGCTGCCATCAATGGTTGAACACGAACTCTGCCGAGTTCAGCAAGCTCCAGAGCACGTCTTCGATGCCTGCATGACGATCCTTTTCTCCGACATCGACGGCCTTGCGGGCGATGGCCATCTCATCGGCGTCCGGCAGGCGTGAGTAGCAGGCCAGGTAGAGTTCTTCGACGATCTGCTCAGGCTTCAGATCACTCTTCGCCAGGCGTGCCGCCCGGCCTTCCTTGGCGGCCAGCATCTCCTGCAGCTTGGTGGAGTTCATCAGGTGCAGGGCCTGCACGACGCTGGGTTTGGCATCACGCTCGCAGGGGCACTCGGAACTGGCGTTCGGGCGGCCAAAGGCGTCCATGAACTGGCTTTCGAGCTTGTGGTTCCACGTCTGCTTGGCCAGGGCATCCGGCGGCAGGCCGGTGAAGCTCTCTTTGACTTCGGTGACCTGACAGACGGCGTCCAGCAGCGTTTCGGCGGGGAGACGGCGGCGGTAGCTGCGGCTGTGGTTCTTCACATCGGCGGTGTTGGTCTCGTTCGGCAGGCTGCTGAGGCGGTAGGTCTGCGAGCGCATGATGGTGCGCATCAGGTGCTTCAAATCGTAGCCGTGCTTCACAAAGTCCTCGGCCAGCCAGTCGAGAAGCGGGCCGTTTGTGGGCGGATTCGAGGCGCGGAAGTCATCCACGGGATCGACGATGCCGCGGCCCATGAAGCTGGACCAGACGCGATTCACGACGGCATGCGCGAAGTAGGGGTTCTTTGGGTTCGTCATCCATTCGGCCAGCACGGCACGCGGGTCCTGCGTGTCTGAGATCGGGACTTCTTTGTCGGCCGGGGGACGTGGCTTGAGTGCGGCTTTGGTGACGGGATGCTCGATGCTGGCCGCGCCAGGGGCGAACCACATGTTCTCCGGCTCACCGCTGATCGGGGCGGAGATGCCCTGGCCCTTGCGTTTCATCTGCGTGAAGAAGGCGGCGAGCTGGTAGTAATCGGTGAGATCCCACTTCTCGGTCGGGTGATGGTGGCACTTGGCGCATTCCAGCCGGACGCCGAGGAAGATTTGGCCGACGAAGGTCGCGGCGTCGATCGGTTCGCGTTTGTCACGCCAAATGGCGACGGGGCCGTAGTGGTGGGTGTTCCCCTCGGCGGTGAGGAGTTCGGTGACGAAGCGGTCCCACGGCTTGTTTTCACGAAAACTCTGCCGGATCCACTGATCTAGGAGATAGACCGGCTTCACGCCGACACGCGAAGGATTGGGCCGGATGAGGTCCCCCCACTTGATGGCCCAATGGTCGGCCCACTCCGGCTTTTCCAGCAGTTGGTCGATCCACTGCTCGTATTTGGAAGGATTCTTGTCGGCCAGGAAGGCGCGGGCTTCTTCCACGGTGGGCAGCATGCCTACGGCGTCCAGCGAGGTGCGGCGGAGGAACTCTGCGTCGCTGCAGGTGTCGCCGGGCAGGTGGCCGAGTTTTTTCAGGCGTTCGTGGACGTGGGTGTCGATCTCATTTCGGACGGTGAGCTTCGCGTAGCGCTCCGGCGGCAGGAGTTTGTCAGCCGGCACGGCGACGCGGGAGATGGCGACCTGGCCCATGTACCGGGCGACGATGACGGTCTCCCCGCTTTCAGCGCTCGTGGTGACGGTTCCGTGCTCATCGACGGCTGCGATGGATTTCTCCGAGGAAATGTAGTCCGTGAGCGCCGTGACATCGCGGGTGGAGCCGTCGCCATACTTCGCCACGACCTTCAGGGGCTGGTTTTCGTTTTTCCGATAGGTCTTTTCATCCGGTGTGATCTCGATGCCGGTCAGTGCCGGCTGATTCGGCGTTTCGTAGGGCATGCCCTGCCGGATCCATTCGGCGATGGTCTTTGCGGATTCGGAGTCGGGCTCAAAACGCTGCCCGCCTTCGTGATGAATGCGCACCGTCGCTTTCTGCAGGATCAGGCTGTCTTCCGGCAGGGCCGGAAACACGCGGCGGCCGCGGGAGTCGCTGACGACTTCCTTATAGTCGGTCTTCGGATCGAAGGCGAAGATGGAGAGGTGGAAGCCGGCCTGCCCGGAGGCCTTCGCATGGCAGGCTCCGAGGTTGCAGCCGGCTTTCGTTAGGATGGGCAGAATGTCGCGAGTGTAGGACAGCGTGCCCGGCTGCGGCTCGACGGCCGCGCTGAGCTCTGAAACCTTCGATTTCTCATCCAGGGCGACGATCTGCCCGCTTTCGAGGGCGGTGAAGACGTTCTTCCCATCCGCGCTCATCACTGCGGCGAGGGGCAGGGCGCTCAGGGTGGCTGCTTTGCTCGTTTTTCCGCTGGTGAAGGCGAGCCGCACGCCATCGTGACTCTTCAAATCCGTGATGCTGAAAACGTTGCCCGCATCATTGAGGTAGGTGAGGCTCTTGGCGTCCGGGGACCACATGAGCGCATTGACGGGCGCGGTTTTGTCTCCGAGCAGCATCAGCTTTTCCTTGGTGGCGAGGTCCCAGACTTTGAGGTCCTTGTCAGCGCTGCCGGTGGCAAGCCACTTTCCGTCAGGTGTGAAGGCGAGCGCCGTGACATGGCCGACGTGGCCCTCGATCATCGCGA
>CAMAZK010000251.1 GCA_945863205.1 Akkermansia muciniphila | reverse complement strand
CAGACGAATCGCGTGCGCCCCTCGACTTGCTCACCGTGCAGCCAGACGCGGGAGACGCAGCCGGGGACGAGGTTCGCCTCGGTTTTGTGCTTTTCATCGAGCGTCTGCGCCGCCCCCCGCATGACGACGGCGTTGAGGCGCTCGTGCGGATCGTCGATGATGTTCAGGTCGTCGATGAGCGACTGCTGTTTCTCAGCGAAGGTCATTTGATCTTGGCGAGGCGGCCTTTGCTCCAGGTGAGACCGGCTTCGATGGCTTCATCGTTAGCGATGGCGGCGGCCAGTTGCTCCCAGATGGCCACGGCTTTGCTGAAAGCCTCCTTCGCCTCGGCCTTTTTGCCGGCGCTTTCACTGGTGTGGCCGAGCGAGCCGTAGAGCTGGGCGAGCTGGCTGGCCCACATCCGCCGCTCAGGCGTGAGTCTGTCCGACTTCGGCTGGGCGAGGATCAGCGCCTCCAGCGACTCCACAGCCTGCTGGGCGATGGGAAGAGAAGCGGTGGTCTTGCCGCTGTCGGCCATGAGCTCGGCGTATTCCCCGCGGAGCTTGGCCAGCAGGAAGCCGTAGCGGGCGTTCTCCTTGTCGTCGGCCATGATTTCATTCACCAATTCGATGGCATCCTGCTTTTTCTTGGAGGCTTCCGAGGGGTTCCCCGCATCCCGGGCGAGGGAGGCGAGGGAGCCGTAGTTGCGGGCCAGGAGGTATTTCACCTCGGCCCACTCGGGGAGGAGACGATTGAGCTCCAGCAGGATCGGCAGCGCCTGATTGTGGGCCTCTTTGGCATCCGTGCCGCTGAAGTGGCGGCCGATGAGCTCGGCCAGCTCGGTGTAGGCCTCGGCAAGCAGCAGGGCCTGGTCCTGATTCCGCGGACTGCTGCCGAGTACGAGCTCTCCCATATCCCTGACGGCGTCGATGAGCGTGTTCAGCGACTCCTCGATTTTTCCCGCCTCCCGCTGGCTGATGCCCTTGGCATAAGTAGCACGGGCCAGGATGAATTTTTCGTCATTGATGAGTTCCTGGCCGATCAGTTCCGCATCGAGAATGCCCGGCACGCGAGCCAGCGACTTTTCGGACTCTCCCACATCCCCGTTACGCAAGGCACGAAGCCCGTACTCCAGCCAGGCACGGGCGCACTCATTGCGGGCGAGGCGGTTTTTCGGATCGGCTGCGAGCCCCAGATCGAGATTCACCGTGGCCTCCTTCAGCAACGTCAGCGACTCGTCATGGCGCCCCTCACTCCCGCGAATGTCGGAGAGCAGCAGGCTGTAGCGGCCGAGCCACTGCTGGTAAAGTGCCGTCTGCCCCGGCTCCGCTCCGCCCTGGGCGATGAGTTCGGCGGCCTGGACGCGTGCCTTGGAGAGGTAGGCCTCCGCCTGGCTGCTGTCCCGCAGCTTCAGGTGCAACTGGCCGATATTGCCATAGGCACGCAGGCGCTCGACGCCGAGCGCGGGTGTGGCCTCCAGCTCCGGCAGGCCGCTCATGCAGTAGGCCAGGGCTTCGTTGAGCTGGTCGCGGGAAAAGCCCGCCTCCATTTCATTACCGGTCGGTGTTTGCAGAAGCTGGGTGAGAAACTGGTCCACCGCATTCTGCGAATTTTGCAGGTTCCGATCCGCCACCACCTTCGCCCCACGGGCCACGTCACGCTCCCCGATCAGGGTCGTGATCTGCGCTTTGTGAGCGTCGAGTTCGATCTTGTGATTGTCGGCGAGGCTGCTGATCGTCGTCTCAGCCCTCTGTGCCCGGCGCAGCGTCACAAAGCCGTAGATGAAGGTGAGGACGAAGATCGTGAGGAGTGCAATGCCGACGGCCTGGAGGGTGAGGACTTTTTTCGCCTGCTTCTGACGCTCCCGCGCCGTCTGTTCCCGCGACTCTTCGAGCAGGTAATCGCTCTCCAGCACCTCGAACTCGCGCACGACCTCGCGCATGTCCGCCCAGCGTGCGGAGGGATTCAGGTCGAGCGCCCGTTCGATGATGTTGCGGCGGCGCTCCTCCCATTTCGAGTGCGCGGCTTGGGGCCAGACCACTCTGGGTTCTGCTTTAACCGCGGCCAGCAGGGCGTTGCTGTTCACCTGGTAGGCGAGTCCAGAGGCAGCGGCCTGATTGGCCCGCTCGACCTCGGCGGCCCACATTTCCGCACCACGCGGCAGGACGCCGTTCAGGAGGCGGTAGGCCAGGACCCCGAAGCTGTAAACGTCCCAGGACGGACCGTAGCCGGCGAACACGCCGTCCGGATTCTCCGCCTGTTCGGGGCACAAATGAACGAAATGGTCCCTGAGTTCGAGGTGGTGGATGCCGCCCACCCATCCCTGGGCGATGTCGGTCAAGCGAATCGAGGCCTCCGAGTCGTCCTCCAGCAAGATGTTGCTGGGGCGCAGATTGCCATGCGGCAGGCCGTGCTTGTGCAGCCAGGCAAGGGCGTCCGAAACCTCGTAGATATGCCTCCATGCCTGGTCGGGCGCCAGGCCTCCGCAGGCGGACTCCAGCGTGGGCGTCTGCCAAAGACGCCGCCCGTGGCTGTCCTTTGTCATCACGCCGACCAGCGGCATCACGCAGAAATACGGCGTCTGATCGAATCCGAAGCTCTCCACCGGGAGCACGCCGCGGTGGTGCGGCATCTGCTGCATCGCACGGAAGGCCGTGGCCAGCGCCTTGCGGTTGATCGCCATGGAGCTGAAGACCTTCACCGCGCAGGCCTTGCCATTGGCGCCCACGGCGCGGTAAACGGCGCCGCAACTCCCGCTGCCCACCAGGTCCTGCAAATCATGTCCGGCGATCTCTGGCAGACTCATGCGCGATAGGGGGGCTCGTGGAGGTGGCGGGTTGGGGCGCTGTCTGTCGCAAAAAGAAGCTGTTGCGGCATCGCGGGTGGGTACGATGACGGCAGAACGCGAAATCTCAAACCTCAATTGCCGCTTTGCACAAATCGCGTGCCACAAATCCCAGCAGCCCCATGCTGACTGCACCTCCCATGAAAAAACGGACGCAGCCCGCCTACAGCACCGAGATTCAGACCATTTACGCCGAACTCGAACACCGCCCCCTGCCCCGCCAGTGCGAAATGCGCACCGGCTGCTGCCACTTCCGGCTGGCCGGTCACACGCCGCTCCTCACGCGTGGCGAGGCGCTCTACGCAGCTGAAGGCGTGCGCCGCAGCGGGCGCAAAGTCCTCAAACCCCACCCCGACGGCGCCTGTCCGCTGCTGGGACGCGACGGACGCTGCACGATCTACCAGCACCGCCCCTTCGGCTGCCGCACCCACTTCTGCGCCGAAGCCGGCGGCATGTATCCGCGCAAGCATGTGGCAGATCTCATCCAGCGGCTCGAAGCTCTCGACGAAAAACTCGGCGGCAGCGGCTCCAGGCCGCTCGAGGCCGCCGTCAGCGCCGCGCTGACCGAAAAGTGATCGAACTCAGGGTGCGGCGCAGTCGCGGGCCAGCTTCTGGCTTTCGTCGGAAAGTTTCGCCAGAGGATAGGGCACCTCCTGGCCGTTCGCAGGCATGCGCAGGACCACATTCTCTCCGTCCAGACGCACAAAGCCGGCCTTGATCGTCTTCCCCTCGGCATTCGTCCAGCTCATGATCGGCGGCAGGTCTTTCTTGGGGGCTGCGACCGCCACCATCGGCTTGGAACCGTCATTTTTTTCGAAACTCGCCCCCTCGACAATCCAGTCGGTGATTTTTTTGATTTCACCGCTCGAAAGCTGCCCATTCGGCGGCATGTGGTTCTTTCCGTCATTCACGAGGACTTCGAGGAAGTGGCTGCCGCCAGGATTTCCCGGCCGGATCTGCGCCACGTCGTTGTCGGCGATGTCCAGCTTGAAGGTCTCCAGATCGTCAAACACGAAGCCGCCCTTGCGCTTGCCCTTCAGCTCGCTGTGGCACTCGTAGCAGTGCTCCTCCAGAATCGGCTGGATGTCCTTTTTGAAATCCACCGCAGCAGCGGGGATTGCGGCGGCCAGGAGGGTGAAAAGCGTGGTGCGGTAGGTCATGATGCGCGTCAGGGTCAGGTCAAAACGTGCCGAGGTGCTTTTCCTTAGCCAGCAAGTTCTTCCCGTGGCATGAAGTGGCATGCCTGCTCCGCGCACCGTCAACGCACCCGCCGAACTCCTGCCCTTCCTCTTCGAGAACTGGCCGGACACCAAGCGCACCCGTGTCAAACAGTGGCTCAAATTCGGCAGCGTCCGCGTCAACGGCCGGGTCGTCACCAAGCATAACCACGAACTCAAAGCTGGGGACAAGGTCGGCATCGAGGTGGATCGCATGGCGCGAAAAGCCGCGCCGCCGCTGCCCGCAGGCCTCAAAATCATCCACGAAGACGACGCCATCATCGTCCTCGACAAAGGCCCCGGCTGGCTCACCGTCGCCCTCGATTCCGGCAAGGGCCGCACCGCCTACGCCGCCCTCACTGACCACGTCCGCGCCGCCAATCCGCGCAACCGCGTCTGGATCGTCCACCGCCTCGACCGCGACACCTCCGGCCTCATCGTTTTCGCCAAAACCGAGCCCTACAAGCGCGTGCTGCAGCAGAACTGGCACAAGTTCGACAAGACCTACCACGCCATCGTCGAAGGCTTGATGAAGCGCGACTCCGGCACCCTGCGCTGCCACCTCAACGAGGAATTCTCCCTCCGCGTCCGCAGCGTCCCGCCGGACGACGACACGCGCGAGGCCGTCACCCATTTCAAAGTGCTCCAGCGCACGCACAACACCACGCTCGTCGAATTGAAGCTCGAAACCGGCCGCCGCCATCAGCTCCGCGTCCACCTCTCCGACATGGGCCACCCCATCGTCGGCGACAAGCCCTACGGCGCCGTCACCGATCCCGCCAAGCGCCTGGCCCTCCACGCCACCGAACTGCGCTTCGTCCATCCGGCGACCGATAAAAAAATGGTCTTCAATCTGCCGCTGCCGGACGTTTTGAAGAAACTGATCCCTCCACCGAAATGAAAACCGCCCTTTCCCTCCTCTTCTTCGCCGCATCCGTTCACGCCGCCGACTGGCCCGTCTGGCGCGGCCCCGCCCATGACGGCATCTCTGCGGAAAAAATCACCGGAGCGGAGGTCAAGGAGCTGTGGACCAGCCAGATCGGCATCGGCTTCGCCTCCTTCACCGTCGCTGACGGCCGCGTTTACACGACCGGATACGCCGACGACAAGGACAGCGTGTTCTGCCTGGACGCCGCCACGGGAAAGGAAATCTGGAAGCACGCCTACCCCGCCGAACTCGGTGACAAGTACTACGAAGGCGGCACCTCGGCCACGCCGACCATCGAGAACGGCAGGGCCTATCACCTCAGCCGGTCCGGGGATGCGTTTTGCTTCGACGCCGCCACCGGCAAGATCCTGTGGCAGAAGAACATCCAGCAGGAAACCGGCGCCGACATTCCAGAATGGGGTTACGCAGGATCTCCGCTGGTGCAGGGGGACGCGCTCATTCTGAATGTCGGCAAGAGCGGCACGGCGCTGGACAAGGCGACGGGCAAGACCCTTTGGAAATCCGACAAAAACAACTCCGGCTACAGCACGCCCTACCCGATCACGGTGAACGGAAAAGCGCAAGTGGTCCTCGGTTCTGGACGTACCTACACAGGAGTCGATCCCGCCAGCGGCACGGTGCTGTGGGAGCACACCTGGAACACCAGCTACGGCGTGAACGCGGCCGATCCGATCCTCAGCGGCACGAAACTCTTCATCTCCTCCGGCTACAACAAAGGCTGCGCCCTGCTCGACCTCGCCTCCGCCGAGCCGAAGGAAGTCTGGCGCAGCCGCGTGATGCGTAACCAGTTCAATTCTTGCGTGCTCATCGACGGCCACCTCTACGGCAGCGACGGCGACTATGACAAGCCGAACACCTTCAAGTGCATCGACTTCGCCACGGGTGCAGAGAAGTGGAGCGACGACAAAACGGGGTTCTGCGCCCTCATGGCCGCCGGGGACAAGCTCATCATCATCACCGCCAAGGGCGAACTCATCATCGCAAAGGCGGATGCGACGAAGTTCGATCCCATTTCCCGCACCCAGGCGCTGAAGGGCCGCTGCTGGACCGCCCCCGTGCTGGCAAACGGCCGCATCTACGTCCGCAATGCGGCGGGTGACATGGCCTGCCTGAGCGTGAACTGATCCGCCGACCGTGCGCTGCCTTTGCATGCCGGAGGAGGACCGCGCTTCATCCGCTGCGCCACTCCTCATTGTTGTCCGCTGGTGAGGACTCGGGAGGAGGAGATCAAGACAAGGAGGAGGCCCGGATCACTCCTTCAGCCACTCGACGCCCGACTTTTCCACCACCGCATCCCCGCGGATCTCGACGTCCTTGGCCTGATGATGAATGCGGCAGTTGGTCACGCGGTGTGACTTTCCATCGAAAAAGAAAGCCGCGCCGAGATTGTGATGCACCTCGCAGTTTGTGTAGCTCGTCACGCTGTCGCCCACATCCGCCACGCCGCCGGCGGACGAGCCGTTCCACGCGATCTCGGCATTCACCACGTCCATCTCCACGGTTTCATGAGCGCTGATGCCCTCATCGCCGTTTGAAAAGGCCTTCACGTTCTCCAGCCGCACTCCCACACGGTGGCCGTGGATGTTGAAGCCGTCATTGGCTGCATGTTTCGCGACGACGTTCCGCACGATGATGTGGGAGCAGGCGATCGAGACGCAGCTCGCGAGCTTCCCCGGCGGCTGAATGATGCGCCCCGCACCCGGCGGCTTCCCGTCAGGCCAGCGGAAATACAATGAACCGTCCGCAGCCCAGCCCATCTCTCCCGGTTTGAGAGCCTCGGGAGCCGCGTAAATGACCTTTCCCTTCTCCCCGCTCCGGGTCTCCGCCGCACGATCACGCACCACACGCACCGGCACCTCGTCGATGAACAGCCCCGCCCGCTGCGCGTCGGCCACCGGCGAATGATCGGGCAGTGGGCCGGGCGAGGTCCACAGGTCTCCTTCCTTGATCCACTGGCGATCCGTGATGTCGATGCCGAGGTCGATGATCATGCCGCCGCCGTCAAACACCGCCGGCTCCTCCGGCGTGCCGCCCTGCTTGAGCACCAGCGGTTCCCGCCGGATGTCCTGCGCTGCCAGCGCACTGCAAGCGACGAACAGACAAGGGACGACAAAAGATGTTCGCATGGTTTTCATCACTTCTTTTTCTTCTTCTTTGCGCCTGGCTTTTCAGGCGCAGGTTTCCAGGCGTAGTGCTCGTTCGGCGTGTGGCTGCTTTGCATGAGCTGTGACATCTCCGCAGCGATCTCGGGATGCTGCGCGGCCACGTCCGTCGTTTCGGCGAGGTCGGAGTCGAGGTTGTAGAGCTCGACGATCTTCATCGGGTCTTGAAGCACCCTCCGACGCACGGCTTTCCACGGTCCGCGGCGCACCGCCTGCTGGCCGCCGCCGCTGTAGGATTCCCAGTAGAGATGCGTGTGCGCCTTCTGCTCCCCTTCCCGTCCGGTGAGCAGCGGTGCCATGGAGATGCCATCCAGACCCTCTGGCGGCTTCACTCCGGCCAGTTCGGCAAAAGTGGGCAGCATGTCCCAATGCGCCGAGATCTGGGCGGACT
>CAMAZK010000250.1 GCA_945863205.1 Akkermansia muciniphila | reverse complement strand
AGCAGGCATGAGTACTCCGCCACATGCAGCGGTCCGTTCTTCTCCGCGTTGATGAAGGCATCGTGAATGATGAGAAGGTCGCCGGGATTCATCGCGGCATGAGAAACAGCGAGAAGCTTTTTCACCTCCTCCACGCCCCAGTCGTGCAGCACGTTGGAATACAGATGTACGTCGCAGCCTGTCGGCAGTCCGTCGAACATGTTGCCCGTCGCCACGCTCACGCGATCCGCGCAGCCGCGTTCCTCGATCAGCTTCGCCGCGATGCGGTCCACCGGCGCTTGATCGAAGGCGATCGCTTTGAGATGCGTGTGCTGAGCGGCCACCGCGCAGGCGTAGATACCAGAACCTGCGCCGATATCGAGCAGGCACGAGCGTCCGCCCAGATCGACCTTCTTCGCGAAGGCCTGGGAGAGATACAGTCCGCGACAATCCATCGCCGCCGTGAACTTTCGCGCGAAGTCCTCCTGCTCCATCGCCTTGTGCCAGTCAAAGGCCGCCTTGTCACCGCTCCAGCCCGCCGGTTTGTCGGACTTCAGCACTTCCAGAAAGTCACGCGCTATCGGGCGATCATGCAGCGATGCATAATAAGGCCGCAGATCCCACACCGAACCCGCCTGCAGATGCTCCTGCGCCGTCGCCGTCGCATGAAACGTCCCGCTGCGGTCTTCCACCCATCCATTCGCTGCGAACAACGTCAGCATCACATCCACCGGCCGCTCCTTGAAACCAAAGTGCCCGCAAATGCCTGCGAGCGTTGAAGGATTTCCCGAAAGCCAGGTGAAGAAGTCGATGCTCAGCGCCGCCGAGATCAAATCGACCGCGTAGAGGCTGTCGCGGTAACGGTAGATGTTGAGCGGATCGGTCTGGGGAGCGGAGGTGAGGTCGTGCGGCATGAGAGAGTGTGATGGCTTGACGTTGAGAAGTGTGAGAGACACAATGGCGGCATGAAGTCCATCTCCGCCAGCCGCTTTTTCGCTGACAGCAGCCTCGTTGATGATCTCTCTGATGGAGAGCACTTGGCGGTGAAAGCCCGTGGCAAGACGCAGTTCATTGTCGTCAAAGGAGGCAGGCCGCGCATGACGGCCGAGATTGCCCGGCAGCGCGCCGTCGGCTCGGAGCGTGGCCCGAAGTTTGATGGCTCCGCGTTCCTGAAATCGCTCAAGAAATGACCTGCTACGCCGACAGCTCGTGGTGACTGGCCTTGAAATGCCGACGCGACATGCACCGCCGCCGTGCCTGGCGTTTCTTCGACAGGAATCCCGATGGTGAGGTCATGTGGACTCCGTGGCAGCGTGTCGAGGTCTTCAATTGCTTTCTCCAAGCCGAGCGGCACGGACTGGTCGATGCGGGTGAGGGCGGACAGATGGTCCGACTGCTCGATCATGAGGTGCGCCTCGGCTACTGGCCCCATCGGGAGCTTTCCTGGACGGATGCCATCAGGCGTGCCTGCCGGATCTCTGCGGAGCACTCCCTCGATTTAATCGTGCGCGGCATGGATCTGTTCCATGTCGCTATCGCCATGGAGTTGAAAGCGGAGGGCTTTTATCCTTCGACAAGGAGCAAAAAGAGTTGGCGGAGCGGTCAGGGCTCAAGCTCATCAAGCTGTAGCGGCATCACTTTACGTTTTTCTCGACCTCAAAAGTCCCGTTGATGAAAAGCGGGCGTGAAACGCCTTCGGACGCTAGTGCGCCCACAACGATCGTCTGCCTCCATGTCGCGACGGAGGTGGAGATGGAACTGACCCGGAGTGAAAACGCGACTCAAATTAATGCCGTTATCTGCACCCGCATGGGGCGAAAGTGGCGAGCGGTCTGCCACACACACGCTCCGTGATTCCGTGATGGATTCCGCCCATCCCGCCCGTTGACTTGCCTCCCAACTCCTGACAGCATCGCGCCCACCATGTCCACTTCCGCTCCCAAGCTCACCCGCACCCAATGGCTGATCTGCTTCATCGCCTCCATTGGCTTCGCTTTTGACATCTACGAGTTGCTGATGCTGCCGCTCATCGTCGGGCCGGCCCTGCAGGAGCTTGTGGGCGCGATGCCAGGCACTCCGGAGTTCAACAGTTGGGTGGGCAAGCTCTTTTACATCCCGGCGATCGCCGGCGGTGTCTTTGGACTGCTAGGTGGCTACCTCACCGACCGCCTGGGCCGCCGTCGTGTGCTGACTTGGAGCATCCTCATCTACGCCTTCGCAGCCTTTGCCGCTGGCTACTCCACCACGGTGTACATGCTGCTGTTTTTCCGCTGCTTGGTCTTCATCGGCGTCTGCGTTGAGTTCGTCGCCGCCGTGGCTTGGCTGGCGGAACTTTTCCCGGACCCGAAGCAGCGCGAGAAAGTGCTCGGCTACACGCAGGCGTTCTCTTCCATCGGCGGTCTGCTGGTGGCCGTGGCCAACGGGCTCTGCATCACCTACGCCGCCAGCTTCCCGGCCATCCATTTCCCGGACTGGCTCACCTCCATGGGCGGCGGCATCGTCACTGACGAGCATGCCGCTTGGCGTTACACCCTGATGTCCGGCCTCATTCCGGCCATCCCGCTCATCATCATCCGCCCGTTCCTGCCGGAATCACCGGCGTGGTCGCAGAAGAAGGCCGACGGCACGTTGAAACGGCCCAGCCTTGGCGAGCTTTTCACCCCTGAGCTGCGCCGTGCCACGCTCGTCACCACTGGCATGTTTGCCCTGGCTTACGGCGCTGCTTTCGGAGCCATCCAGCACATCCCGCGCATCGTGCCCGGCTTGTCCGAGGTGAAAGCCGCCTCCAAAGCCGCCTCCGAGGCGGCCGTGAAGGCGAACGCGGGCAAACCCGAGGACGTGGTGAAGAAAGCCGCCATCGGCGCCGGCAAACGCGCCGAGCAGTCCATCGCCGCCAACGTGACCAAGGTGCAGGAGGTGGGCGGACTCGTGGGGCGTTTCGCCCTCGCCGCGCTCACCGTCATCATCATCAGCCGGCGCAAGCTCATCCGTGTCTTCCTCGTGCCCGGCCTTGCCGTCATGCCCATTGTTTTCGCCTGGGCCGCTGTCACGGGTTTGGTGCCTCTGTACATCGGCATTTTCTTCGCCGGCCTGCTCACCGTCGGCCAGTTCAGCTTCTGGGGGAATTACCTGCCGCGCGTCTATCCCATGCATCTCCGTGGCACGGGCGAAAGCTTTGCCGCCAACATCGGTGGCCGCCTCATCGGCACCTCATTCGCCTGGCTGACCACCACGCTCGCAGCCACCTCGAATCCCGCCGATGCCCCGGCCAAACTTGCCTACACCGCCGCCGCCGTCGGTTTCAGTGTTTATTTCCTCGGCCTGGTCCTGTCCTACTTCCTGCCAGAGCCGAAAGACGAACTCATGGACTGACGGATCTGCGACCGGCAACATTCTCCACTTCATTCTGAAAGGGATGCCGTTGAGAAAGCGCATCGCGCTTACTCCGTCCACGGCAGTTTCGTCAGGATGACGAGTGGTGCCCGCGATATCGCCAGTGAAGGCCTTCACAACCTCAGAAGGGCTCCTGTAGCCTGTGCAGAGCCGCGCCTCACATGCATCAGTCACCGGCACCTGCATTGTCAGGATTTTTCTTTTTCACGGAGACCAATCAAAAAGCGAAGAAAGATCGATATCCGGCCACTCAAGCCACGACAAATCAATGTCCGGCCACTGGAATGATCCTCCGGCAAGGTCAGTGAGAACTTCTGCCTTCATCGCAGCGTAATCACAGGCTTCCCCTGCCGCATCGTGTAGAGCCTTAAAGTCTTCTGGTGACGAGAAAATGCAGTATGCCCAGCAAGCCCAATCAATCGGATATCCCCGGGCTGTGGCCGCCCTTCCGATGTCGTCCGTCTTATAATATCGTCTTTTTCCGTGACGGCTCACGAGTTCCTCTCCAACTGATCCGATGAAGGCTTTCTTATCTTCTGGTTTTAGTGTGCAGGCAGGCATGGCAAAGGTGTTTATACATTTTTCAACGTCCCGGGTCAGGCGACGGCGAGCCCAAGACGTTGCTGAAACGACAGATGGCATGGGAGCCGTTGCCCGCATCCGTTTTGGTTCGCCCTTGGTTACTTCATGACTTCTTATCGACTTTCCAGTTTGGTGCGAATCCCAAGCCGACATCCCATAAAAGTTGTTGTTCCGGGTGCTTCAGCACCCACCAAGTCCTCCATGCGAGGATCAGGGCTTGCGCACCAAAATTGCACCAGCGGTTTCAAGGCAATCGGCGGCTGATCTCTCGCAGGTTCAGGGAGGCCCACAGATTATGTCTGAAGGAAATCTGCTGGCATCCATGAATCTGCGGGAGGAACAAGAAAAGGGCAGGAGTCGATGCATGACAGCGAAAGCAGTCCGGTCTGCTGGCTCCTTTATGAACACGTGCGTGCGGAACTGGGAGTGCGCACAGCGGCAGGGTGGGCGCATTGGCGGACGGTAAACCGGGTGAATATTCGATGAGCACCCGCATCCTGCTTCTCGAAGACCAGGCGAAGCTGCTCCCTTTTGGGCTGGCGTAGCACGGTGCGCTTTGACACATGGGTGTGAACGAGGCGGCGGGCTCATGGCGTTATCTTGCCCGCCATGATCCGATCCTTTCTCACTCTCGCCGCCTGCATCGCCGCATTCACCCTTCACGCCGGAGCGCAGGAGGACGACGGGAAGCTGCGCATCATCGTCTTCGGGGCGCATCCGGATGATGCGGAGTACAAGACGGCCGGCACGGCGGTGAAGTGGGCGCGGCTGGGGCATCATGTGAAGCTGGTCTCGGTGACGAACGGTGACATCGGCCACTGGAAGGAGGCGGGCGGCCCGCTGGCGATCCGCCGCGCGACGGAGGCGGCGGCCTGCGCGAAGAAGCTGGGCGTGACCTCGCAGGTGCTGGACATTCACGATGGGGAGCTGCTGCCGACGCTGGAGAACCGCAAGCTGATCACGCGTGTGATTCGGGAGTGGAAGGCGGACATCGTGATCGCACACCGGCCCTGGGATTATCATCCGGATCATCGCTATGTGGGCGTGCTGATTCAGGATGCGGCTTTCATGGTGACGGTGCCGTTCATCGTGCCGGATGTGCCGCCGCTGAAGAAGAACCCGGTGTTCCTGTATTCGAGCGACGGCTTCCAGAAGCCGTATCCCTTCACGCCGGACATCGCGGTGAGCGTGGACGATTCCTTCGACCAGAAACTGGAGGGGCTGCATGAGCTGACCTCGCAGGCCTATGAAGGCGGGGCGAGCGGCAGTGCCGAGCATGTCGAAAAGAACGTGCCGCCTGCGAGCGACGAGGTGGCGCGGCGTGCGTGGCTGAAAAGGCGCTGGGGCGCACGTCAGGGGAGCGAGGCGGAGAAGTATCGCGATCTGCTGATCAAGCTCTACGGAGAGGAGAAGGGCAAGGCGGTGAAGTATGCGGAGACCTTCGAGGTCTGCGAGTATGGTCGGCGGCCGAGCGCGGCGGAGATCAAGACGCTGTTTCCGTTTTTCGGCGGGGGGTGAGCAAAGTGGCCATCTCGCTCCGCGCGATGAGCTGTGCGCTTCCGCAGACACGCGGGGCTGCCAGACTCGCGCCCGGATGGATTTTTTGTGAGCTCTGTGTTCCTCTCGCGGGAGGGAGAGGACTACTTTGCTTCGCGGATCGCCGCATCATGCCGCCAGACGCGCTGCGGGGCGCAGACCCAGTGCTCGGTGGCGTGCGGGCTGCGATAGGGACTGCCGGCGGCCCAGGGGGAGAAGGCTGGGAGCAGCCAGCGCTCGCGTGAGGGGGCGATTTTTTCCCGGACCAGCGCCGGGAGCTTCACACGCAGACCGGCGCCGTCGCTGAAGCGGACGGCGGGGTGCTCGTGACCGGTGATGTGGATGCGGTCGGCCGGATCGGCGGCTTTTTCGACCGCCTTGAAATGGTGGCCGTGGGAGAAGAGGAAACCGGCTTCGCGGTGCGTCTCGACAAAGGGCCAGTTCTGATACAGGCCGGGGCGGTCGTGGTTGCCGAGGATGCAGATGATCTGCTGGACCTGCGGCTGGAGCGTTTCGAGCAGCTGGAGCGTTTGCGCAGCGGAGCCGGAGCCGTCCATGATGTCACCCACGAGGATGAGGCGGCGCGGGAGGTGGTCGCTGAGCAGATCGAGTAGGGTCGTCTCGATGTGATCCATGCCGAAGTCCGGCAGCAGGGCGCCCTGGCCGGCGCGGTGGACCTCGAAGCCGAAATGGAGGTCGGCCACGGCCAGCCAGCCCTGCGTGGTGTGAATGATGGCGCGGCGACTGTCCAGCAGGATGTCGTTCTCGATCTGAGCAACGACGGGAGGATTCATGGCTTCAAGACTTTGAACCGGGTTTCCAACCTGTTGAGCGCATCCTTGTTGGCGGCGTTCTTGCGGTTGAGTTCGCGGACGAGCGTGGCCGCGCGCATGAGATCGCCGGAACTGACCAATTCCCCGGTGTGGTTGGCCAAGTCATTTTGCTGCGGACCCAAGCCCGTGGCCTCAATCGTCATGCCGGCTGGTGCCGGCGCCGCCCGCGCGTGTCCGCCGAACACGTCGTTCACGGTCAGCCACCATGCCTCCGATCCATCCTCGGAAAAGGCAACCCACACGATGCCGCCGCCCTCACCACCGATTTCGAAGACGCGACGATTGGCGACCACTGCGCTCGCCCGCTCCAGATGCCATGCCTCAGCTTTGGCCCCGACTTCCAAATCGCTGCCATTCCAGCGGAGTTTGAGCTGAACTTGACCGTTCCTGCCTTCCCAGACGACGTTCTCGATGTCCTCAGGGAATTTTGTCACCGGTTTGATGGCCGTACCGGCCTGCGCCTTGAATTCCACGATGCCGCTCACATTGATGGGAGTGACTGTTCGGAGGTCGTCACTGACGAAGTACCAGCCCGCACGATCATTGCCAAAGACGAGCTGAAAGACACCGGCATCGACAAAGGCGTGTTCTTTGTATTTGCTCCTCGATTGGCCCGAGGGCGTCACGGCATGGAAGCTCTCGCCATCGTAACGCAGGTGCTTGAGCGAGTTTGTGCCGCGGAGATCCCATATGACACCGGTGATGTCTTTGGCGAATTTGTCGACCTTTGGCCACGTCTTCTCCTGACCCAGCAGAAGGCTTTGGCTTGCGACAACCGAAAAGACGAGGACGGCGGACAGTTTCATGGGCACCGGATTCTGGCACCCCCAGGCGGGTATGGCAAACAACAAGGCGGTCGCAGGTTTTGCGGTGGCAAAGGCCCGGGAAGCGGCTAAAGACACGGCCCACTTATCCGTACGCCCATGCAACCGACGCCCGCTCCCGAACATTCCGAATCCGAACTCCTGCAGATCCGCCGCGAAAAACTCGACGGACAGGTGAAGGCCGGATTGAACCCCTTCGGCAGCCGTTTTGACACGACGCACCAGCCGGGAGCGCTGAAGGCGGACTTCACGGAAGGCCTCGAAGTGCAAGTGGCCGGACGCATCCTTTCGCGTCGCGAAATGGGCAAGGCGACCTTCTTTGACCTGGGCGACATCTCCGGCCGCATCCAGTGCTACCTCAGCAAAGGCGACGTGGGCGACGAAGCGTTCGCGCAGTTCAGCCAACTCGTCGATATCGGCGACTTCGTGGGCGTCGAGGGCCTCTCCTTTGTCACGAA
>CAMAZK010000249.1 GCA_945863205.1 Akkermansia muciniphila | reverse complement strand
CGAACCGCGAACTTCTGAACGATGGCTGTGAGCGCTCATGAATTTTGCTGAATTATTTTCAGGTTACGCCAAAAGCGGATCTCAGCTCAATCTAAATTATTATTTAGAAGGTTATAACACCTAAGAACCACCAAGGAAAGCATTGATTTCCAATGCTTCACATCTATTCCACAATTTACCCTTCATAGGGACGCGCTGACCGACTCACCCCATTTACTGTCGGTCCTCGGGTTGCGCAGCCGCAAAATGAACGTTGTTCTTTGGGCAGCGGCGCACCCACGCTACCGGCTGAGCTCCAGCATGCGCAGAATCGGCTTTTCAGCCTGCTTACGGAGATCTTCGGGCATTTCGACCTGGGGGGACAGATCGCGCAGGCAGTCGTGCAGCTTTTGCAGCGTGTTCAGCTTCATGTAGCGGCAGTCGGCGCAGGCGCAGTGACCGGTGGGACCGGGAATGAAGGTCTTCCCCGGCACCTCGCGCTCCAGGCGATGCAGCATGCCGCTTTCAGTGACGATGATGAAGGCGCTCGCGGGGCTGTTGCGGCAATACCCGACCATTTTCTCCGTGCTGCACACTTCGTCCGCCAGCATACGCACGGCGTAGGTGCACTCGGGATGCGCCACGACCTCTGCGTCCGGGTATTCGTCCTTGATCTTCTGAATGCTGTCGCGGGTGAACTCGACATGGACATAGCACGCGCCTTTCCACAGGTCCATCTTCCGTCCGGTGCGTTCCATGACCCATGAGCCGAGATTTTGATCCGGCACGAAGAGGATCGGCCGATCCTTCGGCGCCGCCTCGACGATCTTGTCGGCGTTTCCGCTGGTGCAGATGCAGTCGCTCAGGGCCTTCACATGGCCGCTGCAGTTGATGTAGGCGATGACGTAGTAGTTTTTGGCCGCGTTTGCCTTCAGGAAGGCCTCGAGCTGCGGTCCGGGACAGCTCTGCTCCAGCGAGCAGCCGGCATTCGCATCCGGCAGGACGACGATCTTCCCCGGATTCACGATCTTCGCCGTCTCCGCCATGAAATGCACGCCGCAAAAGGCGATCACGTCAGCGTCGGTTTCCTTAGCCTTGTAGGCGAGGCCGAGGGAGTCCCCCACGAAGTCCGCGATCTCCTGGATGGCCTTGTCCTGATAGTTGTGGGCAAGAATGACGGCGTTGCGCTCCTGTTTCAGGCGCTTGATTTCTTCGATGAGGCTGGGGGCGGTGGTGGCAACCATGGGAAAGGAGTAAAACAGACGAGAGCGGAAGCAAGAGGAGCGGTGAAGGAGTCAAGAATTGGTCAAGCGGTCAAGCCGTGGCGAAGGTGAAATGATTCGTCGTTCGACATTCGTCGTTCGACATTCCAAAGTTGTCGCGTGACCCAAAAACAGCCCCATCCGCTCCTCGATCTCGCGCTCACAATCATTCTGCCGTCCATCGTGCTGGAAAAACTCGGCACGCCGGAGCGTCTCGGACCGGCCTGGGCGCTCGTCGTAGCGCTGCTGCTGCCGCTCGGCTTCGGCATCTGGTGCTATGTGAACAAGCGCGGACTGAACTTTTTCTCCGTGCTCGGACTCGTCGCCGTGATCATCACCGGCGGTCTTGGACTGCTGCAACTGAACGCGATCTGGTTCGCGGCCAAGGAGGCGCTGTTCCCCATCTTTCTGGGCATCGCCTTCCCGCTCAGCCACCGCTGGGGGAAGCCGCTGGTCAACGAGATGCTGCTGAACCCGCAGGTGATCAATCTTCCCGCCCTGCATCAGGCGCTCGACACGCCGCAGAAGCACCACGACTTCGCCGTCCTGCTCAAACGCGCCTCCTGGGGCATGGCGGGCACGTTTCTTTTCTCCGCCATCGCCAATTTTGCCCTAGCCATGTATCTTCTCGGGGACAAGGCTCCCGGAAGCCAGGAGTACATCCAAGCCATCGGCCGCCTGAACTGGAGCGGATTTCTCGTCATCGGCCTGCCGCTGATGGCCGTGACCCTGGCGCTGCTGTTCTGGCTGCTGCGCTCCATCACCGGCCTCACCGGCCTGGAGCGCGATGATCTGCTGAATCAGGGCACCACGGTCCGCAAGCAGGTGAACAACGATTGAATTCCCGACCAAAAACCGTTTGCCGAAACGGCAGGTGCCGTTTATAGCCTCGGCCCCCGGATTTAAAGCGCGGTTAGCTCAGTGGTAGAGCATTACCTTGACATGGTAGGGGTCACAGGTTCGAACCCTGTACCGCGCACCATCTCCCTCGGAGGGAGATCGAACCCAACGACGTCTCAAAGAGGCTTGTCGTAGATCCGTTGGAAGATCTCCGCTGCATTCGGATCGATGATGGTGATGCCGTCCTGGCCAAAGCGGGCGGTGACGGCGGCCCCCTTCCCTTCCTGCATGTATTTCCAGTTGAGATCCCGCACGCGGGCGGCCGCGTCCACGATGGCGCAGGTGATGCGGGCTTCTTCGGCGGTGGGATAGATCTCCGCAACGGCGTCGCGGCTTTCGTTGGCGAACTTCACGCGGCAGATGGCGACGAGACCGACGGTGAGGCTGTCCACGCCGTAGCCGATGTAGCCCTTGCTGCCGTCCGGGCGCTCCACCTCGCGGGTGAAGTGATTGTTGCTCGTGCGGGAGCCGCCGCCGGCGTTCCACCAGCGGAAGCCGCGATACTGCTGGTCGCTTTCAACCTTGCCATCGGCACCGACGATTTCGTGCCCCTGATTGACCGGCCCTTCGAAGTCGGCGGGCGTGACCCAGTTGTTGTTGAAGCTGATGGACATGCCGTTGTCGAAGTCCACGCGCACCTGAACGGCGTCGAAAGCGTTGATCCCATCGCGCACGAGACGCTTCTTCTGGCCGACGGCGGTGAGGCTGACGGGCTTGGACTTGTAGTAGCTCCAGATGAGGTCCGTCCAATGCGGACCGACGTAGCTGAAGGGGTCGCTGCTTTCCACCCACTTGAAGGTGCTGGTGCTGACCTCCAGCGGTTCTTCGAGATAAGCCGTGCCGTAGAGCGGCGGGCCGATGCGGTTCTGGATGTCATCGCGAATGCGCAAGTGATCCGGGTCATAGCGCTTGTGCATGTCCACGGCGACGATGAGGTTCTTCGCCTGCGCGGCGGCGATGATCTCGTCCGATTCCTGAATGGAGAGGCACATCGGTTTTTCGGTCAGCACATGCACTCCATGGGCCAGCGCGGCCAGAATCGGCTGCGTGTGCAGATGATCCGGCGTGGCCACGGCCATGACGTCGAGGTCGGGGAAAGCGGCGAGGATGTCGTTCCAGGGTTCGTCGCCGTGGAAAGCCTGTGGCTCGTGTCCGGTGATGTCTTTGAAGGCTGCCGCCGCCTTTTTTGCCGAGCCCTCGCTGCGGGTGGCCACGGCGACGAGGTCAAACCTCACCGGAGCGAGATCGCGCGAAAATTTATCCAGCCCAACACGGGCGAGCTGTCCCGCGATGCCAAAACGCTGCAGGTCCGCATACGCACGCGCATGCACATCTCCGCCGAACATGCCGGCGCCGACAAGGGCGATCTTGATGGTCTTTTCCATGGCGTCCATGGAAGGCGGACAAGCCAGCGCCGCAAGGCGCGATGATGATACCCGAGTGCCATTTTCCGGTATGAATGGCAAAAGCCGTCACGCCTGAGCCGGACCGGAAGAGCGACGCTCGTCGTGGAAGAAGTTCTCCATGCGCTGGCGCAGGTCGGCGTAAAAGTTCCGCGACATTTCTTCAAGGGCCTCAACCGTGTGACTGACGCCATTCGAGGCCGCCTGTTCGCGTGCGAGACGGTTCTTCTCCTCAAACTCGCGCTCCAGATCCATCAGGTAGGCGAGGAATTCCTTCGCGGCACGCGCCCGGTCCACGCCATTGATCAGCCCGCGTTCGAGCGGTTTGTTCTGAGTGAGGTTCAGCAGCCTGCTTTCACCCAACTCCTTCATTTGGCGTGCAAAACCATCGAGGAAGGCCCGGCGCTCTCCTTCAAAGCTGGTTTCCTCCCGGTCCAGCAGCGTGTCATAAGGGCCGGGTTTGGAGAAAAACTTCACCACCAGCGGGATCGTATCGACCAGCATGAAGAGCATCGTCAGCACCAGGTAGGCCGCGAGAGCGAAGGTGCCTCCCTGCGCCCCATGCTCAAAGAGTTCATGCAGCGCCAGCGTCTGCGTGAGGATGTCCCGCCGCGGCTCGGCACGAATTCCGGCGATGCGCGTGTCCTCGTCCTTCACGAGCTGACCGATCTCGGTGTGCAGGTTCTGCAGCTGCAGCAGCAGCGCGTCGATCTGCGTCTTCAAGGTCTCGCGAATGGCATTCTGCTGCCCGACGAACTGGTCCGCCTGCTCCAGTTGCACCTTCTGCTTCAGCGCCAGGATACGCTCCTGCTCCGCCTTGGTGGCGGCAGCTTCTGCTGCCGCCTTTTCATCAAGCGCGGCATTCACACCGTCCTCGGCTGCCTTGATCTCGGCAACCAGAGCCACGCGGCGCTGAGTCATCGTATCCAGCACCCCGCTGAGACGCCCCGACTCCGCGCGACGCCAGGTGAGCTGGTCCTCCTGGATGCTCTTCGCACGCGGACCGAGGCCGATGATGCCGCTGCGCTGCCCGTTCACCTCACGCTCAAACTCGGTCTGCCAATGATTGAGCTCCTCGGCGATCTTTTGGTAGTCCGCGCTGAGGGTCGCCATTTCCTTGTCCAGGCCTTCAAGACGCGCCTTCCCGGGCGCCACGGCTTCGGTGATCTTTGCCTCCCTCTCGGCCTTGGCCTTCTTTTCGTCGTCGCTGAGCGGCTTTTCGACCGGCAGGCCGTTTTCGTCGAGGAACTTGGCGGTGAAGGTCGCGTTCCAATTTTCACGTTGTTTCGCGATCTCGGCCTCCAGCGGCGTGATGCGCGCCTCCACCGCGGCCTTCTGCTGTTTGGAGGTCTCGCGGGCCGCTTCAATCTCGTTCTGGCGGTGCTTTTCGATCACGGAAGTGACGGTGTCCTTGAAGAGAAGCAAGGTCAGCGGGTGGGAGATGGTAATGCCCATGAGCGCCGCGACCACGATGCGCAGGGAGAACTGCGCCGCCTTGCGGAAGAAGCTCTGGTAGGCGCGGTAGGTGGCCAGCAGCGCACGGTCCACCGTGAGAATGATGAACGACCACACCAGGGAGACCGGCGCGATGATCCACCAGTTGTCCGTGAGCGTGGACAGCGCATACGCGCAGGCGATGATGGCAAAGGTGGACGGAACGAGCACCGTGGCACCGAAGGCGACGTACTTCCGCCGTTCCCAGGCCGGACAGGCATCGAGATTGTCAGAGGAGGCTGCGGAGAGCCAGAAGAAGACGCGTTCGATGCGTTGCAGGAGGTTCATGGGCGTGTGGGGCTGCCGGATTCGAGTGTGCGGGCGGGACTGCGGTTGTCAATCGGCGGCGCCGGATTAATGAGGCCGTGTGACGCCTGACATCGACGAAGCATTCATCTGTGATTCCGTGCCGGCGGAGATCATGGATCAGCTTTGGGCGGCCGGTTGGCGGCACTTTGGCAGCTACTTCTTCCGCTACAGCACGCAGCCATCCCAAGACGGCGGCACTCACAGCATCACTCCGCTCCGCATCGACCTTTCCGCCTGCGCCTTCACGAAAAGCCAGCGCCGTGTCCTGCACAAAAATATCGATGTGCGCCATGATGTCGTGCCCGCAGCGCTCGACGACGAGCTGCGCGCCATGTTCCAGCGCCACAAGCAGCGCTTCACCTCCAACGTGCCCGAATCGCTTGAAAACTTCCTCGGCCCCGATCCCGGCAGCGGTCCGTGCGAATGCCGGATGATCCGCGTGTTCGAAGGCGGACGCCTCATCGCCACCAGCTTCCTCGATGTCGGCCAGCAGGCGGCATCTAGCGTGTATGCGCTCTTTGAACCCGACTTCGCCAAGCGCAGTCTTGGCATTTTCACCCTGCTACTGGAGATCGAACACTGCCGCCAGTCCGGCCTGCGCTGGCTCTATCCAGGCTACGCCACCCACGAACCCAGCACCTACGACTACAAAAAGCAGTTCCTCGGGCTCGCAGCACTCGACTGGAGCACCGGTGATTGGGCGGCACTCGCCAGACTTTAGCGCCGGATGTGCAGGAAGAGATTCACCCCCTCCGGCTCCCACTCAACGTTGATCGAGTCCGGCGCCGCTCCAGCCTCCAGCGCGAGTTCGCGCAACCGGTCGCGTGTGCGGTGCTGCAGCACCCAGTCGCCCAGCAGTTCCATGTAATCGCGGCTGGGATTGAAGTCGGAGAAATTTCCCACCACCACTTCCCCGCCCCGGCGCGTCACCGCCATCAGCGCCTTCAGCAGATACACAAACGAGCGGTCCGTGAGGTAGTCAAACAGCCCCGCCGACCAGACGAGTTCATAGCCCTTCGCAGGCAGAAAACGCAGCACATTGCGATGATAAAACTCCACACGCTCCGCAAACGGTGCGCACAACTTCCGGGCGCACTCGATGGCGTGAATCTCCGCGTCCACACAGTCGAAAAACACCTCCCGCCCGGGATTCTCCAGCACCCACTCACGCACGTCACGCGCCGGACCGCTGGCGACGTTCAGCACCTGGACCGGCGCCTTGCCCCCGCCTTCGGTGTGCGCGTTCAACAACTGATGAAAGTAGGCCTTGCGGTTCCGCACCGCCACGGGCGCAGCCTGGGCGTGAAAATACAGGTCCCAGCGCCGAAGGTGAGGTTCGGGAGCCGAGCGCAGCGTGTAAATGGCGTCGATCATCTCGAAGTCGCCGCTGTAGCCGAACTTTTTCCCGAGCGCCCGTGATTGCATGGTCCCCTCAAGATGCCGGTGGGTGATGTCCTGAGCGTAGGCCAGCACTTCATCCCGCGAAATCACCCGCGCCCGCACGGCATCCCCCAGCAGTCTCAGCGCCCGGTTCATCATGCCGTACTCGCCCGGCATCGGTCCACCTGCGGCGATGAGTTCCTGCAGAAGGTCATCAAGGTGAATCAACGGAGCCACATCATTCTTGCGAACGGGCGGGCGGTCTTGGAGAACGAGAGGCGGCATGCGCAAATAACGGAATTCGTTGATAGTAAACCATTGTTAATCAATCGGGAAGCAAAAATTCGCCGGCCACAGGAACGCATCGAAACCGCGTCCCCGGAGTCATTCCGTGTCAGCACCGCTGCAAACACCGACAAACCTCGTCCCGCCTCGGGATCGCGGGCTGCGCTCCAGCCTTCAGCGTCGCCAGCGCACCGGCGGCGTTCGCAAAGGCGATGTCGCCCGTCACGGCAAACGCACCCGCAAAGGTGTCGCCCGCCCCCACCGTGTCCACCGGCACGACATTGGGCGGCTGAATCTCTGCCACGCCTTCCTGAGTGATGCTCAGGCTCGCATCCGCCCCGCGTGTGATGATGAGATGTCGGCACATCGCCTCCTTCAATTCGCGATTCGGCGTGATCCGCTCCGCCTCGCCCTCATTCACGATGAGCACATCCACTTCAAAGCGTTCGGTCAAAAAGGCCTCGCTCAACGGCGAGGGATTCAAAATCACCCGCACACCCGCTTCCCGCGCGATCTCCGCCGCACGACGCACCACCGACAGCGGACACTCAAGCTGCAACAGCAACGCCTCGGCTCCGCAGATGAGTTCGGCATGCTTGTCGATGTCGGCGACCGTGATCGCGTGATTCGCACCCGGATTCACGATGATCGA
>CAMAZK010000248.1 GCA_945863205.1 Akkermansia muciniphila | reverse complement strand
GTTTGAATACGGCCACCGTGCGCCATACACGGAGACGGTGGAGGAGCGCATCACGACAAAGGTCGAGGAACTCGTGAAGGCGACAGCAAAGTAGCCACCTCGCTCCCGCGAGGTGAGCATAGCGCTCACGCAGAAACGCAGCGTTTTCGAAGTTCGTTGCGATCACGACTGTGCGAAAGCGTCCAGCTCGTACGCGGAGCAATGAAGGCTACTTCACCACCGGAGCCGTTTGTTCCGGCGTCACTCGGCCACCGGGCAGTTCCAGGATCTTGATGTTGCGGAAGTGGATCTCGGCGCCTTCGGATTCGAGGCAGAGGTAGCCCTTGCGCACGGTGCTCTGGCTGATGCCGTTGACGAACTTGCCGTTGATCGAGAGCTTCACCGTTCCATCCACGCAGACGACGTCATAGGTGTTCCATTCCCCTTTGCCTTTGCAGCGGAATTCCCAGGACATGCTGCGGCGGCCGCGTGGATTGTCGGGCACGCCTTCAAGGCCGTTCGCTCCGAAAAGCTCGCCGGAGACGTAGCCGGGATGATTCGGCTGGCCGTCCTTCGTCGGATGCAGCTTCGGCCATTCGAGTTCGAGCATCTGCACCTCCATGCCTTTCGGCAGATTGCGCCCGGGTGGCACGCTGCCCTCGCTCCAGACGAAGACCCCGGAGTTGCCACCGGCCTGCGTGTGCTTCCATTCGATGTGCAGGATGAAATTCTCATACTGCTTCTCGCTGCGCATCACGCCGATGGGCAGGCCTTTGCAGACGAGTAGGCCGTCTTTGACGCTCCATGTCTCAGGGCTGGTGTTCACGTCCACCCAGCCGGTGAGGTCCTTGCCGTTGAAGAGGTCCCTCCACTGCGGCACGTCGGCGGCTTGCGTCGTGGTGATGAGAAGGGTGAGAGCGGCGAGGCAGGTTTTCATGGCGTAGTCATCACAGCGTGGCGCGGAAGGGCATCTTTCACGGCATCGAAACCTCGGAAAACAAAAGTTCGGGCTGCCGTCGGCGTATTCACAGGCCATGAAACGCCCCCTCTTTGCTCTATGGCTCGTCTTTGCCTCAACCGCCATCGCCGAGGACTGGCCGCAGTTCATGTTCAATGCTGCGCACAGCGGCAACGCAGCGGAGATCGACCTCGATGTCGAAAAGCTCGGCCTGCAGGGCTCGGTGGCGATGACGGACGGCATCTACACCTCGCCGGTCGTCGCGGGTGGGAAGGTCTATGTCGTCGATGGCTCGGGTTGTGCGGCTTGTTTTGACGCAGCGACGCTGAAAGAGGTCTGGCGCTTTCAGAGCAAGGGCGGCAAGCAAAACGTGAACAACGTCTCCTCACCCGCCATCGCGGGGAAATGGCTCCATTTCGGCACCACGGCAGGCATTCACTATGTGCTGGATCGCGAAACAGGCGCAGTGGTGAAGGAGATCGATTGCGGCGAGCCGATCTTCAGCACGCCGGTCGTCGCGAAGGATCGCGTCTATGTGGCGACGCTTGGTGCTCAGGTGCTGGCGCTCACCTTTGAGGGAGAGCAGCATTGGAAGTGGGACTTTGTGAAGGAAGTCGTCGGCTTTGATGGCAATCGCTGGAGCGGCGAGTCCTGGGCCGCGTTTTGCGAGAAACGCATGCTCGCCACGCTCAAGCCTGGCACGAAGCCGACTTCCAGCGACGGTCGCGTGAACTGGAAGGATCACTTCGTCTGCTCGCGCGACATCTGCCTCATCAAAGGCAACACAGTTGTTGTTCCTGCCGGTGGCCGGACTCTTTTCATCGAAGACACTGGCGCTGCGCCGAAGCTGAAAGCCACTGGCGAGATCCCCGACTTCCACGGCAAAGAATTCCCAGCTACCTTCGGCCAAAGCGCTGATGACGAGGGCAATGTCTATGTGCAATGGCACCGCCGCGACAACGCTGGCCGCGTGGACATCATGCGTCTCGAAGGCGACACGCTGAAAACCGGCGAGTTCGTGCCAGGCACCGAAACGAACATCCGCATGGACGGACTGCTGAGCTTTTCGCCCGTGGCGATTCGTGGCGGCGAGGTCTTTCGCGTGAAGCCGGAGACAGATCGCGGGCTTATCCGGCACAACCTTGCTAGCAAGGAGATGAAGACGCTCAGCGGAGCCGGAGCGATCGCGCCGCCGGTGCTGACGAAACGGCATGTGATCTTTGGAGATTTGAACGGCAAGATGCATTTCGCACCCGTGGACGGGGGAAAGACTCGCGAGTACGTCGTCAGCGATGCTCCGATCACTGCTCCGGCCGCCGTTGCCGACGGAGTCGTCTTTGTGGGGTCGGAAGATGGACGTCTGTATCGTCTCAATCCGATGCTCAAAGCTGAACTTGTTCGGAAAGTGCCTAACAGCATTCCCACGATCCGCTCCCCGCTCACCGGCAAACTCGCCGACGCCAAATACGACTGGTACACGAACTACGGCAACTTCGCGGGCCAGAACTCGAACAACCAGGACCTCAAGCCGCCGCTGCGCATGCGCTGGGCGCGTCGGCTTGAGGGCACGGTGAAGCATCTGCCGGTCTGCGGCGGTGGAAGGCTCTACACCCACACAGCGGAAGGTCAGATCATTGCTGTGGAGCAGGACACCGGGCGCCTGCTGTGGCGGCGCTGGTGGCCGGATGTGTATTTGAGCTTCACCTCGCCGCTTTACATCGACGGCAAGCTGCTCATTCCGCAGGCGGGCATCAAAAAATCCTTCGTGCGTTGTCTCGATGCCGCGACCGGTGACATGCTTTGGGAAGCGCCCTTCACCGGAAGTCCAAGCTGGAGCCGACAGTTCCCGCCGGTCGTTGCAGGGAACATCGCCATCTATGCGAGTGGCAGCGGCGACTATGCGCCGCAGGGCAGCGAGAAGCCGTGGACCTTCGGTGGCGAACTCGTGAAACCTGCGGACGGACGCGAGGTGATGAGCTTCATCTACTCGAACGACAATCCCTATTACCCGGCGAACCATCACCCGCGTCTGTGGGCCTGGGATCTCGACACCGGCAAGGTGGTGTGGGAGAAGGATTTCTTCGATCAAGGGCGCGGCGGCAACGACTGCGGCATCTGCATTCTCGACGGCAAGCTCTACTACAGCGTCTTCTTCGGCTACGACGCCGAAACGAAGCGCCGCCGTGGACTGCCGGTGGAAAACAACGGCCTCACCTGCTGCATCGACCCGCAGAGTGGTAAAATCCTCTGGCAGACGAATGAGTATTACGTCACCGCCAAGTGCACGCTCAGCGCCCGCGATGGCAAGCTCTACATCGGCGGCTACAACCGTGCGCAGCAGGGCACGGACGACCGCTTCGTCTGGTGCCTCGATGCAAACACCGGCAAGCTCGTGTGGAAGTCCGATGCCGTGACCTCCGCGCTCAATGTCGTCAGCGTGGGCGAGCGCTTCATGTTTTCCAACGCCCTGCGTGGCAAAGGCAACATCTTTGATCGCGCCACCGGCAAGGTCAGCTACAGCATCCTCACGAACTACGCCTGCTGCCGCTTCACGATGAGCGAGCCCTATGTACTCGGAGCGAACATGGATATGATCGACCTCAGCCAGGAAGGCAAACTCGTCTCCACTGGCCCCGCCATCGACTCCCGCGAGTGCCTCGGAGCCGTGGTGAGCAACGGTCGCATCTTCTACACCTCACAGGCCAGCGGCTTTGTCGTCTCGCAGACCTACGGGCCGGAGTCGAAGGATTTGCCGCCTGCGTGGGAGGTGCGGTAGCAAAGTGGTCCGCACAGTCCTCTGTGCGGAGCGCCGCAACGCCGTCAGCCTTCAAACATGCCGGAGTACCACTTCATCAGTGAGTTCTGCCAGTGCAATAACTCACCGGGCTACCACGCACCGCACAGAGGACTGTGCGGACCACTCTATTCCAGCCATCGAATGCACGAGGCCATCGGCACCTCGACGGGTTCGGCTTTCGGCGTGATGCGGCCGGTAACGAGGTCGATCTGGAAGGCGATGCCATTGTTGACCGGCAACACGAGAACCCGTATTCCCCCGCCATGACAGCCACCCAGATCATTGACGAGATCGACTGCTTGCCGCCGACGGATGTGGAAAAAATCGTGACGCACGCGAATGAAAGGCTAGAGGAACTTCGCCAGCTTTCGCCCGAAGCGTTGGGAGTGCTGTTGGATCAGTTCATCGAAGCCACCGATCCGAATCAAGTTGAGCGATTGAGGCTGGCACTCACCCATGGCTTCTACGGTCGCTGACTCAATGCCAAAGATCCGACGTGCCCGTCTGCCCGATGCTCTTTTTCAGCATCTGCTCACTCGAGCGCGGGAGAGGCAGATTTCGCGAAACGACATCCTTGGCTTTGCCGCGTGGCTGGACACCAATCCCGAAGTCCCAGAAGGCGAGTGGTTCAAGCGCTTCCCTGGCCTGATCGCGTGCGGCGAGGGCGAGTTGGTGAAGACCTTCCTCATTCCCGGATAGGTGCCGCATGGAGAGGAAGTGGTCTGAGCTCACCCAACTTCAATGCTCCAGCCAAGTTGTTCCTGCAGACCTCCTTCATTGCCGGGAGCAGACGCGTGACTGTCCGGCAAAGTGGTCCGCACAGTCCTCTGTGCGGGCGTGGCAGTCTCCTGGTGACCTTCACGGCAAAGGCACCCGAACACGGACCGTTCCTGGAAGGATGCGGGGCCATCAGCTCGCTCGGTCAGAAGCAGTGACACGCCGAAAGTCCGCCGTTACCCGCTACTCCTGCGCTTCCAGCCGATAAAGTGTTCCTTCCTGCGAGAGGATCACCGGTTCGCCTTCAGTGTCCGCAGTCACCAGGGTGGGGTTGAACTTGTGGTCGGGCGCCTTGCGGGACAGCACGCCGCGTTTGACCGGCACGCCGGTGGCGGAATCCATCAGCAGCGCCCAGACGGTTCCGTAACCCCAGTCGGCGAAGAGGAAGGAGCCTTCGAGCTGCGGCAGGTTCTTCCCGCGATACAAGAGGCCGCCGACGATGCAGATGCCCTCCCCGCGCATGCGGGTGTAGGCGTGCACGGGGTCGCGGGTCGCCAGATTCGGCAGGTAGGCAGCGGGGTGAAAAACGCTCCTTGCAGGGCCGTCGCGATCGCTCCAGCCGTAGTTCGCGCCGCTTTCGACGCGGTTGATTTCCTCCCACAGATCCTGGCCCACGTCGGCGCACCAGAGTTGGCCGGATTTCGCGTCAAAGCTCAGCCCCCAGGGATTGCGAAAGCCGAGCGCGTAGATCTCCGCGCGCACGGTCTGCTCCTTGGTGAAGGGATTGTCCGCGGGAATCGCATACGGCAGTGCTTCGCTGCTGCCGTTCACGTCGATGCGCAGGATTTTGCCATGCAGCACCCACGGATTCTGCGCGAGGCGATACGGATCGTCGCGCAAGCCGCCGTCTCCCAGCGCGATGTAGAGCATGCCGTCAGGCCCGAAGGTCAGGTGACCGCCCCAGTGGTCCGCCAGCGGCTGCGGGACCTGCAGCAGCACGCGCTCGGTCTCCGGCAGGGCGACGGGCTGATCGCCTTCGCTTGCCCGCATTTCGCTGATCACCGTGCGGCGTGGTTCGTCCTGCGAGTAGCTGAGGTAAAAGAGCCGGTTCACCGCGAAACCGGGATGAAAGGCGATGCCGTGCACGCCTTCTTCAAAAAGTACTATGCCCTTCATCCGCTCGCGAAAATCGAGAAACGGACGCCATTTGCCGTCCGCCAGCCGCAGCGCGCAGAATTCACCGCGCTGCATGGCGATGACCTGCTCGCCGCCGCCGCCGGGAATCGTCGCCAGCGTCACGGGCGAGTCGAACTCGCGTCCGAAGGCGATTTTCCGCAGGAACAGGCCTGAAATGGTTTCTTCTGGAATTTCCAGCGGTGGAATGACGAGCGCGGCAGCGGCGGGAGGCGACGCGCTTTCCGTCACGGCGGCGCAGGGAACAACGAGCGTGAAAAAGGCCGTCGGCAAAGCCGTCAGCAGCATGAGGCCGGGGGAGGGGGATTTTTTCATCAAGGGGTTGCCAGGCCAACTGCATGGACCATGCCACTGAGGTCTCCAGGTGCGAAGGATTGCGCAAAACAGTTCCGGAACAGGGACGGAAGCCTGACATGTCCGCTACATTGGCACCGCGAGGACGTTTAAACCCGCCGATGAATCCGATTCTCCGCTCCACCCTGCATGGCGCCCTGGGCTTCGCCGCCGTCAGCCTTGCCGCTTACTCGATCTGGGCCTTTGCGCCGCGTCTGGCCGGCAGTGAATATGGGATGTATGCGCTCATCGCGCTGGTGTTCCTGGCGGGCTCGGGGCTGACGATGAGCGGCCTGCTGCATGGCGAAAAACGGTTGGGGCGATTTTACCGCATGTTTTTGCCCGCCTTCTTCGGCTACGCGCTGCTTTGGATTCTTGCTTGGGTCTTTGTCAAAGGCCGGCCAGGTGAATGGCTGGGAGCGGCGGCGGGCACGCTGTTTTTTTCCGCCGTCTGCTGGCTCTGGCTGAGGCGGCCCGCCGGATTTTGGGTCGGGGCTCTGGTGCTATTCGTCCTGCACACGGTGGGCTATTTCATCGGTGGGGAGTGGATGTACAGCGTTAGCAAGGTCGATAACGTAACTTTGGCTGTTGCGAAGGTGTTTTTGGAGGGGTTAACACGTCAACAATTGGGAATCGTGGCCAAACTGGGCTGGGGACTGTTCCACGGGCTCGGATTCGGCGCGGGGATCGGCTTTGCCCTCGGCTGGTGGCAGCGGCGGAGTTGAGAAACTGCATCCCCGGGTTGCACTCCCCCCGCCACTTGCCATGAGTGGGCGCCTCCCACCACAGAATGAGCGACCCGATCCGGCATGAATGCGGCATAGCCGTCGTGCGGCTGAAAAAGCCGCTCGGTTATTACTATCAGAAATATGGCAACGCCCTCTACGGCTTTGACGCCTTGCAGGCGCTGATGACGAAGCAGCGCAACCGCGGCCAGGACGGCTTCGGCATCGGCTGCACGAAGCTGGGCATGCCGGCCGGGCTGCCCTACATGTTCCGCGAGCGCAGCACGGAGAGCGTGGACCAGATCGGCCAGGTCTTCGAAGACCTGCGCAAGGACATGAAGCGCATCGCCCGCCGCATCGACAAGCAGCGCAAGGACGAGCGCGATCAGGAGGGCAAGGAGTTCGTGCCCTTTGATGAGGACCCTGAGGCGATCAAACGCGAGTTCGAGATGGCGGGGGAAATCTACATCGGCCACCTGCGCTACGGCACCAGCGGGGACTTTGGCAAAGGCTCCCTGCATCCCTACCTGCGCCGCACCTCCTGGCCCACCCGCACGCTGATGGTGATGGGGAACTTCAACCTCACGAACACCCGCGAGCTCAATCAGATCATGATGCAGCGCGGGCAGCACCCCGTCTTCAGCACGGACACGCAGAGCGTGCTTGAGGAGATGGGCTTCCAGCTCGACGAGGCCCACACCCGCCTTTACCACTCCATCCGGGATGCCGGTGTGCCGGGGGCGGAGATCCCCTCCCACATCAGCCAGCAGCTGGATGTGACCCAGTTCATCCGCGATTCCGCGAAGCGCTGGGACGGCGGCTACGCCATCGTCGGCGTGGTGGGGAATGGCGACCTCTTCGCCATGCGCGACCCGAACGGCATCCGGCCCTGCTATTACTACGAGAATGACGAGGTCTTCACCCTGGCCTCCGAGCGCGTCGCGATCATGTCCGTGTTCGGCATCACC
>CAMAZK010000247.1 GCA_945863205.1 Akkermansia muciniphila | reverse complement strand
AGCGCCGTTACCAGCCAAGCTACATCGACATGATCAAGCGCATCCACGCGGGCGAGATCGGCGATTTGATTTACGGACGAGTCTATTGGAACGGCACGTCGCGACCCGGATTTCCGCGTGAGCCGGGGGAGAACGAGCTGCATTACCAGATCCGAAACTGGTATTTCTTCACCTGGATGAGCGGGGACCACATCCTGGAGCAGCACTGCCATAACCTGGACGTGGCGAACTGGGTCATGAAGGGCGAGATGCCGGTCAAGGCCACCGGCCAGGGTGGTAGGCAGGTGCGGCGGGCGAAGGAGAACGGCACGATCTTTGACCATCACACCGTCGAGTTTGAATACGCGAGCGGCATGCGTATCCTGAGCCAGTGCTGCCAGATCGGCGGCAAGTGCGCACGCGATGTGAGCGAGCATTTCCACGGCACGAAGGGCGCGGCGGATCTGGCAAACGGCGGCAAATTCCTCATCAACGGCCAGCCACCGGGCGGGAAGCGCACGCGCAACAAAGAAGACCCCTATCAACTGGAGCACGACGCGTTCTTTGAGAACATCCGCACGGGCAAAGTCCGCATCGACGCCGAATACGCGGCGCATTCCACGCTGATGGGAGTGATGGGCCGCATGGCGACCTACACGGGCCAAGTGATCACCTGGGAGCAGGTGATGGCCTCGCAAGAGAGCCTCGCGCCGGACAATCTCACCTGGAACACCGAGCCGCCGGTGAAGCCGGATGCGGAGGGATGGTATCCCGTGGCGATTCCGGGAACAACGATGCCGGGGTGAGTCCTATGGAGTGGCGACGATTCGTCGCCATAGCAGAAAGAATGGAAATCAGAGCAAGCTTTTCCAGCTTGTCGTGGATGGCGACGACTCGTCGCCACTCCTTATGAGATGAGAAGCAACCTCATCTGGCCCGGCACCGGATCAGGAGCACGATGAATGCAGGGCGGCACCGCACAGCCCTCATGCAGCGTGGCGACACGCCAGAGATGGCCGATGCCGAAGGTGTAGGGCTTCGCGCCGGGCAGTGGGGCGTAGTGGAGGTCGTAGTAATGGTCGTTCAGCCATTCGAGAAAGCCCTCATAATCGGCTCCCCCGTAAGCTTTGAGAAGCAACGATCGTGTCTCCGGCACATCGACACGACGGATGGCTTGTTCGTTGGGCAGGCCCTCTGAAGACGCGCCGTGATAGGTGCACAGCCAGGTGTCCGCCTCGCAGGTGGCGCTGTCCACATGCCAGGAGCAGACATCCGTGCGCACGGGACCGGTTTCCTCCGGCTGCACGTAACCGTTGATCCCATTCAACACCGGTTCGAGCCCGTGTTCGGTAAGCAGGCGATGATCGGCAAGCATCGCCTCGACCGCCGCCTGACCTGCGGCACTCAAAGGCAGCGAGTGAAGTATTTCGGCATCGAGAGTCGTGATACCCTGCTCCAGACCCAGTCGGGCCACGACTTCACCGAAATCGCCATCCAGCGTGCGCGGCCAGCACATGGCGTTCACGCCATCACGGAAAGGTGTGGCGATGAGTTCCTCAAAACTCGCGACGAGGCGGATGCGCGGATGATTCGGTGCAAGGGAAGAAGCAGGCATGGCCGAACGTGTTTCATAGCCACTTTCGTCATTTTGGCTTCGACATTCCTTCGTCATTCGGATTTCCTCATTCTTCATTCTTTCTCCTCATGGCTCCAGTCTCCAAGAAATGGTACTCCAACGTCACCCGCTACCAGTGGCTCGTTCTCCTCGTCGCCTCGCTCGGCTGGGTCTTCGACGCGTTTGAGGGGCAGCTTTTCAATCTGACACGGGGGGCGATGCTGTCGGAGATTCTCGGCGTGAAGCCGGGTGACCCGCAGGCGAAGCAGTGGGGAGACATCTTTCTCGGCATCTTCCTCGCAGGAGGCACCTTCGGGGGGCTGCTCTTCGGTTCGCTTGGAGACAAGTGGGGCCGCAAGCCGGTGATGGTGCTGACAATCCTGTTCTATTCGATCTTCTCCGGCCTGACCTACTTCGCCACCGAACTGTGGCACGTCGGAGTGCTGCGTTTTTTGGTGGCGATGGGCGTCGGCGGGGAGTGGGCGGTCGCCGCAGCGCTGGTGGCGGAGATTTTTCCCAAACACGCACGCACGCATGCGGGCGGCATCTTCCACGCCACAGGGGTGCTGGGCACCTGGATCGCCACGCTGACAGCGATGGGCGTGGAGAACGAGTGGCGCCTGGCCTATCTCATCGGCATCCTGCCCGCGTTGCTCACGCTGTGGGTGCGGTCATCGGTGCAGGAACCGGATTCATGGCATGAGGCGCGTGAAAGCGGCAAGCGCATGGGCAGCTACGCCGATCTCTTTGGCGATGCCCGCTGGCGCACGCGTGCGCTGCTTGGCATGACGCTGGCGGCGGTGGGGCTCGGCACCTTCTGGGGCGTATGCGTGGCCACGCAGGATCTCACGCGCGAACTGCTGCTGCGGCTCGGCATGGAGGCGCCTGAGGCGGAGAACAAATCCAAGTTTGCCTACGGCATCGTGCAGGTCCTCGGCGCGGGAGTCGGTCAGCTCAGCTTCGGCCCGATCTGTGCCCGCATGGGGCGAAAACCCACCTTTGTGCTGATGCATGTTCTCAGCTTCATCATGGTCGTGGCCGTGTGCTACGCGCCGCAGGCCTACTGGCAGATGCTGGTGCTGTTGCCGCTCTTCGGCTTCGTCACGCTCAGCATCCACTCCGGCTACGCCATCTATTTCCCCGAACTCTTCCCCAACCACCTGCGGGCCACGGGGGCGAGCTTCTGCTTCAACGCGGGCCGCCTCCTCGCCGCGCCGATGCTCATCTTTTCCGGCTACGTCAAGACCTGGACCTCGCTGCCGAACGCCATCGCGATGCTCGGGTGCCTCTTCCTGGTCGGAATCCTGGTGCTGTCCTTCCTGCCGGAGACGAAGGATCAGGATCTGCCGGAAGCTTGATGCGCGATCACGGCATCACGCATCGTTCGCAGAGCAGTTCACCGCCCTTTTCGAACACCAGCGTTGCATGCAGCGGCCCGTCCATGTTTTGGCCGACGTTGATGACGGTCGTGCCGCCGATTTGATCCTGCCAGAGGCCGTTTCGGATGCTGGTGCCGTGATCGTGGCCGCAGACGACCAAACGCGGCTGATGTTCCTCAATCGCATCCCGCCACCACACATTCCCTTCGACGACTGATCCGGCTGCGGAGAGCCGCGTGCCCGTTGGCGGTTCGTGCATGATCCAAAGCTGCCGCGCCGCGTCGCCGTGGTCCTCGAGTAAAGTCGGCAGCCAGTAGCCGTAATGCTCGCCGCCGAGCGGTTCGCCCTCCGAAAACGCCTCCTCCTGCCCCATCGCGCAGGGGAAGCCGATCACGCCGACGCTGCCGATCTCCGCAAACGAGCCATTCAGCCGCAGCGGAGCCTTTTGACGCAGCGAACGCCATGCCTCGCGAAACTCGAGCCAGTTTTCGTCCTCATGATTTCCGCGCACGAAGAGGATCGGCACCGAAACCGCCTGAAGCTCCACCGCGCACTGCGTCGGCATCAGTTGCCGCGTGCGACCATACGGCAGCAGCCCCGTGCCATGCAGAAAGTCCCCGCCGAGGACCACCGCATCCGGTTTGACCTCGTCACACAGCTTCACCAGTGCCTCATAAAGCACCGCACGCTGATGCAGATCGGTGGCGATGAGGACGCGAGACATCGGGAGTGCCGACGATTCGTCGGCATGGGAGACAGGAATGGCGACGAGTCGTCGCCACTCCACAATTACGCGATCTCCATCATCCGCTTCTTCTTTGGCTTGCCGGCGCTGACGAATTCGACATCGGCGGCGATCACTTTGTATTCGGGGCACATCGTATCCGCGTCGCAGCCTTGGCCGGTGACGTTGTTCACCATGGCTTCGGGGAAGTGGAAGGTGGTGTAGAGGATGCCGGGCTTGACTTCATCGGTGACGCGGGCTTCGAGTTCGACTTCGCCGCGGGCGCTGCTGAGGCGGACGCGGTCTCCAGTGCGGATGGATTTGCGCTGGGCGTCGGCGGGATTGAGCGAGAGATAGTCCTGTACGACGATCTCGCTGTTGCCGGTGCGGCGGGTCATGGTGCCGCAGTTGTAGTGCTCCAAGATGCGGCCGGTGGTGAGGATGAAGGGGAACTCGGCTCCGTTCGTCTTCAGCTCGGTGGACTCTTTCCAGTCGAAGTAATGGAAGTGGCCTTTGCCGCGCTTGAACTCGGTCTGGTGGAGGATTTGCGTGTCCACACCGCCTTCTTGCACGGGCCATTGCTTGCCGTTGATGTCGAGATTCGCCCAAGTGATGCCTTTGAAGAAGGGCACGATGGCGGCGACCTCGGCGAGCACGCCATCGGGCGTGTAATCGGCCTGCGGGAAGCCGAAGCGCTGAAGGACCTCGCACATGATCTGGCCATCGGGCTTGGTACCTTCGAGCGGTTTCACGGCGGCGTTCACGCGCTGCACACGACGCTCGGCATTGGTGAAGGTGCCGCTCTTTTCGAGGAAGGAGGACGCGGGGAGGATGACGTGCGCATACTTGGCCGTCTCGGTCATGAAGATTTCCTGCACGACGAGGAATTCGAGGCTTTCCATGGCGTGGCGGACGTGATGCGCATCAGGATCTGTCTGCACGACGTCTTCGCCCATGAGCCAGAGAGCCTTCAATTTGCCTTCAATGGCCGCATCAAACATCTGCGGGATCTTCCAACCGGGTTCGGTGGGTGCGGGCGTGCCGTAGAATTCGGTGTAGCGCTTCTGCACCTCGACATCGTTCATCTCATAATAGCCTGCGCCTTGATGCGGCTGGCAACCCATGTCGGCGGCTCCTTGGACGTTGTTTTGGCCGCGCAGCGGGTTCACGCCGACACCGGGACGACCGATGTTGCCGGTCATCATGGCGATGTTGGAGATGAGCATGACCGTTTTGGCTCCTTGCTCGTGTTCGGTGACGCCGAGGCCGTGGAAGCTCATCGCGGCCTCCGCACTGGCGTATTCGAGAGCGGCCGCGCGGACGGTTTCGACGGCCACTCCGGTGATTTTGGCCAGTTCGTCCAAATCGAGCGCTTTGAGGCCATTTTCGAACTCTTCCCAGTTTTCGCAGCGTTTGCGCACGAACTCGGTTTTGACCAAGCCTGCGTCCAAAATGCATCGCGCGAACATATTGAGCAAAGCGACGTTCGTGCCGGGGCGGAGTTGCAGATGATGCTTCGCATACGGCACGAGCTCAATCTTGCGCGGGTCGATCACGATGAGCGGCGTGCCTTTCATGATGTGCTGTTTGAGGCGTGCGCCGGTGACCGGGTGGCCTTCGGTGGGATTCGCGCCGATGACCATGATGCAGCGCGTGTGCTCGATGTCCTCGTAGCTGTTCGTGGCTGCGCCGGTGCCGAAAGACTTCTGCATGCCCCAAGCGGTCGGCGAATGGCAGACGCGGGCGCAGCAGTCGATGTTGTTCGTGCCCATCACATGACGGATGAACTTCTGCATGAGGTAGTTTTCCTCGTTCGTGCAGCGTGCGGAGGAGATGCCGGCCACCGCATTGCCACCGTGCTCGTTCTTGATGCGGGTGAGGTTCGCCACGATGTGGTCGTAGGCTTCGTCCCAAGTGCTTTCCTTGAAGCTGCCGTCGGCCTGACGGATGAGCGGCTTCCGCAGGCGGTCCTTGTGATTGTAGAACTTGAAGGCAAAGCGGCCTTTGAGGCAGGTGTGCGCATGATTCACCTCCGCATCGACGGGAGCCTGGATGCTGAGCACCTGATCGCCCTTCGTGGAAACGTTGAGATTGCAGCCGACCCCGCAGTAAGTGCAGATCGTGCGGGTCTTCTTCGTCGCCTCAATGGATTTGGAGAAGAAGACATCGCTGATGGCCGAAGTCGGGCAAGCCTGCGCACAGGCGCCGCAGCTCACGCACTCCGAGTCCGCGAAGGACTGGTCGAGGCCCTTGATGATCTTCGCGTTGAAGCCGCGACCGTGCATCGACAGCACATGTTGGCCCTGGATTTCATCGCAAGCACGCACGCAGCGGGAGCAGTTGATGCACTTCGACAGCTCGCTGGTCATGTAGGGGTGCGAGTGGTCCTTCGCACGATCCAGATGATTCGCCCCCGCCGGATAACGCACGCCGCGAATGCCCACTTTGGCCGCCACGGTCTGGAGTTCGCAGTTTCCGCTCACCTCGCAGGTCAGGCAGTCCAGCGGATGATCCGTGAGCACCAGTTCGACGATGTTCTTCCGCAGCTTCCGCACCTTCGGCGACTCCGTGAACACATGCATGCCCGCCGCCAAAGGCGTGTGGCAGCTCGCCACCACACGACGCGGCCCATCGGCCTGCAAAGCGACTTCCACGCTACAAACACGGCACGCGCCATAAGGCTCGAGCTGCGGCGCATCACAGAGCGTCGGCACAAAGCCGCGACCTTTGTGGCGGTCGATGAAGTTGAGCAAGGTTTCGCCGGACTCGAAGCGGAGCGGTTCGCCGTCGATGAATGCGGTGAGGGTGGAGAGATCTTGGACCATGGTTGTGAATTGAACGAGATTTAAATGGGGTGGGTTTCCGCTGGAAGCACAGAAATCACGAAATCGTAGAGTCGTTGTGCGGCATCGAGCGCCTCCTCAAATTCAGAACGCTCCGGCTCTACAGGCACATCTTCCATCGGATAGCGAAATCGAGTAGCGTAGGGTGTGACAATCTCAGCCTCATCCAGCCACCGGCCAAACTCAGGCAGGTGTTGCGCCGCCAACTTGATCAAACGCTCGACATCATGTGTTTTCTCGATCTGTGCGCCCGCATGTGAGAGATAGGCTTTCACAGCCTTTTCCGCAGCTTGCTGACAATGATAAATGGCGGCGTCGAGCGGATCACCCTCGCCGGAGAGTTTGTTTGCGGCTGCCAGATCATGAGCTGCCTTCTGAAGCCACGCCTGGACGAGTTTGCGGTCACTTAGCGGCATAGACCAGTTGCCCCTCCTCGGCGATTTTATGGGACATGGACGAGCGCACGCCCTTGTAACGCTCAAAAGACGCAGTGGACTGGATCAGCACATCTTTCGCCATATCAATCGAACGCAGGCACCGCCTCGCCTGGCGCAGACGCTGGATAGACGTCTGTTTTTCATCCTGGACCAGTATCAGCAAATCCAAATCACTGTCCTCCGTTGGTTCGCCCCAGGCATATGACCCAAAGAGCCACACCTGCTCCGGGTGAAACTCCGCCACCAACCGACGTGTCGCTTCCGCGATGACAGGCTGCGCCTTCTCGCGCAGCGAGTTCGAAGTGCTGATGCTGTCTGTATTAGTGATCATGATTCGCTTATTATTACAGACAAGAACCGCCGCCGGGAAGCCCTTTGCGCAGAAAAACTTCAAGGATGCACAATGAAGGGATCGCCCTCGCGCCAGAAGCTTTCGAAGTGGCTCGTGTTGAGGGTGTAGAAGCGGTCTGCCTGATGATAGCGTGCGGTCGCGAGGTGCAGGTAGTCGAAGATGGCACCTCCGCGATCGCCGCGCGGCTCCGAAGAATCGAAGCCCTGGAGCAGTGGGGCTTCAGGCAGTTGCAGGCGTGTGGCGCGGGGACGGATGCTGCCGCGCAGGGCTTTGGCGACATCGACAGCCGATGGCCGGGGCTTGATCTTGCCGCTGGTCAGGGTGTTGAAGGTCTCAACGAGGCCATGTGTCCACACGGCAAA
>CAMAZK010000246.1 GCA_945863205.1 Akkermansia muciniphila | reverse complement strand
GAGCTGAAGGTCTGCCAGTCCTTCGCCGCCTTCCGCACGTCTTCATGGCGGAGGATCATGGTGATGTTTTCGCCGTGAAACGGGCACTGCATGACGCCGGTGGTGGCGCGGGCTTCGGTGAAGGGATCGGAGAAAGCGGGCATGGGATCGTCCGGTCATTGAAGACCATGTGCAGGACTCCCGCCAGTGCGAAACCGCCCGACCGGCTACCTGCGGAGGGGGCCGCCGCTGCGGGTGTCGGTCAGCTTCCCGTCGCGGATGACCACGCCGCCATTGACGATGACATGGCTGAAGCCCTCCGCGTAGTGGTGCGGATCCGGAAACGAGGACGGATCGTTCACGAGTTCTGGATCAAAGATGACCAGATCGGCGAAACCACCCAGCCGGATCACGCCGCGATCCTTCATCTGAAACGTCTCCGCTGGCAGGGCCGCCATCTTCCGCACCGCTTCTTCGATGGTGAGAATCTTTTGCTCACGAACATAGCGGGCCAGCACCCGTGCATTGTTCCCGTAGCTGCGAGGGTGCGGCATGTCCTCGCCGAGACGTCGCGGGCCGCCGTCGCTCGCCACCATGGTCAGCGGGTGCTTCATGAAGCGAGTGAGATCGTCCTCGTGCATGCCGTGATACACCGCGCTGGCGCCGCTGCGGGTCTCGATGTCGAGGATGAGTTCGACCTGGTCCTCCAGGCTGTCGCTGCCGCGCACGATCTTCGCCGCCTCGGGGATGGACTTGCCATTGAGCGACGGATCGGACGCAAACTTCGCGATCACGGCATGCGAATAGTCTTTGTAGCCGGCACGCGCCCGATTCTCGGCCATCTGGGCGATGATCCGCGCCTTCATGGCGGGATCGGCGATCCGTGCCCGGTAGTCATCCCGCGTGCCTTCAAAGGCGCTGTCGGGAATGGTCTGCCGCAGGCCGGTGCTGGACGCGGTGTAGGCATACTGATCGTGCGTGATGCGCAGCCCCTCCGCCCGGGCTTGATCGAGCCTCTTCAGCACCTCTCCCGATTTCCCCCAGGCCGAAGGTCCCGTCACCTTCAGGTGAGAAACCTGCCCCCGGATGCCCGTCTCCCGCAGGATGGTGGTGAACTCCTCCAGCGCCTCGAAGATCTTCAGCGTCTCAGCCCGCATGTGGCTCACGTAGATGCCGTCGTGCTCTGCGGCGACGTGTGCCAGCGCCACGATCTCATCCGTCTTTGCGAACGTTCCCGGCACATAGATCAAACCGGTGCTCAGGCCCACCGCGCCCTCCTTCATCGCCTGATCGACGAGCCGCTTCATCTCCGCCAGTTCATCCGCTCGTGGTGCGCGGATGGAGACGCCGTTCATGCCCTGTTTCCGCACGGAATTGTGCCCGATCAGCGTCGCCACGTTCACGCTGACACCGGCTTTCCCGATTTCCTCAAAGAACGCCGCCACATCCGTGCGCGAATTCCCGCAGTTCCCGGTGATGATCGTCGTCACGCCCATGCGCAGGAAATTCTCTGCTGCGGGGAGGGTGCAGATGTCCTCCGAGTGCGTGTGCACGTCGATGAATCCGGGCGCGAGTACACGTCCCTTTGCATCGATCACCTCGTCCGCCGTGCCCTCCGCAGCGCCGACCTGCACGATGCGGCCGTCTTTGACCGCCACGCTTCCCACGAAAGCGGCCGCGCCCGTGCCGTCCACGATGCGCGCGTTGGTGATCCGCAGGTCAAAATCCGCCGCCAGCGCCAGCCCTGACAACGCCCAACCCCATGCTCCGATCCGCAGTGCTTTTTTCATCACTCCGGCAAACGCTGCCACACGGCGGGAAGTTTCGTCTCCACGAGCCGGCGGCTCACCTCCGGCAGTCCGCTCCGCGTCATCGGCACCACCAGGGTGTCCTCGATGTCCAGGTGCCCGGTCTCACGGCCATACTTGTAGTCGTGGTCGAGCACGCCGGTGGTCGTGAATTTCGCGTCCGCGCAGCGCGGATTCGCCACGGAGATGAAAAAACGATGCTCTCCGGCTGCGGTGTAGCCTTTACGCCGCAGTCGCGCCTGGGCCAGTTCGCCGAACAGCTCCCGCGCCGTCCACTCCGCCGGATTCACAAACTCACGCACCTCGGCGATCCACGGCGCGAGTTCCGGCTCCTCGCGAAGCTTGGCAAAGGCGGCGTCGATCTCGCGAATCACCAGCGGGAAGTGCGTGCAGCCCAGCATGACCTTTTTCAGCGGCGCTGCGGAGCCTGCGGCACGGTGCGCCTCCACCAATCCGCGCACATCCGCAGCGATCTGCTCGGCCACCGGCGTCGGATAGGCGGGATCGCCCTCGATCACGCCGGCCAGATTTTTGCTGCCGAACTGCGTCACCGGGACGCCGCTGCGACCCGCCAGTCCCAGCGTGCTCTGGATCGTCTTCGGGTAAACCTCGCTCGCGCAGGTGCCCACGGTCGCCAGCACGCCGATCGCGCCGTCTTCCGAGGCTTTCAGGAGCCCCCGCGCACCGGCCTCCACCACGCCGACCACGATCACCGGAATGCCCCAGGCCTGCACCGCCGCCCGGATGTCCGCCAGTCCGTAAGCCGTCGCCGTGTTGCAGGCGATCACGATGGCCTTCACCGGTGGCTTGTCATGGCGCGGCCCGGCGGCGTCGGCACTCGGCCAGAAGCGTCTGCCCAGCAGGAACACCGCGTCTTTGAGGATCAGTTCCCGCAGGTAGTCCACCTTCCCGACCGCCGAGTAGTTGCCATACGGCATGTTCGCCTGATCGCCGAGGTAGATGAAGCTCTCGTCTTCAAAATCAGGCCGTCCGTCTGCGCCGGGCTTCAGGTCATCGTTGTGAAACACATCCGCCGTCAGCAGCGCCTCCAGCACGGTGAGTCCGCCGATGCCGGAATCGAACACGCCAATCGGAAGCCCTGACACATCAGCGCCGGTCGCAAAGCTCGACGAGTCGAAGGTGAAGGCACTCTTCCCGCCGGGGTCGGCCTTCAAATGAGTGCTCACGGCTGACAACAAGCTGTCCGCCGCAGCCCACGGAGCTGCCGTCGCGAGAGCCAAAACCAGCAGACGGGAAAGAATCGGGTTCATGGGCCATCATCCCGCCGTTTCGGAAGCTCTCAAGGCGCTTGTGGGCCGATGACGGCACCGCTTTTCACAGCAGCATTTCCTTGATCACATGCCCCTCCACATTCGTGAGGCGGCGCTGGATGCCGTTGTGCTCGAAGGTGAGGCGCTCGTGGTCGAGGCCGAGCAGGTGCAGGATCGTGGCGTTGAAATCGTAGAGTGGATGGATGTCCTCGACGGCCTTCTGGCCGAGTGGATCGGTGACGCCGGTGCTGACGCCGGGTTTCACGCCTGCGCCCGTCATCCAGCAGGTGAAGCCGTCGGGATTGTGGTCGCGGCCCTTGGCTCCTTTTTGGAAGAAGGGCATGCGGCCGAACTCGGTGCACCAGACGACGAGCGTGTCTTGAAGCAGGCCGCGCTGCTTCAGATCGCGAATCAAGGCTGCGGCGGGCTGGTCGAGGATGTTCGCATGCACGTCATACTGCGACTTGAGATCGCTGTGGCCGTCCCAGTTGAGTTTGCCGCCGCTGGCATACGCGCCGTTGAAGAGCTGCACGAAACGTACGCCACGCTCGATGAGGCGGCGGGCGAGAATGCAGTTCTTGGCGAAGGCGGCCTTCTCGGCGCTCTGCGTGTCGTCTGCGCCATACATTTTCAGGATGTGCGCCGGTTCGGTTCCGAGGTCGTTGATCTCCGGCACGCTGAGCTGCATGCGCGCGGCGAGTTCGTAGCTGGCGATGCGTGCGGCGAGCTTCTGATCGCCGGGATTCGCTTCGAGATGGCGAGCGTTCATTTTTTGCAGGAGTGAACGCGCTGCTTGATCCGCCTGCGCGGACACGCCGGGCGCGGAGAGATGGCGCACGGGGCTTTTGGAACTCATCGTGGTGCCTTGAAATGCGGCGGGCAGGAATCCGGGGCCCCAGTTGTTGGCTCCGTTTTGAGGAACGCCGCGTGGATCGGGAATTGCGACATATGAGGGCAGTTCCTGGCTTTCGCTGCCGAGCGCATACGTCGTCCATGCGCCGAGGCTGGGGAAGCCGTCGAGATTGAAGCCTGTGGAGAGAAAATTCTCCGCAGGGCCGTGTGTGTTCGACTTGCTGGTGAGCGAATGCACGAAGGCGAAGCCATCCGTGAGCTCGGCGAGATGCGGGATCATGTCGCTGACCCATTTGCCCGTCTGGCCGCGTGGTCGGAAGGCATACTGCGGACGCGCCAGATTGCCCGCAGGCCCTTGAAACGTGACCGCCGGGCCGCCGGGCAGCGGTTTGTCGTCCCACTTGATGAGTTCCGGCTTGTAGTCCCAGGTTTCGAGCTGGCTCACCGCCCCGGCGCAGAAGATCACGACGACGTTCTTCGCCTTCGGCTCAAAATGCGGCTTTCGCGGCGCATACGGCCGCGCAGGATCGATCAGCAAGCCGTCCGCAGCCAGCAGACGTGTCAACGCGATCGAGCCGAGCGCCGTGGTGCTGCTCGTCAGGAAGCGGCGACGGTCGAGCAGGTGACGGCCTGCGGGCGAGAGATGTTCAGCAGAGGGAAGCATGCGGGGCGGTCTGTTCCAAACGGTGCGGGGTTGGATGATTCTTCACGCAGCGGCGCTTGGGATCGTGGATTGTCATGGCGAGGCTTTCGTGGCATCGTTTTGACGATGGATTCTTCGCTCAGCCAGTTTGTGGACCAGATTCTGCATGAATGCGACGCCAAGGCCCCTGCGGAGCCGGCGGACTTCGGGCGCCGGATCGACGCGTATGAGCTGCTGTCCGTGCTGGGTGAAGGTGGCTTTGGAACGGTCTGGCTGGCGCGGCAAACAGCGCCGGTGAAGCGGGAGGTGGCGGTAAAAATCCTCAAAACCGGTCACGACAGCCGCCAGGTGCTGGCGCGGTTTGACCAGGAGCGGCAGGCGCTGGCGCGAATGACGCATCCGGGCATCGCGCAGGAGTTTGCCAAAGTCTTCCCCGAACACGTCCAGAGCAGCGGCGAAAAACTGCCTGACGGTTCCGACATTCTCCAGGTGGACACCTATCCGCTCACTATTTACTCCGCCGCGGCCGTGCAGGAGCTGTACCGCCAGCTCCGCACAGAAAACGATGCGCTGAAAAAGCAGCTCGCCGATTAGGAAGAGCGTCTCAAACGGCTCGAAGCCTCCATGAAGCCATGACAAAGCCGCTCTCCATCGCTTTTTTCGCCATCGCCTTCTGCGCACACGCGGGATCGAGCGCTCATTACTCAGTGGCTCCAGACACCGTTGATCACGGCGGCCTGCGTGCCACAAGCACGCACTACACGTTCGATGGTTCAGCCATGCCCGGCGGCGCAGGGGAATCGACGAGCTACACGATCCGCTCTGGCTATGCGGGCCAACTCAGTGACGTGGTGGCATTGATGGAGATCGGGGTTGAGCTGTCGGCACCGCAGTTGACCGTCAACGAGGGCGGCACCTTGCAGCTCAGCGCCTCGGTGCTCTACGATGACACCTCCACCGCGCCCCTCGATCCCAGCAGCATCACGTGGAGCGTGCAAAGTGGACCTCTCAGCGGCATCAACGCCAGCGGACTCGCCACGGCCGCAGCTGTGTATCAAAACAGTCCCGCCGTGGCCCAAGGCACCTACCAGACATTCACCGACACGCTGAGCCTCACCGTCCTCAACACCCAGCCGGACAACTTCGGCAGCTATGCCGTCGAATTCAGCACCACCCTCCTCGGCAACAGTTGGAGCGCACTCACCACCTTTACCACCTCTGACGCTGGCCCACAGCGCACCGTGACGGACACGAACGCCACTGGCGTGCGTAAATTCTACCGCGTGCAGATCGCGAAGATCCCCAATCCCTGACGCTGGCTCATCACGGCACAAACAGAAATTCGTTGCCGTTGAACAATGCGCGGCAGAGCACGGCGAGCCCATGTTCGCGGACGGCAGGCTCGCTGGCGTGGAGTTCGGCGGTGTCGGGATCGCGGTTGAGGGCGAGCTGGTAGGCACGGCGTATTTGCTTCGATACATCGTCGCCGACCTCTGTTTTGACGCGTTCGGCGAAGGCGGCGGCGGCGTCGAGCGTGAAGCGGCTGTTGAAGAGGTTCAGCGCCTGGATCGGCGTGGTGCTTTCGATGCGGCGGGCGGTGCTCTGGCCGGCGTCGGGGCAGTCGAAGGCGCCAAACACGGCCTCGGGTTCGCGGCGGACTTTGTGCGCGTAGATCATGCGGCGCTGGTTGTCCGGTGTGAGTGTCTCGACGGGGTCGAAGCCGCTCAACCCGCCGCGTTTGTCGAAGAGATTGAAGCCGCGGCCGTGCATCTTGAGATTGAGCTGGCCGCTGACGGCGAGCATTGAGTCGCGGATGGACTCCGCTTCGAGTCGTCGGCTGGGGAAGCGCCAGAGGTAGCGGACATCGGCATCTAAAGTAGATGCGGCTTTAGCCGCATCCCTTTGGCTAAAGCCGAAGCTACTTTGGCGATAGGTCTCACTCATCACAATCACCCGGTGCATGTGCTTCACGCTCCAGCCGCTGCGGATGAACTCGGCGGCCAGCCAGTCGAGCAACTCGGGATGCGTCGGCTTCATGCCCATGCGGCCGAAGTCGCTCGGCGTTTCGACCAATCCAGTGCCGAAATGGCCCTGCCAGATGCGATTCACCATCACACGGGCGGTGAGCGTGTTTTCAGGACTGGCGATCCAGTCGGCCAGCGCCCGGCGGCGCTCCTGCTCGGCGGTTTCCTTCGTAAGCGTCACTTTTCCCAATGCGGAGAGCACGGCGGGCTCCACGGGCTCCTTCGGCTGCTCGGGATCGCCGCGATTGAGCAGGTGGATGGCATCCGGTGTGCGGAAGGTACCGGCGAAGACCTTTTGTTCGGCGCTGATGCGTTGCAGACGCTCGTCGAGCGGACGCTTTTGATCGATGAGGCGCTGCGCCTCGGCGATTTCGTCCTGGCGAAGGCCTTGCGTGGAAAACGCGGGCTGCGTGCGATCACGCTCGTCATAGCGCTGCCGGTCGTCGGAGTCCGCGACGACGCGCCAGGTGCCGGACGCGTCGGCGACTTCGATGACGTAGCTCGTGGGGAGGCGGTCCTTGAATTTGCCCTGTCGGTCACGGCCCCAAACGACGCGGTCGATCTCCTGGTCCCGAGCGAACTCGACCATCACCCAGCCTCTGCCGACCTCGTTCGACATCCAACTGCGCGAGTTGCCGTAGTTGCCGTCGTTCACGAAGCGCTGCTCGTGGCGGTCGGCGCTGACCTTCTCGCCGGATACCGTCACGGCGGCCCCGAGCGCGATGTTTTCGCCTGCGGTGGTGAAAACCTCCAGTTCGTCGATGCAGGGCTCGAGATTGTTCGTGTCGCGAATGGTGAAGCGCACGCGTTTGGCGCTCACGGGCATGAAGCGGTCGCGATTCTCACGCGCATCGATCATCGGACGTTTTACGCCCGATTTGGCGATGGGGACGAAACGCGAGAGCTGCTTTTCGATGTCCGTGAGCCGCGCTTTGACCTGCTTCATTTCCTCCCGTGCCGCGATGGCCTCCGGCGTGCGCAGTTCGCGCTCACCATACTCCACGCCGGCGACGAAGGCCTGCATCGCGTAGTAATCCTTGGCGGAGATGGGGTCGAACTTGTGGTCGTGGCAGCGTGCGCAGCCGATGCTGAGGCCGAGGAAGGTCTGGCCGATGTTCACGACGATCTCG
>CAMAZK010000245.1 GCA_945863205.1 Akkermansia muciniphila | reverse complement strand
GCGTGCCCGCGCCGGATTTGGTCAAACCGCCGGAGGTGTTGGCTGCGGTGGTCACCATTCCGATCTCCGCCCCCGTGCCGCCGCCGCCAATCAGCGCGATCGTTGGCGCGGAGGTGTAGCCATTGCCTGGATTGCTGACGACGATGCTGGTGAGCTGCCCATAGGTGGCGCTGGCAGGATCGAGATCGACCGCGGCGTAAGCGGTCGCACCTAAACCACCGCCGCCGCTGATCTCGACATAGGGTGCGCCGACGTAGCCGCTGCCGCTGGCACTCACGGCGATGCTGGAGACGCCGTTCCCCGTAGGTGACAGCAAAGCAATGCCGAGGGTGCTGTTGAGGCCGTTGGTGTCGATCACCGCGCCACCATTGAAGGTTCCGAAGGCGCCGTTTACATAAGCGGTCAGAGAACCCGTGCCGCCAGTGCCAGTGGTGCTGATCAGCGCGGCGGTGGTGTTCGAGGTGCGCAGCGTGCCGCCGTTGAAGTTCACGAAAGAATGGGTGCCCGAACCGCTGCCGTTGGAATGCACGATCTGGCTGTTGATGAGAAGGCCGGCGTTGAGGTTGAGATGGGTTGTGCCGACGGCCGTACTGTTGTTCTGCTGGCCCAGGGTGATGTTAAGCCCGGTATTGTTTACGACGCCTCCCGCCACGGTCATCGCGCCTGCGGCCGTGGTGCTGCTTCCGCTGCGGAAACCGAGCGCGATGGGGTCCCCAGTGCGGATGACCTCGCCGCCGGTGACGGTGAATTCCCAGTGCTCATTGCGAAGCATGATGAAGTTTGCCGTGTTGAGCATGCCGCCGGTGACGCGCAGCATGGCCACGGCGCTGGCGGCGCTGCCGTCCCATGAATCAACGCGCCTGGTGTTGATCGTGCCGCCGGACAGGAACAGGCCGCCGTAGCCGTTGCGTCCGATCTCGATGCCGGCCTGTGTGGTGGGAGGGTTGAGTGTCACTGTGCCGCCGGTCACGATCATCACGCCGCTGGCGTTGGCAGAGGTGCCGGTGGCGATGGTGGCGGTCGAAAAATCAGCGCCGTCGATGATGCGCAAGATGCCAGGCGTGGCGACGGAGCCAACCGTGGTGCTGGCCGCGCCAGTGGCGGTTGTTCCAGAAATTTCGATCACGCCATTGTTGACGCTGAGAGTGCTGCCGAGCGTGACAGCGCCTGCCAGCCGCAGCGTGCCAGCGCCTGCTTTGATGATCCCGAAATTGCCTGCGCTCGTGGTGATGTCCGAGTTGATGGTCAAATCGACGAGCGCGTTGCTGCTGTCAGCAATGGTGAAGGTGCGCGTCGCCGCGCCGAGGTCGAGCGTACCGCCGTTGATCTGTGCACCGAGCGCGTTGTTGTCGGCGTTCAGCGTGAAAGTGCTGCTGCTGAGAGTGAGCAGGCCGCCCGTGCCAATGTTGAGGATGCCCTGGCTGGTGGCCGTGGAGCTTGCGTCGTAGAAGGTGATGGCCCCGGCGGTCCAAGCCTGGCCGTTGAGGTCCAGCGTGGCCGTGCCCGCACCGGCGGCGGCTATGACGAGGGCGCTGCTCGTGCTGATGACGTTGTCCGCGCCAAATTGCAGCGTGCCCGCGTTGATGGTCGTTGTGCCAGTGTAGATGTTGGCACCGCTGAGAATTTGCGTGCCAGCGCCGTTCTTGATGAGCGCCAAGACACCCGCCAGCGTGCCGTTGCGCATGATGCCGCTGAAAGTCTGCGTGCCAGTGTTGTTTAGCGTAAGCGCGATGCTGGTGGCGCTTTCGTTTTCCACAAAACCCGCCGCGCTTGTGCTGCTGAGACCGCCGATGGTTTCTGTCCTGCCATTGAGGCGGAAGATCCCGGCGTTAGCCTCGGTGCCAAGAAAGGTGATGACGCTTGTGTCGGCGATCTGGTCGCTATTGACGAGCCTGAGCACGGCGGCGGCGCTGCCGTCGCCGAGGGTGATGTCACCGGCGATGGCGCCGACACCGGTGGTTTTGGACAGCGCCAACTCCCCGGCGTGGATACGAGTGAGGCCGGTGTAAGTATTGGCCTCCGTGCCACTGAAGGTGAGCACGCCCGCGCCGATCTTGGTGATGCCGCCGTCGATCGCGTTGTCCCCATCAATGATGGAATGCGTGAGGCTTTTGGCGATGCTGATGTTGAAGCTGTTGGTGTCGATGATGCCGCCGCCGTCGCGGACATTGACGGTGGTGATGCTGGTGGCCAGAGTGACGATGATGCCGTTGGCCTTCAGCGTGCCGCCGTTGAAGTTAAAGATCGAGGCACCCACCGTGCCGCCAGTAATCGCACGGTTGGTCGCCAGCGTGCCGCCGTCGAGGTTGAGCGTGCCGCTGCTGGTCGTGTTGCCCGCGAGATTGGAGCCGAGCAGGAAGAGGCCGGAGGTCGTGCCGGTCTCAAAGAAGCCTGTGCCAGACAGGGTCAGGATGCTGGCACCGCTGCTTTCCGTGTTCGAAAAGCCCGCACCGATGCGCACCAGCGTATTGCCGACGAGGATGACCTGCCCGCCGGAGATGTTCATAAAGCCCTGCGCGGTTGCATTGCCACGGCCCAGGATCAGCCCCGCTGACGATGTGCCCAGGGTGAGCGTGCCAGCGGTCACATTGAAAGTGGCGCTGCTGGTCTGGCCGATGCGGAAGGTGGAGCCAGTGCCGCTGAAGAATCCGATGCCTGAAAAGTTGGTCACGCTGTTGCCGGAGAAGCCCGACTGGCCGGTCGGAATCAAGGCCGAGGTGCCGAGTGTTCCGGTGATGTTCAGCGTGCCACCGAGAACGTTGAATCCTGCGGCGCTGTTGTAAACGTCACGCGGCATGCTGCCGGAGAGGGTGAGGACGCCGTTGTTGACATTCAGCGCCCCGATGTTCGTGATCGAACCGCCCAGGATCGTCGTGCCTGCACCGCTCTTTGAGACGGAAAAGCCCTCTGTGCCGGGGGTTGTGCCGACGCCTCCTCCTTCGATGCTGCTTGTGCTTTCCAGCGTCAGGTCCCCCGCGCCGCTCAAGCTCAAGGAGTTGGACAGGGTGATGCCGGCGTCGATGGAAACCATGGTCCCAGCATTGGTCACCGTGATGGTGCCGCCGAAGGTCAGCACATGGCCGTTTCCTTCCAAGGCGTAGCCGGTGGTGTTGAACGTCATTCCCAAGGCCGTGATGTCATTTTCCAGCGTCACCGTGCCCGCCGTGCCGCCGAAGAGCGCGAGGTCGTTCCCGGCATTGTTCCACGCCTGCATGGTCCCCGCGTTGTTCCAAAGCGGAGCGCTTGTGCTCCATACTCCAGTCCCGCCCGTCGGGCCTCCGGCAGTGCCGTCTGCATCCCACGTCAAGGTGGCGGCGGTGAGCGGGAGGAATGGCAGCAGCACCTGCATCACCAAGGTGATGCTGGAAGCAACACCACGCGACCCTCGGAGGAAAGGGTAGAGGCGTTTCATAAGGGGGTGCCTCTCGTAGAGCACCCCTGGGGCCATTCATTGGGTTCAGATGATCCCCAAATCGCGCAAAGCAGTCGCTTTTTGTGCATAGGCCCTGTTTGGGGCCACTTTCAGCCGGTTTGGCGAACCCGCGTCCGGTAGCTCAGGGGCACGCACTGCTGGTAGGTGCGGAACTGCCGCTGAAAATGCGCGGGTGATACAAAACCGCACTCGAAGGAGATCTGCGCCACTGTCAGGTCCGTCTCCGCGAGCAACTGGCAGGCTCGCACGATGCGCAGCTCGTTCACATACTGTGGCACGGTGCGCCCGACACTGTTCTTGAAGAGACGGCTGAAGGCACTTTTTCCCAAGCCCACGAGCCCGGCCAAATCCTTGACATAAATCGGCTCCGCCAGATGCGCCTTGATGTACTCACAGGCGATCCCCACCCGGTCAGGCACACCGCTAGGTGTTTGAGAGGTTGGCGCTGCCGAGCAGATTTCCCGCAAGTCCTCCGAGTTCGCGAGCAGATCGAGCAGTTGCAGCAGCAGTATGACGCGTTTCATGCCCTGCACCAGCGTCATGTCTTGCATTATCCGCGTGGCCGTCAGCCGTGTGATCCCCGTGACTTCCAAGCCCTGGCTGGCGCGTTGAAACAACCGTCTCGTGGTCTGCATGAACGAAAGGTGTGACCAGTCCCGCAGCCCAGGAAGATGTGGCATAAACTGCACGACGATGGCTTCGACTTCGACAAGGCGTGTTCCCGGCGCCGGCTGATTGCGGTAATCGTGCGGAACATTGGATCCCAGGAACACCAAATCTCCAGATCGGAGGGGCGTGCTGTTGTCACCGACGATGCGTTCTGTACCGCCTTTCGTGACCAGTGTGATCTCGCATTCGGGGTGGTGATGCCACACGCAGCCAAAATCTTTCCCCCGCACGACATCGCACACCACAGGCTCAGTGGCTGCCGCCGGGGAGGGCTTTTCAACGATTGGCTTCATCGGCTTCGGTTCGGGAAAACGTTCAGTCCTGGATGCCGACCATCACGGATGGCTGTGCATGAGATCGTTCAATGAAGGGGTACGACTCTGAAACGACGTCAGAAATGTCTTTCTGGACCGGCGGCAAGGCAAGCCAGGGTGGTTTTTGACGCGGGCACTTTGCTAAAAGAAGTGGGGATGAGCATGATCACGTTACAGCGCTGATTTTTATCCCGTTAGTCGCAGCATGCGTGCCACTCTTGGGCTGCGTGTTTCATATCGCACATAGGTGTGCGCTTCTGCGATTTTCGTATCAGCTCCCGAGGCCTGCTGGAGACACTGGCGCGCAACTAGTCATTCCATGTTTTCAATCCCGTCACCGGCAGCAGCGCATCCGCCGCCGTGCGCCACTCAGGCGTGCCGGCTTTTTTGAAGAGATCGTGGATGAGCTTGGTGCTTTGAGGGGTGACGATGGAGTTCGGAGCATTCCGCCAGAGGCCGAGGCGGAGCCCGCCCTCCTTCGCATGGTCAACATGGCGATGGTAGATGAAGGCGTCGATGGTGGGCAGTGTTTGGATTTTCTCCCAGGCGTAGGCGTAGGCGGCGGCCTGGAGCTTCTCGCCTTCGGGATTCAGCAGCGTGTGGAATCCCTGCTCGCTGAGGATGATGCGGCGCGGACGGCCCTGCCAGAGGAGTTCAGGCTTTTCGAGATGCTTTGGCAGGACTTCGAGGTTTTTGAAGGTGACCTTGTGGGTGTTGTCGTCATGCGTGACGTTTTTGTCGGCCCAGGCTCGCGGGTTGCCGAGGTTTTCGGGGTAGGGGTGCCAGGCGACGTTCCAGTCGAGATCTCCGCGTTCGCGCATGAGCCGGGCGAAGGTGTCGAGAAAGTCGCGGCCGGGCGTGGACTCCTCCGGGCTGACGTTGTGCATGCTGGCGGCCCAGTGATGATCGAACGAGGCGTAGGTGCGCGCATGCTGTGAATGGGCGCGGATGGCGGTGTGGGCGATGCGGAAGGCCTTTTCGTATTCGCTGGCGGCTGTTTCCAGCGTGACGAGGCCCATGTTGTTCCAGAGGAAGTGGGAGTTCACCTCGTTTCCGATGATCCAGCCCCACACGCGGCCGTGCTGCGGCTGTGCACCGCTCCAGCGCCCGGCCATCAGGTTCGTTACGGCGGCGAAGAATCCATTCGCGGTGTTCACGGCTGCGACACTGAACTTGCCATCCTGCCGATGCCCCGGATGCAGCACCACGGCGTCGGTGGCCGGATTGTTCGACGGATAGGCGATGACGATCAAATAGACGGCCACGCCCGCGTCCGAGAGCGGTTTGATCTGACGATCGAGCGATGCGAGGTAGCCCTCGTTCCAGACGAACACGCCCGCATCCGGCTTTGACTCCGGGGAGTAGAGCGCCGTGATGTTCACGTTGATGCCCGCATGGTGGATGCCAAGCTTGAGCGCATCATCATCCATCTGCACCTGCAAGCCCTTCACATTCGGCGGAGTCGGAAACGGATCGGTGTTTTGGGCTCGAAGAGTTTGGCAGAGCAGGATGAGGATGAGGAGATGACGCATGATTTTCGCGGCCTATAGGACGCTGGTCAGACGCTAGGTGGTGTTTGAAAACCCTCAACAGCCAGTCGGTGACGGCGACGAATTGGATGAGGACCAAACCACTCTGGCAGGTCGCGCCAGGGGTCCGCATTGCGCAGGCGGAAAAAAGCATCAAGCACCTCGTCCTCGATTCGGAGACTTTACGATCTCGCGGGAATCGCCTACACCCCGGGCATGCACACGCTCGAAACCGATGTCGAAGTCAGCGCCGATGGCAGCCTGAAGCTGCTTTCGCCGCTGCCGGAATGGCTGAAGCCGGGGCGTGCCCATGTGCTGCTCTCGGTGCCCAATGAAGCCTCTCCCAAGCTCAAACGCGTGATCCCAATCGCCACGCCCGAGGTGCTCGCGAGGCGTGCAGCGGCTTTTGAAGCCATCCGGGCCATGGGCGGGCTGAAGGATGTGATCCCTGATCCAGTAGCTTGGCAGCGGGAAATCCGTGAGGATGTGGTGCTTCCTGGTCGGGAGTGATTCTATGATCTGTGACAGCACAGCGGGAAGCAGGTGGCATTCGAGGGCACATGCCGCATGCTTGCAGCCAGAGGCACGGGCACTTCGGGCTCAAAGTGCGGGCACTTCGATCCCGCATCGACCTCCATGGTGGCTCAAACACACCGTTTTGTTAGCCAACATCGACCCTTCTGTGGGCTGACAGAAGGGTATCTTTGAGCCAATAGAATGGATTCTTCGAGCGAAAGAACGCGATGACTGGGCTCAAAGAATGCATTTTTTCGCCGGAAGAATGCATTCACTTAGCCAACAGAATGCATTCTGTGAGCCCACATGGTCCATTCTTTGGGAGGATGAATGCATTCTTTGAGGTCAATGAATGGTCCAAGTGCCCTCATAGAATGGGTGATGTCGGCTCAAAGAATGGACACTTCAGGCTGCATTCCCACGCCCTCCAGGCTGACATGGCAGGCATGTGGGCTCAAAGGCACCCTTCTTTGCCCTGCAACCACCCGCCGTGTGGGATCAAACAAGGCACGCATCGGCCCGTTTCACCCGCCGTTTCAGCCCACATCCTGCGACAAACGGCCGCAGGAACGCTCTCCTTTAGCTCGATGCGCCATCCCTTGGAGCCTGCACATCGGTCTCAGTGACGTTGGATGTCGCAGAGGTTTCCGGCACCGGCAGCAGGGAACGATACAAACTCCCCGGCCGTCCTCGGCGCACCTCATGCACCACAGCGCTGCCTTGGCGGATCATGCGGTTGAGAAAGGTCTTCACCTCCTTGTCTCCCGGCCACTGCTTGGTCGCTTCCTTGATGCGTTGCGCAAAATCCTGCGGCGCAAAGGGCCGTCCCGCAGTCGCGGCCAGGCATTCCTTCAGCACCTCCTCTCGGGGACGCTCCGGCGGTTTGGGCGTGAAGATCGTCGTAGGAGCCGGGACCGCCATCGGCACTGCGGGTGGAGCCGTGGTTGGGCCGGCAGAGTCGAACTGGTGTTCCGTCAGGAGTGCCCGGACCTTGCGCACCATTTCGAGGTCCGCCATGAGCTTAGCCTCCAGTTTCGCCAAGGCATCGGGAGTGAGATCCGCCGCAGTCATGGCGAAAAGGATGTCCATTTCAGCCAAAAAGGCAAATGGAAGTCCATTTCGCCATTCGCGCCGGGAATGGCCCCTCGGGAAAAGATTCGACAGCAGAGCCGAGCGTAGCGAGACAGACAGCCAAAGGCTGCCCGAAGGGAAGCGAAGCGCCTCAATGGGGACAGCAGAATAAAAAGCAG
>CAMAZK010000244.1 GCA_945863205.1 Akkermansia muciniphila | reverse complement strand
ATGGCGAAAGCTGGCGGTCTGCCAAGCAGGGGTGCGTTCTGGATCGTGGGTTGTGGGCCGGAATTGTCAGACATGTGTAAAAATACCCCGGTTTGGCCTTGCTTTGAGCGGTGCTGTATTATTAAAGTTATGGAAACTATGTCAATGTTAGCTCTGGCAGAGGTGGGTGCCCCTTTGGCACCTCCCGGCTCGTCCCGCTCGGAACCCGCAGCGGACGGTCGTGTTGCGTCCCGGACAGAGCGTTTTGAGCGGGAGCAGCTCGACCTGAATCTGCGGAATGCGCGGATGGGCGCGTGGTTTGTCATGATTCTGGTGCCGCTGTGCTGGTTTCTGGACTGGATGGCCTATCCGGACAGGACAGCGGAATTTCTCGTACTGCGCCTCGCCTGCGCGGCGAGCTGTGTGCCGCTGCTGCTGGCGCTGAAGGGGAATCTGGGCCGGCGGTACTGCCGTGCCTATCCGGTGGTGCTGCCGCTGCTGCCGGCGCTGATGATCTGCTTCATGATCTACCTGAGCGGTGATCCGGGCTCCGGGTACTACGCGGGCGTGACGCTTTGTATCGTGGCGACGGCTTTTGTCTTCCACTGGACCTTTCGCGAGATCGGAATCACGCTGGGGCTGGTGCTGCTGGCCTACTTTGCCGCGACTGTCCCGAATCTCCGGCTCCACGGGGATGAGCGCATGCTGGGCATCTGGGTGAACAATACGGGCTTCATCCTGCTGAACTGCGTGGTGCTGTATGTCGGCAGCCGCCAGCATCATGCCATCCGGGCGCGGGAGTTTGCCAGCCGCTGCCAGGTGGAGGAACAGCGGGAAGAGCTCGCCGCACGAAACGAAGAGCTCGTGGAAACGCTGAACCGTCTGCGTGAAACGGAGGCGCAACTCGCCCAGAGCGAGAAGTTGGCCTCAATCGGCCGGCTGGGGGCGGGGATTGTGCACGAGATCAACAATCCGCTGAACTACGTGAAGTCGGCGATCTTTCTGCTGAAGAAGAAGGGCAAGCTGATGCCGCCGGAACTGGCCGAATCGGTGAACCGCATCGCCGCGGACATCGGCGAGGGCGTGGACCGGGTGTCTGCCATCGTTTCCGATCTGCGCACCTTCGCGCACCCGGAGAACCGTGGCTGCCGCCCGGTGGATCTCTACGAAACGTCGCGAAAGGCCCTGCGCCTCCTTGCGAAGGAGATCAGCGACCGGGGCGTGACGCTGGTGGATGAAATCCCGGAGGGGCTCATGGCGCAGGCGGACGAGAACTACCTGATTCAGATTCTGCTCAACCTCATTCAGAACAGCCTGGACGCCCTGGCAGGCCGTGAGGGGGCAACGATCCTGCTCGGCGCCTGCCAGACCGCCACAGGCATCGATCTGATCGTGCGGGACAACGGCAGCGGCATCCCTCAGGAGCATCTGTCGAAGATTTTCGATCCCTTTTTCACCACTAAGGAGGTGGGGCAGGGCATGGGCCTGGGCCTGAGCATCTGCTTCCGTCTGATCCAGCAGATGGGGGGCGAGGTAAAGATCGACACCGCCGTTGGCAGTCACACGCAGTTCACGCTGTCCCTGAAAAATCCCGAAACTCTCTGATGCTCATTTCCACATCCAAACTGTCGCCTTACCACATCCTCTACGTCGATGACGAAGAGAAGGCGCTGCACTACTTCAAAGAGATCTTCGAGGACGAATACACCATCCACATCGCTACGAACGCGAAAGACGGCTTCACGGTGCTGCAGCAGTATGGTCCGCGCATCGGACTGCTGCTGACGGACCAGCGCATGCCGGGGCACAGCGGGGTGGAACTCATGGAGCACGCCCGGAAGCTGAATCCGAATCTCGTGCGCATCCTGGTCACTGCCTACACGGACTACCAGGCTGCCGTCGATGCGGTGAATTCCGGGCGCTGCTTCCGCTACCTGCACAAGCCGTGGGATCCGGAGGAGATCGGCAGCATTCTGAAGCACGCGCTCGACTACTATCAGGCGCTGATCGAGCGGGAGCGCCTGCTCGCCGAGAAGGCGGACACGGTGCGGCACATGCTGTCATCGGACAAGGTCTCGGGGCTGGGGATTCTGGCCGAGGGGCTGAACCACCACCTGCGCAATGCGCTGACGGTGGTGCGCGCCTTCGTGGATCTGGCACCGATGAAGCTGATGGAGGAGATCGAAGGCGCACATCCGCGTGACCCATCGTTCTGGATGGAAGTGCAGAGCCAGGCACAGGGACAGATCGAGCGCATTCAGTCCCTGCTTTCGCGCCTGGCGGAGGCCTCCCACGCGCGGAATGTGTCCCGTATCGACGAGTGCAGCCTCAATGGAGTGCTGGCTGAGATGATGGACCTCTTTGCCGGCCAGTTGCAGGAGAAGGACATCCATGTGGACGTGGAGATCGACCCCTCGGTGCCAACGCTGAAGGTCAACGGTGGTCGTTTTCGGCAGATGTGGCGGCTCATCTTTATGGAAGAAGTCACGCATCTCTCCGCAGGGGACAGCATTCAGATCAGCGCCAAGGTCAAGCAGGACGCCTCCGGCAGGGATCTGCTGGTCATGTATGTGCGTGACACGGGTGCCTGGGAAGGCGCGAACAAACCGGCCAATCTGTTCGATCCCTTCTACACACGCAGCCGCAAGCCGGACGACTTCGGCGTGAACATGATGGCCTGCTACGTCACGATGCATCTGCACGGCGGCACCGCCGATGCCCGCCATCTGGAGCCGCGAGGGCTGGAACTCCGCTTCAGCATGCCGCTGGATCCCGCCGCCGAGCCGAAGGAAGAGGAGGACTTCTTCCGCCAGCTCATGAGCCATGAAGAGCGCTGGCAGAGGCGTGAGGAGATGGTCGCTGCATAAAAAAGGCGGACCTCGGTGAGGTCCGCCTTTGTCGGAAAAGCTGCGATCGTGGCCAATTACTCGGCTGACTTCGCTTCGGGCGTCTTGGCGCCTTCCTTGAAGCAGTAGAGATGGGTGTGTGTCGTGACGTAGAGGGCGCCGTTGGCGGCGACGACGCTGCTGAGCAGAGCAGAAGGGAACTCGATGACCTTGAGTTCCTTCAGTTCCTTGCCCTCGGCGAGGACGAAGAGCTCGCCTTCTTCGTTGCCAATCCACACCTTGCCGTCAATGACGACGGGGCTGGCCCAGATGTGGCCTTTGGTGTCGAATCTCCAGTATTCCTTGCCCGTTTTGGCGTCGAGGCAGAAAACACGGCCGGTGTAGTCGGCGGCATAGACGAGGCCGTCCTTGATGGCGGGCGTGGAGATGGTGCGCTCGATGTCCTTGAAGGTCCAGACGGCCTTGCCGGAGATGTCGCCGGTCATTTTGGGGTCGATGCAGCTGAGGCAGCCGAGGCCTTCACCGTGCTCGGGGTCCTGGCCGATGGGGACGTAGATCAGGCCATCATAGACAACGGGTGTGGCGATGATTTCGCTGGGGCCGTCGTACTCGACGTACTTGATCGGCTCGCCGTCGGAGTTCTTGCGGTACTCGGGCGGGTTGGCGTCGTAGCGCCAGTTTTCGACGAGGATGTCGAAGTCGTCGGCATTCTTCTTGGTCTCCGGGGCCATGGAATAGACCCAGCCATCGCCTGCTGCGAAGATGATCTGCGTTTTTCCACCGACCTCGATCGAGTTCGGGGAAGACCAGGAGCAGTGCAGCACGCGGGAGGAGGCGACGTGGTCCTGCTCGCCGAGGAGCTCGCCGGTTTCAGCGTCGAGCATGATGAAGCTCGGTGAATCTGGCGCAGGAATGTTCGTGTGCGTCCAGTCCACGCCGTTGCAGGTAGGAACGAAGACTTTGCCGTCCATGACGAGCGGATAACCGGCGGTGGCGTTGTGCTGGAAGACGCCGAGTTCTTTGTACATGTCGTAAACCCAAAGGATGTCGGCGTCGGTATCGCCAGGGGTGAGCGGGGCGGTGGGCTTGCCGTCTTTATCGAGAGGGGCCATGAAGGCGCCTTCGTCCTGCATGCCCTGATTGCCGTTGGACATGCCATTGACGTCGAGGCAAACGATCTGGCAGCGATTGCCGGGCACGTAGGCCTTGTCACCGACGATGGTTGGGCTGGCGCAGATGCCGAGGTACTCCCAGTCATTGACCTTGCCGCTGCCCATTTTGGGGCTGACGAGCTGCCATTTGAAGGCGCCGGTGTATTCGTCGAAAACCATCACGACGCCTCGGTCGCCGACCTGCTTGGTGTCGCGAGGGGATTCGTTGTTCGTGCCGACATAGACCTGACCGTTGGCGATCATGGGCGTGCCGTAGGTCTGGGAGCCGAGCTTGGCGACCCAGAGGCAGTTCTTCGTCGTGCTCATGTCGATGTCCTCAGCGCCGGGCCCCTTGTTGGCCTCCTGGGCGTCGGGGCGGAGGCGGCCTGCGATTTTCGGCGCGGCCTTGGGGCCGAACTTCTTGCCGGGATCGATGTCGATGGGCAGTCCCTTTTCATCGGACACCATGTTGCGGACATTGCCACCGCCCCATTGCGGGTAGTCGGCGGCGTGGAGTGACGCGGCGGCGGCGAGCGCTGCGGCGAGGATGAGGGCAGGTTTGGTTCTCATGAGGTTTGTCTGGGGGCGTTTGCGGGAGGATTTACTTGTTTGAAGTGATGCTCAGGTTGTCGAGGAAGACGCGCTTCTGGTTCATGGCAGTGAAGCCGAAGATGCCAGGGGAGCCGTTCGGGTGGGCGTGGGGAACCTTGACCTCGATGGTCCAGGCTTCAGGCTCTGGCTGGGCCTTATCCCAGGCCTTCGCGCGGATGGTGCCGCTGCCGTCCGCAGCGACATCGACGCGGGTTTTGAGCGTGTACCAGGTGTTGGCATCCATCTTGAAGGGAGCTTCCTGCTTTAGGCGCTCAAGGTTGGAGCTCACTTCGATGGTTTTGGCGTTGCCGCGCAGGCAGATGAGGTATCGCTGATTCACGAGGCCGATGTCGGACTTCGAGCGGGCGCTGCCCTCGGTCATCACGTCGGCCTGCATGGTGTAGTTCGACAAGTGGGAGGCGCCGACGAAAACGGTGGCGCGTTGGAACAGCAGGCGGTCGAAGGTTTTGGCGAAGACCTTGTTCCCGTTGAGTTCGCGGACGTCGAATTTGAAGCGCGCACCGATCCATGGGAGCGGCGGGTAGGAAAACTTCACCTTTTCGTCCGGCTGGTCCACGGTCAGCTCGTAGCTCTCGAAATCTTCTTTGATCGGCAGGCTGCGAAGGGTACGGCCTCGGATGGTGCCGGAGAGGCCGTCAGGCGAGGTGGCCTTGAAAGCACCAGCGCTGTCTTTTGCCTCCGGCAGGGAGACGAGTTCGCCCTTGTCGTTGAAGCTGGCGTCCATAGTGGCCTTCACCTTTGCGGTCGGCGGGATGAAGCTTTCCCATTTTACGCCCTGGACGTCCTTGCTGACAACAAAGCCGTTGGAATCGACGCTGCGGATGCGGAAGGCCTGCTTGTCTCCGGTCATGAGTACGGTTTCGGTCGGAATGATCTGCAGTTCGGCTGCTTTTCCCGCCGCAGGTATTTCCGCGACCGGTGCGGCATCGGTCTCGATGCCCTCATTCGGAATCGGGAAGGCGTAGAGGTGATTGGTGGTCGTGACATACAGCACGCCGTCGCAAACGCTGGGTGCGCCGAGGCAGGTGCCATCCAGTATGACTTCCTGCACGATCTCTGCGTCTTTTTCGCCGGGTTTCACCACGACAAGCTTGCCCTCCATCATGGGGCAGTAGATCAGGCCATCGACGTAGAGTGGGGAGGAGTGCAGATTGGCATTGCTGAGCTTCTTCTTCCACATTTCCGCGCCAGTGGTGGCGTTGATTGCGTACAGTTCACCGCCGTCGGTAAGTTGGTAAACCACATTGCCCACGACCACTGGAGTGCTGCTGGTCGCGGAGAGTGGCAGGCGCCAGAGTTCGGCGCTGGTGTCGAGTTCGAGGCTTTCCGGGCCGGTCGGATCCGTGAAGGTCTCAGGAAGCTTGATGCAGACGAGGCGTCCCTTTTCAGTGCTATCGACGTTCTCTTCGCTGTGGATCGTGATGAGCGTGTTGTTGTGCAGGACGACCGACGCGTTGATGCCGTTCTTGCAGAACCGCATCTTCCAGTAGGCTTTGCCGTTGCGTGCATTGACGCAGACGATGTGGCCGCAGCCTGTGGTGTAGTACATCACGCGGCGTCCGTCGCGAGTTTCCACCACCGGGGTGGAGAAGGAGCTGTCCACGGGAGGCACCACGCCCGGGCGCGACCACCAGACGAGTTCGCCGGTCATTTTGTCAAAGGCATAGGCGCGGTCTGCGGCCGGGCCGTCAGCTCCCCAGTTCGAGTAGATGAAATGGGTGATCACCTCGCCGCCTTCGATGACGGGGGCTCCGACACGGGCGTTCGGAAAGGTGAGGCGGCCCAGGTCTTCCATGAGCGGGATCTCGAAGACTTCGGTGCCGTCCATCTCCCAGCAGAAGAAGAGGCCTGCGTTGCTGACGAGGTAGATGCGCTTCGTCTCAGGGTCGATCGTCGGCGCACCGATGGAGTAGCGGTTGTAGATCGAGTCACTGAGGTAGTCCGGGATCTCATGTTCCCAGAGTTTCTTCCCCGTTTTGGCGTCCATGCAGGTGATGAGCTCGATGAGGTCGGTCGTCTCGCCCTTGTAGCTCCAAAGAACGACTTTTCCCTCAAAAACCACGGCCGTGCCGCGTGCATGGACGTCGTAGGTCCAGGCGGGTTTATCGGCGATCTTTCCGGCGTTCTTGTAATGCTCCAAGCTCACGCCGTTTTGCAGCGGCCCACGCCAGTTTGTCCAATCGTTGGCTTGGGTGAGGCCGGCCAAAACAAGCGTGGCGGCGAGAAAAGTGGCAAATCTGGGGCGGGGTTTTGATTGCATGGCGGAGGGTTGGAGAAACAACGTCACCATCGGGAGCCTCTGACACCCTTCAATGCGATTTTCATCGCCCTCGCAAGGGATGCGCGGCTAGCGACAGCGGGGGAGCGGAAAACGACCGCCCTTCCGCCCATCTTGCAGTCATGCACCGCCAGACGAGGCTGTGCCGGACGCCTGACGATGTTAAAAATCTGGAGATTCCGCCGGGCGGACCGCAAAGACCTACTTCAGGCTGAGGATAAAGGCCTTCACGTCGGCAAACTCCTGCGGTTTGAGGATGAGATTCATCGGCGGCATCGGGCTGATCGGCGTGGCGGTGTAGCCTTCGGCGAGCTTGGCGTTCGGATTGATGAGGCTTTCGAGAATGTAGGCGGCGTCTTTGCGGGATGCGATGCCGTCGAGCGCTGGGCCGACGGCACTGCCCTGGCCTTTGAGGATGTGGCAGTTTTTGCAGGCTGCCACGGGATGCTCCCAAAAGATCTGTTCACCACGTTTCGGATCACCGACGAGCTTCGATTCGTCCTCCTCGGCTTCAGAGATGAGTTCGCAGAGCTTCACGTCGTCGAAGTAGATGTCGCCTTTGCCGACGTGGAGGAGGTTGATGCTGGCCTTCGTGCGGTCCTTGCTGTTGAAGATGACTTCCACCTCGGTCCAGTCCTGGTTGCGGCTGATTTTGGGCGAGGTCTCTGCGCGGCCGATGTGGTCGTTGAGGCTGGCTTTGCCGCGGAAGGCGTGCGTTTTGATCCAGGCGCTCAGGCGGTATTCGGTGTTCGGTTTGAGCGGCACATCGGCGAAGTGGCTGGTGTCCGCGTCGTCGCGGGTGATGCAGCGCATGGCGCGTTTGCCGCTATGCACCATCTTCGGATCGGTGACGAAGCCCCAATTCG